>NZ_JBHWKQ010000015.1:0-177203 GCF_042730865.1 Streptomyces sp. NPDC059897 | reverse complement strand
GCGCAGTTCCCCGCGCCCCTGAAAGGGGCGCGGGGAACTGCGCAAAGGCGACCAACGACGCGACGCGCGGCCGCCCGCAAGAGCCGAAAGACGCACACGCACGCGCGTAACGGAAGGCCCTACTTCTCGGCGCCGTCGGCCGTATGCCCGCCCAAATGCGTCGGCACCGGCGCCCGCTCCAGCTCGTGACGGAGGTCGTCCAGTTCGGAGCCGCCCGCCATCTGCCGGGTCAGCTCGTCGAGCGTGATCTCGTCGCGCGCGTGGCTGCCGAACATCCCGCCCCGCTTGAGCAGCACGAACCGGTCGCCCACGAGGTACGCGTGGTGCGGGTTGTGCGTGATCAGCACCACGCCGAGACCCGCGTCACGGGCCGCCGCGACGTACTTCAGGACCACACCCGACTGCTTGACGCCGAGCGCCGCCGTCGGCTCGTCGAGGACGAGGACCTTCGCGCCGAAGTAGACGGCGCGGGCGATGGCGACGCACTGGCGCTCGCCGCCGGACAGCGTGCCGATCGGCTGGTCGACGTCGCGCAGGTCGATGCCCATGCGAGCCAGTTCCTCGTGCGTCGTGCGCCGCATGAGCTCGACGTCCAGGCGCTTGAAGGGGCCCGTGCCCTTCGTGGGTTCGGAGCCGAGGAAGAAGTTGCGCCACACCGGCATCAGCGGGACGACCGCGAGGTCCTGGTAGACCGTGGCGATGCCCCGGTTCAGGGCGTCGCGCGGGTTGCTGAGGCGGGTCTCCTCGCCCTCGATCGCGAACCGGCCGCCGTCGTGCTGGTGCAGACCCGCGATGATCTTGATGAGGGTCGACTTGCCCGCGCCGTTGTCGCCGAGGACGCAGGAGATCTCGCCCGCGTTGACGACGAGCGAGACGTCGTCGAGGGCGCGGATGTTGCCGTAGAACTTGCTGACGCCGTCCAGCTCCACCAGCGGCGTACGCGTATCAGTCGTCATTTGCTCGCCTCCGCGCGCTTGCGGACCCACGCGTTGAGCAGGGTCGCGAGGAGCAGCATCGCCCCGAGGAAGAACTTGAACCAGTCCGAGTTCCACTCGGCGAACACGATGCCCTTGCTGGTCATGCCGAAGATCAGCGCGCCGATCGCCGCGCCGACCGCGGAGCCGTAGCCGCCGGTGATCAGGCAGCCGCCGATGACGGCCGCGACGATGTAGATCAGCTCGTTGCCGACGCCCTCGCCGGACTGCACGACGTCGTAGGAGAAGAGCAGGTGCTGGCCGGAGATCCAGGCGCCGAACGCGACGCCCATGTAGAGGCCGATCTTCGTCTTGTTGACCGGGACGCCCACCGCGCGGGCCGCGTCGAGGTCGCCGCCGACCGCGAAGATCCAGTTGCCGACGCGGGTACGGAGCAGGATCCAGGTCGCCACGAGGACGAGGGCGAGCCACCACAGGATCGTGATCTTGAAGTCGACGCCGCCGATGCTGAACGTGGAGGCGAAGACGGACTTGGCCGACTGGAAGCCCTCCATGTCGGCGATCGACTTCGTGGAGACGGTGCCGCTGATCAGCTTGGTGAAGCCCAGGTTCATGCCCGTCAGCATCAGGAACGTGCCGAGCGTGATGATGAAGCTGGGGAGTTTGGTGCGGGTCAGCATGACGCCGTTGAAGACGCCGATGGCGAGCGTCACCAGGAGCGAGACGCCGACGCCCACCCAGGTGTTCGCCGTCATCTGGTAGCTGAACATCGACGAGATCAGCGCCGAGGACGTGACCATGACGCCCGCCGACAGGTCGAACTCGCCGCCGATCATCAGCAGTGCCACCGGCACGGCCATGATGCCGAGGGTCGAGGACGCGTACAGGACCGTCGCGAGGCTGGTCGCCCGCAGGAAGCTGTCCGCGAAGATCACGAAGAAGATGAATACGGCGACGGCGCCGATGACCGAGCCCAGTTCGGGGCGGCCGAGCAGCTTCTTCCAGGGCGAGGTCCTGACCAGCCGTTCGTCGGTTTTCTCCGGCGTGGTTGTCGCGCTGCTCATCGGGTCCCCCGCTTCGCGTACTCCTGGAGCTTCGCGGCCTGGTCCTTGGTGACGACCTCGGGACCTGTCAGGACCGGTTGTCCGCCGCCGAGCACATTGGCGTTGTACCGGTAGAGCCAGAGCAGGTCCACGGCCTCGTAGCCCTGGAGATAGGGCTGCTGGTCGACGGCGAAGCCGAGGTCGCCGTCCTGGAGCTCCTGCGCGACCTTGTCGTTGAGGTCGAAGGTCTCGATCTCGGCCTTGCTGCCCGCGTCCTCCTTGGCCTTCACGGCGGTGGCGGCGAACGGGGCGCCGAGCGTGACGACCGAGTCGATGGACGTGTCGGACTGCAGCTTGGCCTCGATGGAGGACTGCACGTCGGGCATGTTGGTGCCCTCGACGTACAGGTTCGTCATCTTGCCGTCGAAGGTCTTCTTGGCGCCCTCGCAGCGCTGCTCGTGGCCGACGTTGCCCTGCTCGTGCAGGACGCACAGCGCCTTCTTCTTACCGCGCTTGTTGAGCTCCTTGCCGACGGCCTCGCCGGCGATGGTCTCGTCCTGGCCGATGTGCGTGATCGCGCCGTACTTCTTGTAGATCTCGGAGCCCGAGTTCACGGTGATCACGGGGATGCCGGCCTTCTTCGCGCGGGCCAGGGCGGACTTCATGGCGTCCGGCTTGGCGAGCGTGACGATGATTCCGTCGACCTTCTTGTCGATGGCCGCGTCGACGAGCTGCGCCTGCTGGTTCGCCTCCTCGTTGTGCGAGTAGAGGAAGTTGATGTTGTCCTTGGTGGCCGCCTGCTTGGCGCCGTTCTGGACGATGTCCCAGAAGGTGTCGCCATCGCCCGAATGGGTGATCATGGCGAAGGTCCAGCGGGGCGTGTCCACCGCCGCCCTGCCCTGCGCAGCCTGGGACTTCCTGGCGTCCTCCGCCCGCTTGCCGCCGGTGCTGCTGCACCCTGCGAGCGAGAGGCCGAGAGCCCCCGCAACCGCGATGCTCACCCAGGTCCGAAACCGTGCCACGAGGCCGTGCCCTTCTTGGTCTGCTGCGTCATCGACCGGGATCGGCGGGCCGACCCCGGCGGACCGTGATCCGGTCCTGAAGGACCCGATTGATCCGGTCCTAGAGGACCTCATTCCGGTCCCAAACGCACAAGTATGGGTCACGGGGATCATGCATCCATTCACCGGGTACCGCGCGCGGTGTACTTCTCCAGCTGCGGCACGTCCTTCTCGGTGACGATCGCCGGGCCCGTGAAGACGGGCTTGCCGCCGCCGAGCACGTTCGCGTTCGTCTTGTGGAGCCACAGTTCGTCCACCGCCAGATAGCCCTGCAGATACGGCTGCTGGTCGACGGCGAACGTGACCTCCTTTGCCTTCAGCCGGCGTACGACCTCGGCGTTCAGGTCGAACGTGGAGATCTCCGCCTTGCTGCCCGCGCCGTCCTTGGCCTTCACGGCGAGCGCCGCGATCGGGGCGCCGAGCGCGACGACCGCGTCGATGTCCTTGTCCGCCTGGAGCTTCGCCTCGATGGACGACTGGGCGGAGGGCGCGTTCGTGCCCTCTACGTTGAGGTTCTCGACGCTGCCCTTGAAGGTCTTGCGGACGCCGTCGCAGCGCTGCTCCAGGGAGACGTTGCCCTGCTCGTGGATGACGCACAGGGTCTTCTTCTTCCCCTGCTTCGCCAGCTCGCTGCCGACCGCCTCCCCCGCCACGCCCTCCTCCTGGCCGATGTGGCTGAGCGCGCCGAACTTCTGCGAGAACTCCGAGCCGGAGTTGATCGAGACGACCGGGATGCCCGCGGCCTTCGCCTTCGCGAGCACTGGCTCCATGGCCTGCGGCTTGGCGAGCGTGACGACGATCCCGTCGACCTTCTTGTCGATCGCGGCCTGCACCAGCTCGGCCTGCCCCTTGGCCTCCTTGTCGTTGGAGTAGAGGAACTGGACGTTGTCCTTGTCGGCGGCCTGCTGGGCGCCCTTGCGCACGATGTCCCAGAAGGTGTCGCCCTCGCCCGAGTGCGAGACCAGCGCGATCTTCATGCGGGGCGTGTTCACGGCCTTGCCGCCGCCTCCGCCGCCGTCGTCCTTGTCCTCGGAGTCCTTGCCGCCCGAGCCACTGCAACCGGCGGCGAGCGCGATCACGGAAACGACGACTAGGCAGCCTGCGGCCGTACGGCCTGTGCGGTTCGTGCGCATGGTGGAGCCACCTCTCCTCCGGCCGCCCGGTGCGGCTGGAGGAGTTTGTAGCGGGGTCCCATCGCAGCGTCAATGACTTTGTCAGAACATTCGGACGCCCAACGGTCAGGAGCGTACGAGGAGTTGGAACTCGAAGGAGTAGCGGGAGGCCCGGTACGTGTGCGAGCCGAACTCGACCGCGCGGCCCGTGTCGTCGTACGTCGTGCGCTCCATGGTGAGCAGCGGCGCGCCCTCCTGCTCACCGAGCCGCTCGGCCTCGACTGCGGTGGCGGCGCGGGCGCCGACGGACTGGCGGGCGCTGTGCAGGGTGATGCCGGCGGCCCGCATCAGGCGGTACAGGCCGGTCGCCGCGAGCCGCTGGTCGTCGAGCGCGAGCAGTCCGGTGGGCAGGTGGTTGCGGAGGTACGCGACCGGTTCGCCGTGCGCGAGCCGCAGCCGCTCGACGCGGTGCACGTCCTCGCCCTCCGCGACGCCGAGCGCGGCGGCGATCTCGGCGGAGGCCGGCACGAGGGTGTTGCCGAGGACCCGGGTCTCGGGGCGCTGACCGGCCGCCTCCAGGTCGTCGTACAGGCTGGACAGTTCGAGGGGGCGCTTGACCTGGCTGTGCACGACCTGGGTGCCGACGCCGCGGCGGCGCACGAGCAGCCCCTTGTCGACGAGGGACTGGATGGCCTGGCGGACGGTGGGCCGGGACAGGCCGAGGCGCCCGGCGAGCTCGATCTCGTTGCCGAGCAGGCTGCCGGGGGTCAGGGCGCCGCGCTCGATCGCCGCCTCCAGCTGCTGGGACAGCTGGAAGTAGAGCGGCACCGGGCTGCTGCGATCGACGCTGAGGCCGAGGTCGACGGTCGGGTCAGCTACGGGTTTGGCCACGGAGCGAGGGTAGCGGGGGTGAGATGTTGACGGGAAGTCCGGAGGTCAGGTTGTCAGGACAAAGAAGCCCGGCCACGGCAGCCGGGTGTTTGTCAGGACAAACGATTGACACCCACCCGGGACCACGCCACCGTTGTGTGCCATGCGCATCGGACTCATCGGAACGGGCCGCATCGGCACCTTCCACGCGGGCGTGCTGGAGCGGTACCGGGAGGTCGGCTCGCTGGTCGTCACCGACGCGGAGCCCGCGCGGGCGGCCGCGCTCGCCGACCGGATCGGGGCGACGGCGGCGCCCGGCGTCGACGAGATCTTCACGTGGGGCGTGGACGCGCTCGTGATCACCGCGGCGACGGCGGCACACGCCGAGCTGATCGGGCGGGCGGCGCGGGCCGGGCTCCCGGTGTTCTGCGAGAAGCCGATCGCGCTCGACCTGCCGGGCACGCTGGCCGCGCTCGCGGAGGTCGAGGCGGCGGGCACGGTGCTGCAGCTCGGCTTCCAGCGGCGCTTCGACGCCGGGTACACGGCGGCGCGGACCGCCGTCCAGGAAGGGAAGCTCGGCCGGGTGCACACGGTGCGCGCGATGACCTCCGACCCGGCGCCGCCCCCGGCCGCGTATCTCCCGCTCTCCGGCGGCCTCTACCGGGACTGCCTGATCCACGACTTCGACATGCTGCGGTGGGTGACGGGCCGCGAGGTCGTCGAGGTGTACGCGACCGGGTCCGACGCCGGGCCCGCGATGTTCCGGGAGGCGGGGGACGTGGACACGGCGGCGGCGCTCCTGACCCTCGACGACGGCACCCTCGCCACCGCCACGTCCACACGCTGCAACGGCGCCGGCTACGACGTCCGCATGGAGCTCTCGGGCGACCGGGACACGGTCGTCGTGGGCCTCGACGACCGCACCCCCATCGCCTCCACGGAACCCGAGGGCCCACCCGCCGCGACGAAGCCATGGCCCGGCTTCCTGGAACGCTTCGCCCCCGCGTACGAGGCCGAACTGAAGGCCTTCGTCGATGTCGCCCGCGGCGAACGCCCCAACCCGTGCGACGGCCGGGAGGCCCTGCGGGCCCTGCGGATCGCGGAGGCGTGCGAGGTGTCGCGGGCGGAGCGGCGGGTGGTGCGGCTCGACGAGGTGGCCGGGGGCTGACCGCGCCGCCGCTCGGGCATCCCGCGGGTCAGGACGTCATCGCGAGGAGCCGGTCCAGGACCGCCGGGTCCGCCTTGACGCCGTCGTGCAGATGCCGGTCGGAGACCCACGGGCGCAGGCCGCGCGCCAACGACGCGGTCGCCAGCGACTGCTCACGGTCGACGAACATGTCGTCGTGGTAGACGGCGGCGGCCACCGGTACCTCGTTCGCGGCGAGCCGGTCGAGGTCGTAGAGAGCCGGCCAGTCCGTGTGGCGGGCGAGCGCGTCGGCGGTGGCCTTGAGCGGGACGAGCGCCGGGTCCTCGTCGAACATCCACGGGTACATCATTTCGCCGGTGAAGCGCAGGGCCCCCGGGCCCCCGGCGTCGAACTCCGGGAACTCCGCCCTGACCCGGTGGGCCGACCAGTCGGTGGCGCGGCCGCCCTGGGCGTAGATCGCTTCGTGCAGGACCGCGTAGAGCGGGCGCGGGGCGAGGGAGACGACCGCGTCGACGCCGCGCAGGAACGGGTCCGAGAGGGCGGGGCCGTTCGGTCCTGACACGAACGCGCACTCCAGGAGGTAGTGCAGCGAGTCGAAGGCGGAGGACGTGCCGAAGGTGATGCCCAGGGTCTGGAAGCGGCGCACCGAGAGCCGCTCCCCCGACGGCATGCGCACGTCGTGCTTCGTGAGGTGGTCCGCCACCCGTTCGGCCAGGGACCGGTCCTGCGGATAGCGCGCGAAATAGCGGGAGTTGGCTTCGAGCGTGCGGCGGTAGGCGGCCCGGTAGACGTCGTCCGCATGGCCGGTGAGCGTGGGGAGGCCGCCGGTGATCAGGGCCCGGTCGAGGCCTTCGGGGGCGAGGCTCAGGTAGGTCAGGGTGCTGAAGCCGCCGAAGCTCTGCCCGAGGACCGTCCAGGGGCGGTCGCCCTGGAGCTGGCGCCGCAGGAGTTCCGCGTCGCGCACGATGGCGTCCGCGCGGAAGTGCGTGAGGTACGTCGCCGGGTCCGGGTGGGCGGCGAGCGTCGTGCGGTCGGCGGGGGTGGAGCGGCCGGTGCCGCGCTGGTCGAGGAGGACCACGCGGTACTCCTTCAAGGCGCGGCGCAGCCAGGCCCCGGACGCGTTGGGCCGTTCGGCGCGGCCGCCGGGCCCGCCCTGGAGCCAGAGCAGGCGGGGCAGTTCACGCCCCTCCATGCCCTCGGCGACGACCTCGCGGGCGAAGACACCGATGCGGGGTCCCTCCGGGTGGGCGTGGTCGAGGGGGACGTCGAGGGTGTGGTCGGTGCAGACGAGTCCGTTGTGGCGGTAGGTGGTCATGGTGGGGGTGACTCCTGGGGTAGGACGGGGCGAAGGATTGCGCAGTTCCCCGCACCCGTTTCAGGGGCGCGGGGAACTGCGCGAACCGCAACCACGGCTGGCGTGTCAGTATCCGGCGACACCCAACTCCCGGCAGATATCCACCAGTTCGGGGTGCACGTACACCCCGTCCTTTTCGATGCACTCCCCGTCGAGGTAGATGGACGGGCCGAGGATCGAGCCGTCCGTGTGTGCGGCGGACACCCACGGCTCGCCACCGATCCACGCGCCCTTGGTGCCGATGCCGAGCTCGACGCAGCCGAAGACGCGCTCGTCCTCGACGATGCGGCCGGTCGGCGCGGGCACGCCCGGGTTGAAGCCGAGCGACCAGTGGGCGACGCGGAACATGTTCGGGTCGCCCCAGGACTCCATCCAGCGGCGGAAGATCTCCGCGTCCTGGCCCTCGCCGTCGATCGACGTGACGACGCCCTTCTCGACGACGCAACGCACCGGGTTGCGCAGCAGGCCCAGCTGGTCCGGCGGCCACAGCGCGCCGTCGAAGACGAGGACGCCGTCCTGGGTCTCCTCCAGGGGGTTCCAGGAGATCTGGCCGGAGAGCATGACGGTCTCGCCGGGCTTCTCGGCCGGCTTGCCGCGCAGGTTGATCGGGCGGTCGCCGTTGCGGCCCGTGATGTCGGTGCCGTTGGCGGAGGTGATGCGCACCTCGTCGGCCTGCTCCAGGAGCCTGACCAGCGCGTTGCCGAGCTTGATGACGCCCTGGAAGTCGGGGCGGCCGACCGTCGCGACGAGCATGTGCACGTCCATGGCGGTCAGGTTGGTGTAGCGGCAGCCGTTAGCCATGGCGCGGCGGAAGGCGTCGGAGTGCATCACGTACGAGACGGCGAACTCGATCCACACGTCGGCGTCCGCGATGGCGCCGGCGACGGGGCGCGGCGGCTCCATCGAGGAGCTGGGCATGGTCTCGGACCAGACGACGACGGGGTGCGCGCCCGCGGCGGCGACGGCCTGCGCGGTGGCGTCGACGACGCGCCGGTCGCTGCTCGTGTCCCCGGTGAGCACGACGTGCTCACCGGGCTTGACGAGCATGACCTGCTCGACCAACTTGCGGGCGGCGAGGGCGAGTTCGTAGCTCAGGTACTCGGCGCGGGGTTCGAGGCGGCTGAACATCTCCATGGTGAATCCTTCTCCTTGCGGTGGTGCGTGTACGAGAGGTGGCTTGAGGGGGCGGGCGGTTATGTGGTCAGCCCGCCTTGACGATCTGGGCGGAGTCGCCCAGGGAGCTGCCCGCGATGAGTCCGGCGCCGACCAGGTTCAGCTCCTCGTCGGCGCGCGGCCCGCGCCAATTGCGGTAGCCGACGCGGACCGCGAGGGCTGCGAGGACCAGCCAGCAGGCGTGCGGGGTGAGGATCAGCAGACCGGTCGCGAGCATCACGCCCATCTGCCGCTTGGTGCCGCCGATCAGCTGGATGAGGGCGCCGGGGATCGCCCAGATCAGCAGCGTGCGCAGTACTCCGGGCTCGCCCAGGCCGTTCTTGACGGTGTCGGCGTAGACCTTGGCGACGGGCGGGATCAGCCCCTGCTTGAAGTACGACTGCCAGAGCACGGCCACGACGACGAGCGCGGCGGCGAAGCCGATGAGGGCGGCGCGGAACTGCTCGCGGCGGCCCTCCCGCTCGAACGGGTCCCAGGGCTCGTGGTCGCGGCGCAGCAGCCAGCCCGCCTTGAGGTCGTAGCCCATGTCGGCGAAGGCAGGACCGGTGGCGGACACGTAGCCGACGAGGAGGGCGAGCGGGACGGACGGGATGCCGATGAGCAGCCCGAAGACCAGGAAGATCAGAGTGACGGCGAAGGACGGGAACCAGCCGGACTGCATGGCGGCGAGGCCGACGATCAGCTCGTGCACGAGGGCGGCGAACGCGGCGAACAGCACCCAGCCGACGATGCCGAGCGGGCTCATGTCCCCGATCAGTCCGCCGAGGACGGCGAGCAGCACGGCGCCCGCCACGAAGAGGGCGTAGCCGCGGACCAGAGAGCGGCGCAGCTGCGTCTCGTCGACGGTGTACGCGGTGGTGGGGTCGGCGGGCGCTTCGGTGGCGGCGGCTGCTGCCTCGGCCTTGGTGGCCGTGCGGCGGCGCATCAGCATGTGCACGGCTTGGCCGAGCGCGACCACACCGGCCCCGACCATCACGCCGTGCGGCACGTAGCCCACGCCGAGGTCGGTGTGGAACAGGCCGGGGCTGAACTCCCGCAGCCCGAGGCCGACTCCGAACATCCCCAGAGCCCATACGTTGCCGAGGAAGGCGACGCCGGCTGCGGACAGCGGGAGGCTGAACAGGGTGCCGACGACGCCGACGACGGTGCCCGCGCCGAGCACGAGGGCGCGCTTTCCGCCCTTGTCACCGGCCTTGATGGTCTCCGCGGCTGCGGTCCCCGGCGGCCAGGCCCCGTCGGCGGGCAGCAGCCGCGAGCCGAAGGACCGGTACAGGACCCAGGCGTCGATGAGCAGCCCCGCGAAGGAACCGATGAGCATCGGCCAGACGAGGTCCTTGCGCCCGAACACGTAGGGCACCGCGATCGAGGTGAGCAGGGCGTTGGCGGAGGCGAAGGTGGCGGCGGAGATCGCACTCTGGGCGAGGTTCTGCCGGTGCACGGAGCGCATCGAGCGCAGTCCCGCGAGGGGGATGCGGCCGATCAGCATGGCGATGAGGGCGCCGACCACCGAGGTGTTCGCGGAGATACCCAGCTTGGCGACGAGGTCCGCGCCGATGACGGCTCCGACGACGGAGAGCACGGCGAGGACGACGAACACCATGGGCTCGCGGACGCGCGGGTGCCCGGCGCCGGGGGCGGCCTTGTCCGGCCCTGACGGCGGAGGCGGTGCGGTGGCGGACGGCGAGGTGTGGTGCGACACGGGGGCACCCCTTGGTGGGCGGGCCCGGCCCGGGGCTGGGCGGGGCTGTTGTGGGCAGGCGGGAGCCGCGTACGGCGGGCGGTGCGGATCGCGGCGTACGGGCCGGAAGGGCGGGGGGCTGTGGCGGGGTCAGTTCGGGGGCTCTCAGGAGCCGAAGGCGGCCGTGGCCTCTCCGGCACCCGACAAAACGAGTTCGATGATGCGGTCGGCGGCGCGCGACACCCGGGTCGCCGGGCCGATGACCGTGAGGGATGCGGCGACGGTGCCGGCCTGGAACACCGGCGCGGAGACGGCGGCGACGGCCTCGTCGTATTCGCCGTGGCTGACGCTGTATCCCTGGTCGCGCACCTCGGCGTACCGCTCCTGGAGCGTGTCGAGGTCGGTGACCGTGTGGTCGTTGAAACGCTGGAGCGGGGTGGCTCCGAAGAGCCGGCGGATCTCGGCCTCGGGGTAGTGGGCGAAGATCGCGTGGCCGGAGGCGCCCGCGTGTCCCGGCATGACGGCGCCGATGATCGCGGTGTAGCGGATCGGGCCCGTGCCGTCGACCGCCGCGGCGCAGCGGTAGCCCGCACCCTGCGGCACGTTCAGGACGACGCTCTCGCCGGTCTCGCGCAGCAGTGCCGCGAGGATCGGGCGGACCAGCGAGGGCAGGACGCCGCTGTGCTCGCCGGCCCGGGCGAGCCGGGAGACGGCCGGTCCGAGCCGGTAGCGGCGGGTGGTGCTGTCGCAGACCAGGAAGGAGCGGGACGCAAGTGTGGTGAGGATGCGCTGCGCGACGGCCTTGTCCCAGCCGTGCCGGCGCGCCATCTCGCTCACGCCCCACTCCGGGCGCCGCTCCGTGAAGCAGAGCAGGGCCAGCAGGGCCCGGTCGGCGCCCTGCAGGACGCCGGGCGCGGGTGGGGCGAGACCCTCCGTATCGATTGCCTCGACCATCGCCTCACTCCTCTCCTGACCTCTGCTCGGTGCGCTGAGCGCAACGTCGTTGCGCTCAGCGGCGAGAACTATGGGATCGGGAGGGCGGGGGTGTCAAGGGTTTTCCGCAGGCACATCAAGGCCGGGCACATCAAGGCCGGGCAGATCTAGCCCCTGCGGCGATTGAGCAGCGGGGTCCGGGGCAGAGCCCCGGGACGTAGGCCCGGCCGACCGCAATGATCACCAGCGCACAGGAAGGCTCCGCGTCCCCCGGATCAGCATGCCCGGCAGCCACTCCCCCGGCTCCTCGGCGAGGGCCAGGTCCGGGCACCGCTCCAGGAGGGAGCGGACGGCGATACGGCCCTCCAGGCGGGCCAGCGGAGCGCCCAGGCAGAAGTGGATGCCGTGGCCGAAGGCCATGTGGCCGCGGGCGTCGCGGCGGATGTCGAAGCGGTCGGGCTCCGTGAAGCGGTGCGGGTCGTGGCTCGCCGTGGCGATGCCGATGAGCACCGGGGCGCCCGCCGGGATGATCGTGCCGTCGATGTCCACCGGCTCCGCCGCGAAGCGGTGCGTGGCCGTCTCGACCGGGCCGTCGTAGCGCAGCATCTCCTCCACGGCGCCGTCCAGGAGGGTCATGTCGGCGCGCAGGGCGGCCAGTTGGTCCGGGTGCTGGAGCAGGGCGCGGACGCCGTTGCCGATCAGGTTCACCGTGGTTTCGTGGCCGGCGATCAGCAGGAGGAAGGCCATGCCGCGCAGTTCGCTGGGCGAGAGGCGGTCGCCGTCCTCCGCCGTGGTCCGGATCAGCGCGCTCAGCAGGTCGTCCGCGGGGGCCGCGCGGCGCTTGGCCGCGATCAACTCGTCCAGGAAGTCGACCAGTTCGAGGTGCGACTCGTACGCCTCCGCCTCGCTGGTCGGCGCCACGACCTGTGTCGACATGCGGCGGAACCGCTCGCGGTCGATGTCGGGCACGCCGAGCAGTTCGCAGATCACCGCGAAAGGCAGCGGGAAGGCGAGGGAGCCGATGAGGTCGGCGCCGCCGCGCGGGACCATGTCGTCGAGCAGCTCGTCCGTGAGCTTCTGGATGCGCGGGGCGAGCGCCGCGACCCGGCGCGGGGTGAACTCCCGCGTGACCAGGGAGCGCAGGCGGCCGTGCTCCGGCGGATCCGCGAAGAGGAGGTGCAGGCCCATCATGTCGCCCTCCAGGCCCCACGGTGGGGTCTTGACCAGGCGGGGGTCGGTGAACGCGGCGCGGGCGGCCTCGTGGCCGACGATCAGGTAGAGGTCCTCGGTGGGGCCGGGGCCCGGGGTGCGGACGTGGTGGACGGGTCCGCGGTGGCGCAGCCGCTCGTAGACCGGGTAGGGGTCGGCGTGGAATCGGGGTGCGCCCCCGGCCAGCTCTCCCAGGTCGACGATCTCGGCGCTGCCCGTCATGTCGTGCCTCCCGTGGACCGGTTCCGGCTTCTCGCTGGGTCAACTCCTGGCGCCACCCGTACGTTCCCGTCCCGGGGGTGACCGGGGGTGGTTCCTACGCCGCGGGGCTTGATCTGCCGGGACCGGGGTCAAAAGATCGGGGCTCCGCCCCGGACCCCGCTGCTCAATCGCCGCAGGGGCTTGAACGGCCGCCCGACTCCAGGAAGCGGGCCAAGGGCAGCGTCGCCGCCCCCACCGTCACCGCGTCCGCACCCAAGTGACCCAGTTCCAGGGTGGTTTGGGCGAAGGGGTGGTGCAGGGCGTAGGAGGCGGCCGCGCTGCGAATGGCGGGCAGGAGGCGGGGGCCGAGCAGGAGGCCCGCCCAGCCGCCCACGACGATTCGTTCCGGGTTGAACAGGTTGACCAGGTCGGCGATGCCCGCGCCGAGGTATTCGGCCGTCTCGTCCAGCAGGGCGGCCGCGGAGGGGGCTTCGAGGAGTTCGGCCAGGGCGCCCTCCTCGTCCGCCGAGGTCCAGCCGCCGCCTGCCTCGCGCCAGCGGTCGAGGAGTGCGGCCGCGCCCACGTACGCCTCCAGGCAGCCGCGCGCCCCGCACCGGCAGCGTCGGCCGCCGACCCGCAGTGTGGTGTGGCCCCACTCCCCAGCGCTGCTCGACGCCCCTTGGTAGGGCGCGCCGTCGGCGATGACGCAGGCGCCGACGCCGGAGCCGATGAGCGCGATCACGGCGTTGCGGGCGCCGCGGCCCGCGCCGAACCACATCTCGGCGCGGCCGAGGGTCTTGGCGCCGTTGTCGAGGAAGAGCGGGAGGTGCGGGGGCAGTTCGGGCGGGAGGCCGTCGGGGGCGCGGAGCATGGCTTCCAGGGGGACCGCGTCCCAGCCGATCGTCTGGCCGTGCACCACCGCGCCGTTCCCGCCGGACGCGTCGACGATGCCGGGGACTCCGATGCCGACGCCGAGGACCGATGCGGGGTCCACGTCCGCGTCGGCGAGCACCCGCGTCAGGCCCGCGGTGACGAGGCGTACGACGTCCTTGGCGTCGAAGCGGCCGTCGCGCGCCAGGCCCGGCAACGGCTCGTCCACGCGCGCGAGTTCACCGAGGGCGAGGTCGAACAGCTCCACGCGCACGCGGGTCTCGCCGACGTCCACGCCCACGAGATGGCCGCTGCGCGGGGCGACGCGCAGCAGCGTGCGGGGGCGGCCGCCGTCGGAGTCGACGGAACCGGCCTCCTCCAGGAGGCCGTCGGTGACGAGGTCCGACACGACGTTGCTGATGGAGCCCGAGCTGAGCGCCGTGAGCGGGCCCAACTCCTGTCTGCTGAGCGGTCCGTCGAAGTACAGCTTGCTCAGGACCAGGGACCGGTTTCCGCGCCGCAGGTCGCGCACCGTCCGCCGGCGTGGTGCCGCCATCCCCACCCCTTCGACCGATCAGATGGTTGAACAGTGCGAATTTACCTCGGGGCACCGACACCGCTCGGGGCGCACCAGGAGTCAGTCCTCGTCCAGCAGCCCCGCGTCGTGGGCGAGCAGCGCGATCTGTACGCGGTTGTTGAGGTCGAGGCGGGCCATGATGCGGGAGACGTGGGTCTTGACGGTGGGGACGCTCATGTAGAGCGTCGCGGCGATCTCCGCGTTCGACCTGCCGCGGCCCACCTCCACAGCCACTTCCCGTTCCCGCTCGGCCAGTTCGGCCATGCGCGTACGCGCGCGTGCCCGCCGGTCGAGGGCGGGGTCGTCGCCCGAGACCTTGGTGATGAGCTGCCGGGTCACGGTCGGCGAGAGGACCGGGGCGCCGGCCGCCACCCGGCGTACCGACTCGACGATCTCGCCCGGCGCGGTGTCCTTGAGGACGAACCCCGCGGCCCCCGCGCGCAGCGCCCGCAGCACCTGTTCGTCCGCGTGGAACGTGGTCAGGACGATCACCTCGGGTGCGCCCTCGCGGGCCCGCAGCGCCTCCGTCGCGGACAGGCCGTCCAGGGTCGGCATGCGCAGGTCCATGAGGACGACGTCGGGGTGCAGCCGGGCCACCCGCTCCGCCACCTCGCTGCCGTCGGCGGCCTCGCCGACGATCTCGATGTCCTCGGCGGCGCCGAACATGAAGGTGAGCCCGGCGCGCACGAGGGGGTCGTCGTCGACGATGAGCAGGCGGATCGCGGTCATGGGGCCACCGTAGCGAGGACGATCATCGCCGTGTCCAGGCCGGACCCATTCCCGCGGCGCTCACTCCGGCCACGGGAGCCACGCGCGGACCGCGAAGCCGCCGTCCGGCTCCACCCCGTGGGCGAGCCGGCCGCCCGCGAGCGAGGCCCGTTCGGTGAGGCCGATCAGGCCCTGCCCGGAGCCGGGGACGTGCGGCACCTCGCCGGGCGGCGGCGGGTTGCGGACGGTGACGGTGAGGCCGTCCCCCGCGCCGCCCTCGACGGTGACCGTGACCTCGGCGCCGGGCGCGTGCTTACGGGCGTTGGTCAGGCCCTCCTGGGCGATGCGGTAGGCGGTGCGGCCGGTGGAGGCGGGCACGGCCGCCGCGTCGGGGACCCGGTTGTCGAGGTCGACCTTCATGCCCGCCTCGCGGGACTCGGCGACCAGGGTGTCGAGCGCGGCGAGGGTGGGCTGCGGCCGCCCCGACTCCTCGCCGTGGTCCGCCGCGCGCAGCACGCCGATGATCTCGCGCAGGTCCTGCAGCGCCTCGTGCGCGCTCTCCCGGATCACGCCCGCGGCCCGGGCGATCTCCTCCCGGGGCGCGTCGGGGCGGAACTCCAGGGCGCCCGCGTGCACGCTCAGCAGGGTGAGGCGGTGGGCGAGGACATCGTGCATCTCGCGCGCGATGTCCTCGCGGGCGAGCCGCTGCGCCTGCTCGGCGCGGAGCGCGGCCTCGGTCTCGGCGCGGCGCGCCCGGTCCCGCAGCGACATCAGGAGCTGGCGTCGGGAGCGGACGAACATGCCCCAGCCGACGACCGTGATCGTGATGATGACCGTGAACGAGACCGACAGCAGGTAGGAGGACTCGGGGTCGGGCCGCAGCCAGAAGAACAGCGGGATCAGCGCGATGGAGGTGCCCGCCACCCAGCCGATGTAGCGGAACGGGCGGTGCACCGCGAGCGTGAACACGGCGATCATGGACGCGCCGCCCGCCGTGTTGGACAGGAAGCCGATCGGGATCATGGCGACGGCGAGGCCCAGCGGCCAGCGCCTGCGCAGCCAGACCCCGGCGCAGGCGAGGGCGCCGAGGACCTGGTCGAGCACGGCGAAGGCGGGCGGGAGGTGCGGGTCGTCCCAGACCTGCTCGGCGAAGATCAGGCCGAGAAAGACCGCGATCCCGAAGCAGCTGAAGTCGACGATCCAGTCACGGGCGGTGCGCCGCCTGCGGCCCGGCTGCCCCTCGGGGTCGAGGTCGAGCTCGTCGGCGAGCGCCGAGGGCAGCAGCCGTCGACGCCAGCGCTCGGCGGGCGTGTCCGCCGCCTGCGGGGTTCCGGTCTGCCGCACTGCTTCCATGGTCGACAAATCTACGCACCCGGGGCGGCCCGCACCGCCCCGAGCGCCGCTTCCGCGACCAAAGTCGTACCCCCGTCGACTTTGGTCGCGGCCGGCCCCCGCGCTCCGCTACCGGAGTCGTACGGGGCTCGCCCCGCGGCCGATGTGGGTGGGGGGTCCGCGGGGCGAGAGTCCTGTGCATGAACAAGAACCAGTGGTTGCGGGTCATCGAGGTCTTCGGCGGAATCGCGCTGCTTCAGGGTGCGATCGGCATCCTGAACGAGTTCACCGGCCTGCCCGGCGGTTGGGGGCTGATCGGGCACATCGGCTTCCTCGACGGCCACGAGGTGTACGGCAGCATCGCGTTCATCGTGCTGGCGATCGCCGTGTTCGCGGCCGTCGAGGCCCAGCGCAAGAGCTGACTCCGACTCCTGCCGGGCCGGGGAGGGCCCGGCAGGAGTGGCCGAGCGGGTTCAGCAGGAGTAGTCGACCAGGTCGAAGGACGCGTAGTGGTCCGCCGTGTAGTAGTCCTCCTTGTCGGAGTCACCGGTGACGATGCGGCGGGCACCGCGGTCGTCCGAGCCCGGCGTGATCACCGTGTACTCGTGGTAGTAGCCGGAGGACTGGTCGGGGAGGATGCCCTCCCGGTTCTGGAAGACCGTGCCGTCCTGCTCGTACGGGTACGGTCCGCCCTGCTCGATGAGGTCCAGGGTGTCGTGCGCCTCGGCGGGCAGCGCGGAGGAGCAGATGTCGCCGACGTCGGCGGCCGAGACGGTGTGGGAGGCGACGGCCGGGGCCTGCGCGGCCGGTGCGGCGATCGCGGTGGAGCCGCCCACGCCGCCCAGGAGGAGGGCGGCTGCGACGGCGACGGCACTGAAGAAGCGTGGGGGAGTCTTCATGCCCCACAGTGTGACGCGCGTAGAGGTGGGCATGTCAACACCAACTCTCGTCTGTTTTCCGTCAGTTCACTGACGCCACATGCCGGTGGCGACATCGACGGCGACTTCGACGGCGACTTCGACGTCCATTTGCCGCCAGCCCCCGCCTGCCTGGATCGCTGTACTTGAAGCCACAACATCCGCTCCCTACAGGAGGCGACATGAACGGCAAGGTGGCTCTGGTGACCGGCGGCTCCCGCGGCATCGGCGCGGCGACGGCGCTGCGGCTCGCCCGCGACGGCTTCGACGTGGCGCTCACCTACGTACAGGGCAAGGAGGCCGCCGAGGACGTGGTGCGGCGGATCGAGGCGCTGGGGCGGCGGGGGCTCGCGGTGCGGGCCGATTCGGCGGACGCGGGCGAGGCGGCGGAGGTGGTGGCACGGACGGTGGCGGGGCTCGGCAGGATCGACGTGCTGGTCAACAACGTCGGTGTCGGCGCGCTCGGCCCGCTGGACGGCTTCTCCCTCGCGGACGTCGACCGGGCGCTCGACGTGAACGTGCGCGGCGTCTTCCTCACCTCGCAGGCCGCGGCGGCCAGCCTTCCCGAGGGCGGGCGGATCGTCACCGTCGGCTCCTGCATGGCCCAGCACGTGCCGGGCCCCGGCGGCACGCTCTACGCCACGAGCAAGGCGGCCCTGATCGGTCTGACGAAGGCGCTCGCCCGCGAGTTGGGCGCGCGTGGCATCACGGCGAACATCGTGCACCCGGGCCCGACGGACACCGACATGAACCCGGCCGACGGCCCGTACGCCCCCGGCCAGGCGGCGGCGACGGCGCTCGGCCGGTACGGCACCGCGGACGAGGTGGCGTCGACGGTCGCGTACCTGGCGGGCGAAGGGGCCTCGTACGTGACGGGCGCCGAATTCGCCGTGGACGGCGGGCACGCCGCGTAACGACAAAAGGAAATGCGGGGCACACCGGTGCTGTCAGGCCGGTGCGCCCCGCAAGTCGAGCAGAGTAGCGGGTCAGTGCTCCAACTCCCCTTGGCGGGTCGCCAGTTGGGACTCAGGACTCACATGGCGCTACTTGGCGCATTCCTCGCGCACGAGCAGCTGCCCCTGCGGGGCGGTGAACTCGCCGTCGGAGACGATGCGTTCGCCGCGCAGCCAGGTCGACTTCACGACACCGTGCAGCGTCTTGCCCGCGTACGCGGTGACGCGGTTGCGGTGCTGGAGGGCGGCCGGGTCGACCTGGAAGGTGTCCTCGGGGGCGAGGACGGCGAAGTCGGCGTCGCGGCCGGCCGCGATGGCGCCCTTGCGGTCGTCGAGGCCGACCAGCTTCGACGTGCGCTCGGACATCCAGCGGACCACGTCCTCAAGCGAGTAGCCGTGCCCCCGGGCCGCGGTCCAGATGGCGGAGAGGCTCAGCTGGAGGCCGGAGATGCCGCCCCACGCGGTCGCGAAGTCGTCGGTCTTCAGGTCGGCGGTCGACGGCGAGTGGTCGGTGACGACGCAGTCGATGGTGCCGTCGGCCAGCGCCTGCCACAGCAGGTCCTGGTTGGCGGCCTCGCGGATCGGCGGGCAGCACTTGAACTCGCTCGCCCCGTCCGGGACTTCCTCGGCGGTGAGCGTGAGGTAGTGCGGGCAGGTCTCGACGGTCAGCTCGACGCCCTCCGCCTTCGCGGCGGCGATCAGCGGCAGCGCGTCGGAGGACGACAGGTGCAGGATGTGGATACGGGCGCCGATCCGCTTGGCGGTGTCGATGAGGCCCTTGATGGCGACGTCCTCGGAGACGCGCGGACGGGTCGCCAGGTAGTCGTCGTACTTGGGGCCGCTGTTGTGGGGCGCCACGTCCAGCTCGTGCGGGTCCTCCGCGTGCACGATGAGCAGGCCGCCGAAGCCGGCGATCTCCGCCATGGAGGCGGTGAGCTGGTCGGCGTTCAGGTGCGGGAACTCGTCGACGCCGGAGGGCGACAGGAAGCACTTGAAGCCGAAGACCCCGGCGTCGTGCAGCGGCCGCAGGTCCTTGACATTGTCGGGCAGCGCGCCGCCCCAGAAGCCGACGTCGATGTGCGCCTTGGAGGCGGCCACGTCCTTCTTCGTACGAAGGTTGTCGACGGTCGTGGTTGGCGGCAGGGAGTTGAGCGGCATGTCGACGAGGGTCGTGATGCCGCCGGCCGCCGCGGCGCGGGTGGCGGTCCAGAAGCCCTCCCACTCGGTGCGCCCCGGGTCGTTGACGTGGACGTGCGTGTCGACGATGCCGGGCAGCAGCGCGTCGTCGCCGAAGTCCTCAAGGCGGGCCCCGGCAGGGACCTCCGCGTCGTGCGCGAGCACCGCGACGATCTTCCCCTGGGCGACGGCGACCGAGGCGGGGCGCGTACCTTCGGGAGTGATGACGCGCGTCGAGCGCAGCACGAGTTCGATCTGGACGTCGGGGTCCGACACGTGGGCCTCCTCAAGCTTCAACGTTCTGTTGAAGGACTTTCACTCAGACTTCGGGAACCGTCAAGACCCGCACGACAGACCCGGGGACCCTGGACGTTTCCACAAAGTGGAATTAAGATTCCGACAAGCAGAACGTAGCTACCGACGAACTTGTCGGTCAAGGGATCACTCTGCGGGAACCCGCCGGTAGGCTGCCCATCTGCCTGCCACCCGAAAGGAACGCGCTGTGCCGACGCCCGACGCCAGCACCACTGATGCCGCCAAGTCCGCACCCACCGGCGGTGTCCAGTCCCTCGAGCGCGCCTTCGACCTGCTCGAGCGGATGGCCGACGCCGGTGGTGAGGTCGGCCTCAGCGAGCTCTCCGCCAGCAGCGGACTCCCGCTGCCGACGATCCACCGCCTGATGCGCACGCTCGTCGCCTGCGGCTACGTGCGCCAGCAGCCCAACCGGCGCTACGCGCTCGGCCCCCGGCTCATCCGGCTCGGCGAGTCCGCGTCCCGGCTGCTCGGCACGTGGGCGCGCCCGTACCTCGCGCGCCTCGTCGAGGAGACCGGCGAGACCGCGAACATGGCGCTGCTCGACGGCGACGAGGTCGTGTACGTCGCCCAGGTGCCGTCCAAGCACTCCATGCGGATGTTCACCGAGGTCGGCCGCCGGGTGCTGCCGCACTCGACCGGCGTGGGCAAGGCGCTGCTCGCCTACACGCCGGCCGACGAGGTACGGGCGCTGCTCGGGCGGACCGGGATGCCCGCCGCCACGGAGAAGACGCTCACCACGCCCGAGGGCTTCCTCGACGCGCTGGAGGACGTGCGGCGGTCCGGGTACGCGGTCGACGACAACGAGCAGGAGATCGGGGTGCGGTGCCTCGCGGTGTCCGTGCCGGACTCCCCCACCGCCGCGGCGATCTCGATCTCGGGGCCCGCGGGGCGGGTGACCGAGGCGGCGACGGACAAGATCGTGCCGGTGCTGCAGCAGGTTGCGCGTGAGTTGTCGGTGGCGTTGGCCAGTTCCGGCCAGAGTGGTTGACGACTCGGGGCGCTGCCCCGGACCCCGCGCCTCAATCGCCGGCGGGGCTTGAATTGCTCACCCGCCCCGAGGCGATTGGAGACTCAAGCCGCACCGGGGACTGAAGACCGCCGTCCCGCATCTCTCGCACCTCGTCCGCCACCGTCAAGTGGTCGCGGTCGTGCGTCACCAGCACGGTTGCCGTCTCGCGCTCCCTCGTCAGCTTGCGCAGCAGGTCCAGGACCGCCGCGCCGCGTTCGTGGTCGAGGGCGCTCGTCGGTTCGTCGACCAGGAGGACGCGCGGCTCGTTGACCAGGGCCCGCGCGATGTTCACGCGCTGGCGCTGGCCGCCCGAGAGCTGGTGCGGGCGGCGGTGGGACTGGGCGGACAGGCCGACCGCGTCCAGCAACTCGCCCGCCCGTTCCCGTACTTCACGTGGTTTGCGGCCCTCCAGGTGGGCCATCACCTGAAGTTGTTCCAGCGCGGTCAGCGACGGCAGCAGGTTCGGCTGCTGGAAGACGATGCCGATGGCGCGGCGGCGCAGTTCCGCCGATTCCGTACGGGTCAGGGCCGTGGCCTCCGTGCCGTCGATGACCACCCGGCCGCTGTCGGGGGTGACGAGCGTCGCCGCCACCGCGAGGAGGCTGGACTTGCCGGAGCCGGACGGGCCCACCACCGCCGTCAGGCCGCCGGCCGGGACCTGGAGGGCGACCCGGTCGAGGGCCGTGAGGCGGCCGTCCCCGTCGGCGTAGGTCAGGGTGATGTCGTCGAGCAGCAGGGTCATCGGGCGCTCCCGAGGGCGGTGAGGGGGTCGACGGAGGTGATCCGCCGGATGGAGAGGGCAGCGCCCGCGAGGCCGAGGACCGTCATGACGGCGGCCGGGCCGAGCGCGGTCAGCGGGTCCAGGACGAACGGGACCGTGTCCGGGACGAAGGCGCCGATCAGGGTGGCGAGTCCGGTGCCGACGGCCGTGCCCGCGACCAGCATGAGGACCGCCTGGCCGAGGGCGTCCCGCAGCAGGTAGCGGGTCGAGGAGCCGAGGGCCTTCAGGACCGCGATGTCCGCGCTGCGCTGGATCGTCCAGACCGTGAAGAACGCGCCGACGACGAGCGCGGAGATGACGAAGAGGAAGCCGCGCATCAGCTGGAGCGAGCCGTTCTCCGCCTGGTAGGACCCTATGGCGGACAGGGCGCCGTCGATGGTCCGCGTCTCCGTGCCGGCCGCCTTGTCGGCGGCCGGCAGGTCGGCGCCCGCCGCGGTGCGCAGCGCGACGACCGTGGCGCGGTCGCCGCCACCGCTTCCGGTGGGCGCGATGTGCTGCCAGTCGGCGAGGTCGGTCCAGACGACCGGGGTGTGGCTGTACGAGGCGTCGCCGGAGACGCCGGTGACGGTGAGGCGCGCGCCGCCGAGGGTCAGCTTGTCGCCCGTGGAGGCGCCCAGTTCCTTCGCCGCCTTGGTGGACAGGACCGCCGTGCCGGGCTCCGTCGCCTCGGGTGCGAGGCCGGAGTCCTGGCGCACCCCGAACGCGGAGACCGCCGCGGTCTGCCGGCCGGCCTCGGCGTTCACCGTGCCGATGCCGATGGGCTCCGCGCTCTCGACGCCGTCCCGCGCAGCGAGGTCCCGCCACTGCTCGGGGCGGACCGTGGACGCCGTGAACGACACCGACTGGCCGTCCGCGGGCCGGGCGAAGGCGAGGTGGTCGGCGGGCAGCCCGGTGAGCGCCGACGTATTGTCCCGAGCGAGCCCCGCCGTCAGTCCCGACAGCAGTCCCACGAGCAGCGTGATCAGTACGATCACGGTTCCCATCAGGGCGAACCTGCCCCTGGCGAACCGTAGATCTCTCCATGCGACGAACATGCGGTCAAGACTGCTGCTCCGGGGCCGCCGCGGGCATCGCGCCACAGCACGCTTCACCCGAATCGAAGGGGGGACGCGCCTTTCAAACTTTCGGTTGACCGGTTCCGTGTGCGGGCTTCGTACGCTGGTGAGGGTATGGATCCACGTTCGCTCACCCCCGCTCTGCGCGCCCTGCGCCTCTGTCTGCATCTGCTGACGGCCGGCCTGCTCGCGCTCGTTCTCGTACGGGCCCTGACCGGGCGGTCCGAGGAACCGGTCGCGGCGGTGGTGGCGGTGGCCGGGGCGATGGGCGTCGTCTACGGGGTGGGCGCGGCGCTGCCCGTCGTACGGTCCACGCGGGCGGGCGCCGCGTGGTGGCTCGCCGTCCTCGGTCTCGTGTGGGCGCTGCTGCTCGTGCTCTCGCCGGACGCGCTGTGGCTGGCGTTCCCGCTGTACTTCCTGCTGCTGCACCTGCTGCCCGCGCGCTGGGGCGTCCCCGCGGTGGGCGTCGCCGCGGGCGCGGCCATCGCCTCGTACGTGGGTCATGACGGGGCGGTGAATCCGGGGGCGTTCATAGGGCCGCTGCTCGGCGCGGCCGTCGCCGTGGCGACCGTGCTCGGGTACCAGGCGCTGTTCCGGGAGAGCGAGCGCAAGCAGCGGCTGATCGACGAGCTGGTCGCCACCCGCGCGGAACTCGCCGAGGCCGAGCGCACCGCGGGCACCCTCGCCGAGCGGGAGCGGCTGGCCCGCGAGATCCACGACACGCTGGCGCAGGGCCTGTCCTCGATCCAGCTGCTGCTGGTAGCCGCCGGGCGCGAACTGCCCGCCGAATCCCCCGTCGCCGGACACGTCGAGCAGGCGCGGGCGACCGCGCAGGACAACCTCGCGGAGGCCCGCCGCTTCGTGCGCGCGCTCGCCCCGCCGGACCTGGACGTCGGCTCGCTGGCCGGGGCCCTCGACCGGCTGTGCGCCACGGCGCCCGGCCTCACCGCCCGCTTCTCGGTCAGCGGCACCCCGCTCGAACTTCCCACGCCGTACGAGGTGGCGCTGTTGCGCATCGCCCAGTCGGCGCTCGCCAACACGGTGCTGCACGCGGACGCCCGCCGTGCGGAGATCACCCTCAGCTTCATGGAGACCTCGGTGGCCCTGGACGTGGTGGACGACGGGGCGGGCTTCGACCCCGAGCGGGCGGCGGGCGGCGGCGACGGCGGGTTCGGGCTCGTCGCGATGCGCTCGCGGGTGAGCGAGCTCGGCGGCACGTTCACCGTCGAGTCGGAGCCGGGCCGCGGCACGGCCGTCGCGGTGACGCTGCCGCTGCCCTCCGGGGGTGCGGTGTGATCCGGCTGCTGCTCGCCGACGACCACCCCGTCGTACGCGCCGGGCTGCGGGCCGTGCTCGACGCGGAGCCGGACTTCGCGATCGTCGCCGAGGCCGCGACCGCCGAGCGGGCGGTCGAGCTGGCCGGGGACGTGGACGTCGTCCTCATGGACCTGCAGTTCGGCGCGGGGACGATGCACGGCGCCGAGGCCACCGCCCGGATCGCGGCCCTGGACGACGGGCCGCGTGTCCTCGTCCTCACCACGTACGACACCGAGGCGGACATCCTCGCCGCCGTGGAGGCGGGGGCCTCCGGCTATCTGCTGAAGGACGCGCCGCCGGAGGAGCTCGCGGCGGCCGTCCGCACGGCGGCGTCCGGGCGCTCCGCGCTCGCTCCCGCGGTCGCCGACCGGCTCATGGACCGGATGCGGGCCCCCGCGGAGGCGCTGAGCCGGCGCGAGCTGGAGGTCCTGCGGCACGTGCGGGACGGCCTGTCCAACGCGGAGATCGCCCGCGAGCTGTTCCTGAGCCAGGCCACGGTCAAGTCCCACCTCGTGCACATCTACGCCAAGCTCGGCGTCGACTCACGCACGTCGGCGGTGGCCCGGGCGACGCGGGACGGGCTGCTGCGGCGCCGCTAGGGACCTACGGAACCACTTCGAAGTCCGCCGCCCGCATCCGCTTCAGCGCCCGCAGCTCCGCCCGTTGCAGCGGCCGCACCGGCACGGTCAGCACCGGGCACACCGCGTGCCGTCGTACGTGGCGGTGGGCGGCGCGGCGCAGGCTCCGGGGGCGTACGCCGACGACGAGCAGGTCGTCGGGGCGCGCCGCGAGTTCCACCAGGGCAGGGCCCGGGCGGTCGCGCACCGCGCGGAGCGTCACGTCGAGGTCGGGCGGCAGGCCGCCGAGCGCTTCCTCGAACGCCGCCGCCAGCCGGGCGCGGGCCTCCTCGTACCAGTGCCGGGCCCACGCCGTGTCGGGCCACCGCCGGTACATGGCCTCGCCCTCCGGCGGCTCCCACGCGAGCACCGCCACCAGGGGCCGGTCCGAGCGCCGGGCCTCGGCGACCGCCGTGCGCAACGCGGCCAGGCTCGCCGGGGACCCTCCGACCCCGACCACCACGCGCCCACCGAGCCGCTCGCCGTCCATGACAACCCCCTCCTCACCGTGGCCTCCTCCAGGCCACTCCTCGCCGATCGAGTCCCACTCTGTACGCTGATTGGCCTGGACAGCAGGGCCAATTACGGAGATGTGGCATGGGCGATGGTGCGGTGGTCCGCAGCGTGGACGGCGGTGGGCGCGCGCTCGGCGGCAGGCGGCTCGGCGCGCTCGTGACCGGTGTGGCCGGGGAGCGTCCCGGCTACCGCGCGCTCGCGCAGGGCGTGCGGACGCTGCTGCTCGACGGGCGGATCCCGCTGCACACGCGGCTGCCCGCGGAGCGCGAGTTCGCGGCCTCGCTCGGGGTCAGCAGGGCCACCGTCACGGCCGCGTACGACCTGCTGCGCGAGAGCGGGTACGCGCGCAGCAGGCGCGGCGCCGGGACGTGGACCGAGTTGCCTGAGGGTGCGCGCCCGACGGTCGTGGCGACGCCCGCGGCAGGCGACGACGTGATCGATCTGGCGGTCGCGGCGCCCGGGTTCCTGGAGGACGAGCTGTCGGCCGCGTACGCCGCCGCGGCCCCGGACGTCGCCCGGCACGCGGTGACCAACGGCTACCACCCGTACGGGCTGCCAGAGCTGCGCGCCCAGATCGCCGAGCGGTACACGCGGCGCGGCCTGCCCACGCTGCCCGAGCAGATCCTGGTCACCTCCGGCGCCCAGCAGGCCGTGTCGCTCACCCTCACGCTGCTCGGCAGGCCGGGCGACCGGATCGTCGTGGAGAACCCGTCGTACGCCAACGCCCTTTCGGTCATCCGGCAGTTGGGGCTGCGGACCGCGCCGGTGCCGGTCACCGAGGACGGCTGGGACGTGGAGCTGATCGGCGCGACGCTGCGGCAGTCGGCGCCCCGGCTCGCCTATCTGATCCCGGACTTCCAGAACCCGACGGGCCGGCTGATGCCGAGCGAGCAGCGGCGGCAGGTGATCGCCGCCGCGCGGGCGACCGGCACCTGGCTGGTCATCGACGAGACCATCGCGGACATCGCGCTCGACGGGGTGAGCGAGCCGCCGTTCGCCTCGCTCGCCCCGCCCGGCGGGGGCGAACAGATCGTGACCGTCGGCTCGTTGAGCAAGGGGCACTGGAGCGGGCTCCGGGTCGGCTGGGTGCGCGCGGGCACCCGTCTGATCACCGAGCTGACGGCGCTGCGGGTGACCGCCGACATGTCGGGCTCGGTCCTCGACCAGTTGGTGGCGGGGCGGCTGCTGAGGCGGGAGGACAGCATTCTGCGCGGCCGGATCCCGGTGCTGCGCGAGCGCCGGGACCGGCTCGCGGAGGCCCTCGGCCGTGAGTTCCCGGACTGGCGCTGGCAGGTGCCGCCCGGCGGGCTCTCCCTCTGGGTGGACCTGGGGCGGCCGGTCGCCTCCGCACTGGGGCGGGCCGCGCTGCGGCACGGGGTGCGGATCGAGGGCGGCTCGCGGTTCGGCGCGGACCCCGGCACGTTCGAGCACCGGCTGCGCGTCCCGTACGTGCAACCGGTCGAGGTCGCCGAGGAGGCGGTGCGGCGGATCGCGGCGGCGCTCGACGGCGGGCTCGGCGGGGCGGGCGAGGAGCCGGGGCGGCCGCACTGGGTGGCGTAGGGCCTGCTGAAACGAACGGGGCCGCGCCGAGTGGCGTGGCCCTTCTTCGTCCACCCGGACGTCAGCCCTTCGCGGGCGGCCCTCCGAACAGCTCCACGGCACCCCTGACCTGGGACAGCGCCCCGGACAGCGCGCTCACCGAGCCGACCGCCCCCGCCACCAGCAGCAGCGAACGCCGCAGCCTCGGTACCTCGGGCCGGCCCCCGCCGGCCATCGCGTCCAGCGCCGCGAGCTCGTCCTCCGCGATGCCCCGGTCGGGAAACTCGACCGGATGCGCGGCCAGTTCACGGCGCAACCTGGACACGGCGGTACGCAGTTCGTCCACCCGCGGGTCCACGTCGCTCCCGGTCACAAGCCTCTGCTCCATGCTCCGCAACACAGCTCTCCCCCTCGCACGTCCTTGTGCGTGTGTTGTCGTTCCGCACCACCCGGCCGGAGCGTCGGTCGGGCGTCCAACTCGGGTTTGTGGCCGCCCAGTTAACGCCACGCGCAAGCGTTTCGCCAGTCCGTTGCGCAAGGCAACTGTGAAAATCCGAACGACTTCGATCGCGCCTTGCGTGCGATATGCAAGGGGCATGACGACAAAGAGCACCGGCACGGTTGCGGGACTCCTGCTCGCGGCGGGTGGCGGGAGACGACTCGGGGGCCGGCCCAAGGCACTCCTCTCACATCGCGGGCGGCCGCTCGTGGAGCACGCGGTGCACACCTTGCGCGCGGGGGGATGCGATCCGCTGCACGTGGTACTCGGGGCGGCGGCCTGCGACGTACGGGAGCGGGCCGTGCTGGAGGGGTGCCAGGTGACGGAGAACCCGGACTGGGCGGACGGCATGGGGTCCTCGCTGCGGGCGGGTCTCGAAGCGCTCGCGGACACGGCGGCGAACGCCGCGCTCGTCCTCCTGGTGGACCAGCCGGGGATCGGCCCCGGGGCGGTGGCGCGTGTGCTCGCGGCATACGACTCCCCCGCCTCGCTCGCGGCGGCCGCGTACGGCGGGGAGCGCGGGCATCCGGTGCTGTTCGGCCGGGACCACTGGGCGGGGATCGCGGCGAGCGCCGACGGCGACCGCGGGGCGCGCGCGTATCTCAAGGAGCACGCGGGGGCGCTGGAGCTCGTGGAGTGCGGGGACATCGCCGAGGCGTACGACATCGACACGGAAGCGGATCTGAAGCACCTTGAGTAACAGAGCGTGGCACCGGGGGCCACGTTCTGTCGACTCTGAGAATCTCGACGTCAACAAACCTTGAACTTCCACAATGAGGAAACTAATATCCACTGTTGAGAAGGGCCGGTCCCCCGAAGCGGGGCCAGCAGCCATACCCAGGCGGCCCCGGCACCCAGTGCCTTACGGGTCGTTCGCTCGCTGAAGGAAGTGACAGCCACATGTCCGCACCAGCGCCGTCCCCGCTGGCCATCGTCGACGCCGAGACCCTGCCCGGACAGGGCGAGGTGCTCACCGAGGCGGCCCTCGCCTTCGTGGCCGAGCTGCACCGCCTGTTCACGCCCCGGCGTGACGAGCTGCTCGCCCGTCGCACCGAGCGCCGCGCCGAGATCGCCCGCACCTCCACGCTCGACTTCCTCCCGGAGACCGCCGCGATCCGCGCGGACGACACCTGGAAGGTCGCCGAGGCCCCGGCCGCCCTGAACGACCGCCGCGTCGAGATCACCGGCCCGACCGACCGCAAGATGACGATCAACGCGCTGAACTCCGGCGCGAAGATCTGGCTCGCCGACTTCGAGGACGCCTCCGCCCCGACGTGGGAGAACGTCATCGGTGGCCAGCTCAACCTGACCAACGCCTACAACCGCGCCATCGACTTCACGGACGAGCGCTCCGGCAAGTCGTACGCGCTGAAGCCCGCCGAGGAACTCGCCACGGTCGTCATGCGCCCGCGCGGCTGGCACCTGGGCGAGCGCCACCTGGTGGACGAGAACGGCAAGGCCGTCCCCGGCGCGCTCGTCGACTTCGGCCTCTACTTCTTCCACAACGCGAAGAAGCTCATCGAGCTCGGCAAGGGCCCGTACTTCTACCTCCCGAAGACGGAGTCGCACCTGGAGGCCCGCCTCTGGAACGAGATCTTCGTCTTCGCGCAGGACTACGTCGGCATCCCGCAGGGCACCGTGCGCGCCACCGTCCTGATCGAGACGATCACGGCCGCGTACGAGATGGAGGAGATCCTCTACGAGCTGCGCGACCACGCCTCCGGCCTGAACGCGGGCCGCTGGGACTACCTCTTCTCCATCGTCAAGAACTTCCGTGACGGCGGCCAGAAGTTCGTCCTGCCGGACCGCAATGCGGTGACGATGACCGCCCCGTTCATGCGCGCGTACACCGAACTCCTCGTGCGCACCTGCCACAAGCGCGGCGCGCACGCCATCGGCGGCATGGCGGCCTTCATCCCGTCGCGGCGCGACGCCGAGGTCAACAAGGTGGCCTTCGCGAAGGTCCGCGACGACAAGGACCGCGAGGCCGGCGACGGCTTCGACGGCTCCTGGGTCGCGCACCCGGACCTCGTCCCGATCGCCATGGAGTCCTTCGACAAGGTCCTCGGCGAGAAGCCGAACCAGAAGGACCGCCTCCGCGAGGACGTCTCCGTCGCGGCCGGCGACCTGATCGCCATCGACTCCCTCGACGCGAAGCCCACCTACGACGGTCTCGTCAACGCCGTCCAGGTCGGCATCCGTTACATCGAGGCGTGGCTGCGCGGCCTCGGCGCCGTCGCGATCTTCAACCTCATGGAGGACGCGGCCACCGCCGAGATCTCCCGCTCCCAGATCTGGCAGTGGATCAACGCGGGCGTCGTCCTCGACAACGGCGAGCCGGTCACCGCCGAGCTGGCCCGCAAGGTCGCCGCGGAGGAGCTGGCGAACATCAAGGCCGAGGTCGGCGAGGAGGCGTTCGCCGCCGGCAAGTGGCAGCAGGCCCACGACCTCCTCCTCCAGGTCTCCCTGGACGCGGACTACGCGGACTTCCTGACGCTGCCGGCGTACGAGCAGCTCGGCTGACGTTTCGCGGATCATGTGGGGCCCGGCGCCGGGGTGGCGCCGGGCCCTTACGCGTCCTCAGCCGCCCAACTCGTCGCTGTGGCCCGCCGCGAGGCGCGGCCAGTGCGGGATGGGCCGACCCCCGGAGCGCAGGCGGATGTCCTCGGCCGGTTCGCCCTGGCCCTGCGGCCAGCCCTCCGGGGAGTCCTCCCACAGCTCCTGGCGACCGTAGGGCGTGAGGTCCATCAGCCGGTAGCTGTTGTCCAGCTGTTCCACGCCGCGCAGCGTGGTCCACCAGGTCTCGAAGACCCGGTCGCCGTCCCGCAGATAGCTCACCAGGTGCATCATGCCGACGTGCCGGCCGACCAGGAGCCGGTCCAGGGACGGCGTCGCCGAGTACCAGGGCATGTCCCAGCCCATGAAGTCCCGGTAGCGCCTGCTCTCCTCGTACGGGCCCTGACACAGGACCGCGTACGTGATGTCGCGCGAATGCAGGTACGACAGCTCCCTGACCTGGCTCGCGCACCAGGTGCAGCCCTCGCACTGCTCGGCTGCCGGGTGGCCCTCGTGCCACATGAAGTAGTACGCGAGGAGCTGTCGGCGGCCCTCGAAGGCGTCGAGCAGCGTGAGCGGCCCTTCGGGCCCGGTCAGCTCCAGGCCGTCGTCCACCTCCACCATGGGCAGCCGGCGACGGGCGGCGGCGATGGCGTCGCCCTCGCGGGTGTGGGCCTTCTCCCGTTCCCGCAGCTTGTCGATCTCGGCCTCGAAGGCGGCCCGGTCGGTCACCGGCGGCAGCGCCGGGGCGTGGTCGGTCATGACTCCTTCTCCCCTCGTGCGTCCGGCCCTTCGGCCAGTTCCTTGATACGCAGCAGGCGGGTCTCCCAGGAGCGGCCGATCCGGTCGAGCTCCCGGGCGAGCGCGCCGAGCCGGGCGCCGACGGCGATGTGGACCACCTCGCGGCCGCGCTGCTCGGACTCGACGAGCCCGACCTCGCGCAGCACCTCCAGGTGCTTGCCGATGGCCTGCCGGCTCACGGGCAGTTCGCGGGCGAGCGCGGACGCGGACATCGGGCCGCGTCCGAGCCGGGTGAGTATCTCCCAGCGGGTCGCGTCGCCGAGCGCGGCACACATGACGGCCGGCGCGACCGTCATGCCCGGGCCTCGACGAACGCCTTCGCCGCGGCGAGTTCGGTGAGCCAGCCCTTGTCGTTGCCCTCGCGTTCCTTGAGCCAGGCGGCCGGGTCGTCGGCGAGGCCCGAGAACCCGCTCTCGACGACGCGCAGGGTCACGCCGCCCTCCGGGCGTTCGTCGATCCAGAACTCGACGAGGGTCGAGGCCGTGGACTCGTTCCGGGACGGGGTGCCGATCCAGCGGAACGCGGCGTAGCGCGGCTTGTCGACCTCGACGGTCCGGAACCGGAACTCGCCCAGCGAGGCGTGCCGCACGACGGCGACCTCGCCCACGTAGTGGATGTCGGGCTCGGGCTCCACGGCGCCGTCGTTGATGTACCAGCCGGGGCGTACGACCAGCTCCCAGACCCGCTCGGCGGGGGCGTCGATGTCGATGCGGCGGGCGATGCGGTCGAGCTCCGCGAGGTCGGCCGCGGTGTGGGTGGCGGCGGTGTGAGTGGCGTGTGCGTCGGACATGGGGTCCTCCCTACGACTCTTCCTGCAACTCAAGAGTTGCACATCAGGTCGCGACCCGCAATGGCACGGTTGCAGATGCCGTCTGCTGTATGCCGTGTGCCGCGCTGCGGGGGTCAGCCCACGTGGCGGGACCAGTCCTGTTCCGCCGGGGGCTTTCCGTGGAGGTCGGGGACGCGTTTCAGCCAGGAGGGGCGGCCCCGCTCCGTCGCCGCCGCGCGCTTCGCGTCCGCCGCCGCGAGTTCGTCGCGGGACGGGAAGTCCGTGGGCAGCCAGGAGGCGGAGGTGCGGGCGCGGGCCAGGAGGTAGGTGACGTAGGCGTCCCGGGCCTCGTCCGGGGTGGGGAAGTCCGCCGTGAGCCAGGCGTCGGGGACCAGGGCGAGGATGTCGCGGAGGAGGTCTTCCGTGACCTTCGGCGCCAGTTCCGCGTCGGCCGCGCGGGTGTCGGGGCCGTACCCGCCGAGCGCGTGGTGCCGGAAGTCGTACGACTTCGCCGGGTCCGCGCCGTCCCAGCGGTGGTGGAAGACGAGCGCCGCGCCGTGGTCGATGAGCCACAGCTTCGGCGGGGCGACGCCGAGAGTGGGCCAGACCATGAGGTTCGAACTGTGCACCGTACGGTCCACGTTGACGGTGAGCGCGTCGAGCCAGACGACGCGGCCCGCCTCCAGCGGGTCGACCGGGAAGGTCTCCGCGATCTCCGGCGTGAAGTCCACCGCGCCCGGCAGGAAGTCCATGCCGAGGTTGAGCCCCGCGCTCGCCCCGAGGAGCTCCTTGACCTCCTGGTGCGGCTCGTCCGCGCCGAGCGCCGGGTCGAAGTGCGCGAGCACCAGCTCCGGGAAGCGCAGCCCGAACGCGCGCGCCAGCTCGCCCACCACGATCTCCGCGACGAGCGCCTTCACGCCCTGCGCGGACCCGGTGAACTTCAGCACGTACGTGCCGAGGTCGTCCGCCTCGACGACACCGGGGACGGAGCCACCGGTGCGCAGCGGGTTCACGTAGCGGGTCGCGGTGATCTCTCTGAGCCTTGGCACCAGGTCAGGCTATATCTCCTGTTGCAGCAGCTGTTCGAGGAGCGAGATCAGCGTCTCCTTGCCGGACTCCCGGTCCCGGGCGTCGCACAGCACCACCGTGGTGTCCGGGCCGAGGTCGAGCGCGCGGGAGACCGCTTCCGAGGAGTGGGACCGTACGCCGTCGAAGCAGTTCACGGCGACGATGAACGGGATGCCGCGGCTCTCGAAGTAGTCGACCGCGGGGAAGCAGTCGGCGAGGCGGCGGGTGTCCGCGAGGACGACCGCGCCCAGGCACCCCGTCGCCAGCTCGTCCCACAGGAACCAGAACCGGTCCTGGCCCGGCGTGCCGAACAGGTACAGCGCGAGGTTCTCGCGGAGCGTGATGCGGCCGAAGTCCATGGCCACGGTCGTCGTCGACTTGGTGGTGACGCCGTCGAGGTGGTCCACGCCGCGCGAGGCGACCGTGAGGTCCTCCTCGGTGCGCAGCGGACGGATCTCGCTGACGGACTCCACCATCGTGGTCTTGCCGACGCCGAAGCCGCCCGCGATCAGCACCTTGAGGGCCGTGAAGTCGGCGTGGGCGGTCGGGTCAGAGTGCGCGAAGGCCATTGATCACTTCTCGGAGGAGGTGGGCGTCGGGGCGGGCGTAGGCGGCGGGTTCGCCCGTGCCGGGGTCGGGGGCCGGGGCCTGCGGCGGCACGACGGTGACGAGGGACTTCGCCGCCAGGTCGCCGAGCAGGACGCGGACGACGCCCAGCGGGAGGCCGGAGTCGGAGGCCAGGTCGACGAGCGGGCGCGGACCCCGCAGGCACAGGGCGAGCAGCTCGCGCTGTTCGGGCGGCAGCGGGCCCTGCGGCCTGGTGCGGGTGGGGCGGACGATGGCCATGAGGTCCATGCGTTCCGCGCCGTTGCCGGTGCGGGCGCGGCCCGCGGTCATGGCGTAGAGCCGGACCAGGGGCCCCGCGTCCTCGTCGTAACGGTCGGACCAGGCGTCCATGCGGTCGGGGGGCTGTGACGTCACTGCGTATCGCCGTCCGAGCGGGTCGGTACGCCGAGGTGTTCGCGGACGCGGTCGACGAGCAGCGCCATCTCGTACGCGACGAGGCCGATGTCGGCGTGGCCGTCGGTGAACACGGCGAGGCAGGAGCCCTCGCCGGCGGCGACCACGAACAGGAAGCCGCCCTCGAGTTCGACCATCGTCTGGACGACGCCGCCCGCGTCGAAGTGGCGGCCGGCGCCCTTGGCGAGGGAGTGGAAGCCGGAGGCGATGGCGCAGAAGCGTTCCGACTCGTCGCGGCCGAGGCCCGTGGAGGCGCCGACGCAGAGGCCGTCGCCGGAGAGCATGACCACGTACCGGACTTCGAGGACGCGGGCGGCCAGTTCGTCGAGGAGCCAGTCGATGCCCGTGCCGTCGCCGCCGAGGCCGGTCACGTTGTACGTCGGGGTCATCGGTGTCCTCCGTCTTCCTCGCGGGCGGCGCGGGCGCGTCGGCGGCCCGAGCTCAGCGACGTCATGGTGGCGCGGGCGGCCTCCGGGGACCGGGCGCCGGTCCCCTCGCTCTGGGTGGGCGCGATGTCCCGCAGCTCGGGGGTGATGTTGGCCTGCCGCACGCGGCGCGGGAGGTCTTCTCCGGTGCCGGGGTCGGTGTCCTGGGTCTCGGCGCGCTGCACCGGGTTCTCCGCCATGCCGTGGTCGACGCCTTCCGTATTGGGTGCGCCGCGCCGGGGTGCCGCCTTGCCCACCCTGCCGCCCAAGGCGGCAGATTGCCCAAGGCGGGGGCGGGACGGCTCCATGTCAGGCCCCTCCTTCGGCCGGGGGCGGGACGGCTGCGGCTGCCCTTCAGGCCCGCGGCGGGTGGGCAGATCAGACACCTCCTCCGGCCGGGGGCGGGACGGCAGGTCGAGGTCTTCCAGGGCGGGCGATTGGCTGCGGCGGGTGGGCAAATCAAGCCCCTCCGGCGATTGAGGAGCGGGGGCGGGGGCGGAGCCCCGGGGCGTAGGACGGTCGGCCGACAGGTTCGCCAACAGGTGCTGAGGGATGAAGACGACCGCGGTGATGCCCCCGTAGACGGACCGCCGCAGCGTGACGTCGAGCCGCTGCCGCTCCGCGAGCCGATTGACCACGAAGAGCCCGAGCTTGCGGGAGTCGAGCAGGTCGATGTCACTGGCGGTGATGCGCGCGTTGGCATCGGCCAGCGCCTCGTCGCTCATGCCGAGCCCCCGGTCCTCGATCTCCAGGCAGGCGCCCGCGCCGACGGGTTCACCGCGGACCACCACGGGAGTGTGCGGCGGCGAGAACGCCGACGCGTTCTCGGCGAGTTCGGCGACGAGGTGGACCACGTCGGCGACGGCCGAGCCCGCGAGGGACAGTTCGGGGATGTCCTGGAGCTGGACCCGGTCGAAGTCGGGCGTCTCGGCGAGCCCCGCCCGGACCGCGTCGATCAGCGGCACGGGGTTGCGCCAGGCCCGCCCCGGCGCCGACCCGGAGAGGATGAGCAGCGACTCGGCGTGCCGCCGCATGCGGGTCGTCAAGTGGTCGATGCGGAACAGGTCCTCGAGGTCGGTGGGGTCCTCCGTACGGCGCTCCATGGCGTCGAGGAGGTCGAGCTGGCGGTGCAGCAGCACCTGGCTGCGGCGGGCCAGCGACACGTACACACCGGAGACACCCGTGAGGACCGCGGCCCGGTCCGCGACCGCGCGCAGCGCCGCGCGCTGCACGGTGGTGAGGGCCGCGCCGACCTGGCCGACCTCGTCGCTGTGCGGCGTCTCGTCGAGCGGCGCCTCCTTGTCGAGGTCGATGTCCTCGCCGTTGTGGATACGCCGCATGGAGGCGGGCAGCCGGGTCGCCGCCATGTCGAGCGCGGCGTCGCGCAGGCCCGTCAGGTCGGCGACGAGGCCGCGCCCGATCCGTACCGACAACAACAGCGACACGATCACACCGACGAGACCGAGAAGCACGGCGATGCCGGAACTGCCAAGCGAGGAAAGGGAGTACGGCTCGGCGCCCGCGGCCTCGTCGATCGCGCGCGACTCGGCCTTGTCCAGGGCGGTCAGCGTGGTCCGCGCGTCCGACTGCCAGCGCCCGGCGGGCACCGCGTCGGCGGCGTTCCGGGAGCCGGCGGCGAGGACCATGTCCTGCACGTGGCTCAGGTCCTCGGCGCCCGCGGTGCCGAGCGCGGCGCGGAAGGCGGCGGCGTCCCGGTCCGGCAGGTCGGGCAGCGCGGCCTCGGTGAGGCTGCGCTGCACCGCCACGTCGCCCACGAAGTCTCGGTACTGACCGGGCGTCATGCCCCCTTCGGCCGCGTGCGCGGCGCCGAGCAGCGCGTCCTGACGGCTCAACGCGTCGCGGACCCGGGTGAGTTGGAGCAAAGTACGGGCCGTGTCGCCGTCGGCCGCGGCGAGTTTGGCCCGTACGGACAGGGCCCGCTCGACCGCGGTGTCGTACCCGGCGATGGCGTCCGTGCCGCCCTGGGCCCCGGCCTTCTGGCGCGGTCCGGACAGCGATTCGGCGCTGAAGCGCAGCTTCTGGATGCGGTCGGGCAGCGCGGCGTCGAGGTCGGCGAGGTCGGTGCTGATGGAGCGCATGCCCGCGGTGAGCGCGTCGACGGCCTTGTCGGTGCGGTCGCTCGCCGCGGTGAAGTCCTGGCCTGTGGCGGCGTCGTGGGCGGCGCGGTACTTCATGGCGGCCGCGCGCTCGTCCTGAACGGCGACGGTGAAGCGGGAAATCGGCGTGACGAGCGCCGAGTTCACCTCTTTCAGCTGCTCCTTGTCGGATATCTGGGACGCCGTGGTCACCGCGGCGTGGCCCCACAGCGCCATCACGGAGACGACGGGGACCGTGAGCAGGGTGACGACCTTGGCTCTGATCGATTTGGAGCGCAGCCGTTCGGGCAGCGCAAAGCGCGCGGGCATGGGACAGCTCCTCGGCGGGGCCTGAGTGGTGTTCGGGGGGTGGGAAACGTGCCTACGCGGCGGGCAGTTCGACCTCGTGCAGCGGACGGGCCGCGGCCTCACTGCGCGCACGCTCGTCGGCCGTCGGCGACAGCGCGACGAAGGCGCAGGTGAGGAAGAGGAACGAGCCGAGCACGACGGCCAGCGGCAGGATGAACGCGGTCGCGGTGGCGCCGGACAGCGGCGCGGTTCCCGGGTGCACGGCGACCTTCACGGCGGCCATTCCGGTGTAGTGCATGCTGCTCACCGCGAGCCCCATCACGAGGGCGGCGACGGCCGCGATCACGGCTCCGCGCACGGACAGCGCGGCCCACAGCGCGGCGGAGGCGGCGACGACGGCGATGACCACGGAGGCGGCCACGAGCACGGGGTCGTAGGACAGCGAGCCGTTGAGCCGCACGGCCGACATGCCGATGTAGTGCATCGCGGCGACACCGAGGCCGGTGCCGAGGCCGCCGAGCAGCACGGACAGCGCGCGCGATTTCCCGTATCCGGCGAAGAACACGCCCGCGCCGACCACCACGATCGCCACGAGCAGGCTCAGGAGCGTCAGGGGGATGTCGTAGCGGATCGCCGTGCCTTCGACGGCGTAGCCGAGCATCGCGATGAAGTGCATCGTCCAGATTCCGGCGCCGATCGCGACGGACGCGGTGAGCAGCCAGTTGCGCTTGGACCGCTGTCCCGCGGCCTGGGCGCGGGCGGTGCAGCGCAGCCCCAGCGCGGATCCCACGACCGCCATCACATAGGACAGGACGGGGGTGATCCAGCCGCCTGTCATGTGGTGCATGTGCCCCACGTTTCCCTCTCACTCTTCACAAGGATTGGCATCGGCCCCCCGACCGACCGGGACGCTAACACGCATGTGACGGCTTGATCAGAGCGGTGAATGGCCCGAATCAGAGGGGTTACCGACCGGTAGAGCCCGAGTTCATGGGGCCTTCACAAAGTGGCGCGTCGTGTGACCGAGGGTGCGGTTGCGACTCTTGTCACGCCGCGCCTCGGGACGGTCCGGACATTGCCGCTGTTCCTCGCGGGACGCCCATGAGGAGAGGTTTCAGGAGGTGCCGCCGCGCAGCGACTTCGCCAGCGCACCCTCCCCCGTCACGGCCACGCGTCCGGAGCGCGCCGCCTCGACCAGGCCGAGCGCGCCGCGGGCGACCTCCGCGCACACTTCGGCCTCCAGGGTCAGCCGCGCGTCCGGCTCCCCGTCCGGGTACTCCCCGTCCCCATATACGGGATACGCGGGATGCGCCGGATGTACGGGCTCCCCGCCCACCCGTACATGGAAGACCCCTTCGTCGACCCGGACCTCCACGGCACCCGGCTCCCCCAGCGCCTCCAACTGCCGCGACAGCGGCAGCGCCAGCCAGTGCGCCCGCACCGCGTCGGTGGGCCGCCGCTCGGCGAGTTCCGGCGCGCCCCACTCGCCCAGCGCCCGCAGCACGGGCAGCAGTCCGCGTCCCCGCTCGGTCAGTTCGTACACGTACACGGATGCGGGCGCGGGCAACCTCCTGCGCACGGCGATCCCGTCGCGCTCCATGCCCTTCAGGCGCGTGGCCAGCATGTCCGTACTCACGCCCGGCAGATCGGCGTGCAGGTCCGTGTAGCGGCGCGCCCCGGCGAGGAGTTCGCGCACGATCAGCAGGGTCCAGCGGTCCCCGACGACGTCGAGGGCGCGGGCTGCGGCGCAGTACTGGTCGTAGCTTCGGCGTGGCATGACGCGCAGTCTATGCAACTTGTTGGACTTTCCAAGCACCCACTTGGTAAAACCAAGCGACAACGGTTCAGCACAGTGGCACCTGGTCCGCCTGGAGGGCAAGCGCATGGAGTTCCGGCAGTCGAGCAAGCTGAGCGAGGTCTGTTACGAGATCCGCGGCCCGGTGATCGAGCACGCCAACGCGCTCGAGGAGGCGGGCCACAGCGTGCTGCGCCTGAACACCGGCAACCCGGCGCTGTTCGGCTTCGAGGCGCCGGAGGAGATCGTCCAGGACATGATCCGGATGCTCCCGCAGGCGCACGGCTACACGGACTCGCGCGGCATCCTCTCCGCGCGCCGCGCCGTCGCCCAGCGCTACCAGGCGCTCGGCCTCGACGTCGGCGTGGACGACGTGTTCCTCGGCAACGGCGTGTCCGAACTGGTCTCGATGGCGATCCAGGCGCTCCTGGAGGACGGCGACGAAGTCCTCATCCCGGCCCCGGACTTCCCGCTGTGGACCGCCGTCACCACGCTCTCCGGCGGCAAGGCCGTCCACTACCTCTGCGACGAGCAGTCGGACTGGTACCCGGACCTCGCCGACATGGAGTCGAAGATCACCGACCGCACGAAGGCGGTCGTCATCATCAACCCCAACAACCCGACGGGCGCGGTCTACCCGAAGGAGATCGTCGAGGGCATCCTCGATCTCGCCCGCCGGCACGGCCTGATGGTGTTCGCCGACGAGATCTACGACCAGATCCTCTACGACGACGCGGTGCACCACACCGCCGCCACCCTCGCCCCCGACCTCGTCGTCCTCACCTTCTCCGGCCTGTCGAAGACGTACCGGGTGGCCGGGTTCCGCAGCGGCTGGATGGTCGTCACGGGCCCCCAGCAGCACGCGAGGAACTACCTGGAAGGCCTCAACATGCTGGCCTCCATGCGCCTGTGCCCGAACGCGCCCGCCCAGTACGCCATCCAGGCCGCGCTCGGCGGCCGCCAGTCGATCCGCGAACTCACGGCGCCCGGCGGTCGGTTGCTGGAGCAGCGCGACAAGGCGTGGGAGAAGCTGAACGAGATCCCCGGCGTCAGCTGCGTGAAGCCCAAGGGCGCGCTGTACGCCTTCCCGCGCATCGACCCCAAGGTGCACAACATCGTCGACGACGAGAAGTTCGTCCTCGACCTGCTGCTGCGCGAGAAGATCCAGGTCGTCCAGGGCACCGGCTTCAACTGGCCGTCCCCGGACCACTTCCGCATCCTCACGCTCCCCTACGCCGACGACCTCGATGCCGCGATCAGCCGGATCGGGCGTTTCCTGAGCGGATACCGTCAATGACGTGATCACTTCGACCTCGTGCAGCACCTGTGGGCACCCCAGCCACACGCAGTTCGCCTCCCCCGACCTGGTCGGGCCCATCGTGTCCGGGCGGTTCGACCGCGCCCGGGACCCCGCGTGGCGGCAGTCGGGCGCGGCGACGGTCGAGGACTACGCGCGCTGGTGCGGGCACCTGTGCGGGGCGACGTGCCTGCGCATGGCGCTCGGGCCCGGCGCCCCTTCCCTCTTCGAACTGCGCGACGGGACGCTGAAGTTCGGCGCGTACCGGGTGGACGCCGAGGGCGAGATCCGCGGCATGATCTACGCGCCCGCGGTGGAGTACGTACGGGAGGTGCACGGCGTCGACGCGGAGGTGCACCGCACGCTCGGCGCGGACGGGATCGGCGAACTGCTCGACGCGGGCCGACTGGTCATCGCCTCCGTGCACTACGCGATCCGCCGCCCGCACGAACCGGCGCCCGGCCGGGGCGGCCATCTGGTCCTCGTCACGTCCCGCACGGCCGACGGCCGCGGGTACCACTTCCACAACCCCTCGGGCACGGACGCGGCGACCCGCACGGCGGAGCTGCCCGTGGAGCGCTTCGAGGAGTTCTTCGCGGGGCGCGGCATGTCCCTGGTCACGGGGGCCGGACGGTGACCGCGGCCCTCATAGCGGTGCTCGGCACGCTGCTCGGCTCGGTCGTCACCCACTTCTTCCAGAACCGCGCGGCGGTGCGCGGTGCGGAACTGGCCCGCGCCGAGCAGCTGCGCCAGGAACGCATCTCCAGCTACAGCGCTTTCGCCGGCGCGGTGCACGACTACCGGCGCGGCCAGAACGACCGTTGGTTCCGCGCCCACGAGAGCCCCGGCACCTCCGAGGCGGAGGCCTCCCGCTTCGCCTCCTACGAGGCCCGGATCGGCGCCCGGCAGGCCCTGGCCCGCGTCCAGCTGATCTGCGACGACCCGCGGCTGCGGCAACTCGCCGAGCACGCCTTCGAGCTGACGCACTGTCTGCACGACGCGACTGACGAGACGGACCGCGACCGACGCTCCCAGCGCAGCAAGGAGGCGCTGACCCGCTTCGTGGAGGCGGCGGCACCGAGCGTGCGGTGAGCCTTCGGCCAGGCTCGGCGGCGGCTGAGGCTCCGCCATTCAAGCCGCCCTTCGAACGAGAGCCAGCGGTGTCCGGGGCAGAGCCCCGCGGCCGGAGGACGGGCCCGTGGACAGGGGCGGCCGCCCAGGTGTCAGCCGCCGCCCAGGACGGAGTCCAACGCCGAGACCGGGTCCCGGCCCGGCTCGCCGCGGGGCCACCACTCGTCCCGACCGGGCTCGGACTCGTAGCCGTACCACCAGCCGTCGCGGCCCAGGCGGAGCTGGACGGACCGGGTCGACAAGTGGTTGCGGTGGGGGCGGAACTCCGGGTGGCCCATGGCCAGGAGCGCGGGGCGGGCGCGGTCGAAGGGGCCGGCCGGCGGGTCCCACTCCTCCTCCAGGACCGAGAGTCCCTCCAGTCCGCCCTGGCGCCAGGCCGCGACGGCCCGCGCCAGATCGGTGGGCGTGCGGCCCGTGCCCCGCGACAGCGAGGAGTACAGGGCGCGGGTCGCCGCCGTGAGGCCCGAGCCGGGGTGCGCGGCGGCGAGCCGGACCGCGTCCTGCCACGGGGTGAGCGCGGCGATCGGGTCCGCACCGGTGGTGAGCAGTTCGTGGGCGCGGGCCCCGGCCTCCGTGGCGAGCAGGTCGAGCGCGAGCGGGTCGGGGGCGTCCGGCGCCTGGGGGTAGGAGGGCGGGCGCTCGGCGTGCGGCGGGGCCGGGAACTCCGGGGGCAGCTGCGGCAGTTGGCCGTCCCCGGCGCTCGCGTACACGTCCTTCGCCGGGAGCGAGTCCAGCTCGGGGGCCCGTGCCTTCGAGCGCTCCTGCGCCTCGTGCACCGAGCTGCGCCGGGTCAGCGCCCGCAGCAGCTCCTGTTCGCCGCGCCCGCGCAGCAGGAACAGGACGAACGGGTCCTCGTCGAGGATCCGGGCCGTCTGGTAGCAGAGCGCCGCCGCGTGCTTGCAGGGGTGGCCGCGGTCCGGGCAGGTGCACTCGGGGGTGAGGTCGTCGACGGTGGGCAGCAGGTCGGCGGATGCCGCCAGCGCGTGCGGCACGTCCTTGTCGAGGAGTGACGCCAGGTGTTCGGGGCGGGCCGCGGCCGTGTCGAGGAAGCGGTCCCACGCCTCGTCCGGCAGTTCCCGCAGGCGCAGTTCGGCCCGGTAGGGGCGGGGGCGCGAGCCGTGCACGTAGGCGACGACGCGGCCCGGGGTGACGGTGATCGCATCGACGTGGCCACGGTCCGCGTAGGCGCGGCCGCGCGTGAGACGGCCCTGGTCGAGGGCGGAGTCCTCCAGGGCGTCGACCCATGCGTTGCCCCACCAGGTGAGGGCGAAGCTGCCGCCCGGCTCGGCGCGCGGCGGCAGCGGCGGGAACGTGCGGCGGGTGTCCAGGTGCCGGGCCTTCGCCTGCTCGTCGGCGCCCGCGCGGCCGGGCACGTGCGGCCGGTGCGTCCTGTGGGGCCTGCGCGTCGGGCTCATCGCGTCGCCTCCCTGCGCAGCGTCACGAGGTCCGTGAGCTCCCGGTCGGTCAGTTCGGTGAGCGCCGCCTCGCCGGTGCCGAGCACCGCGTCCGCCAACGCCCGCTTTGTCGCGAGCAGTTCGGCGATCCGGTCCTCCACCGTGCCCTCGGTGATGAGCCGGTGGACCTGCACGGGCTGGGTCTGCCCGATGCGGTACGCGCGGTCGGTGGCCTGCTCCTCCACCGCCGGGTTCCACCAGCGGTCGAAGTGGATCACGTGCCCCGCGCGCGTGAGGTTGAGTCCGGTGCCGGCCGCCTTCAGGGAGAGCAGGAAGACGGGGACCTCGCCGGACTGGAAGCGGTCGACCATGCGCTCGCGCTCGACGATCGTGCTGCCGCCGTGCAGGAGCTGGCTGGGGATGCCGCGGGTGGTCAGGTGCGTGGCGAGCAGCTTGGCCATGGACACGTACTGGGTGAACACGAGGACCGCCCCCTCCTCGGCGACGATCGTGTCCAACAGCTCGTCCAGGAGCGCGAGTTTGCCGGAGCGGCCCGCGAGGCGCGGGCGTGAGCCGTCACTCTGGCCCTCCTTGAGGTACTGCGCCGGGTGGTTGCAGATCTGCTTCAGCGACGTGAGCAGCTTCATGATCAGGCCGCGCCGGCCGATGCCCTCGGCCTCCTCGATCTGCGCCATCGACTCGCGCACCACGGCCTCGTAGAGCGACACCTGCTCGCGGGTGAGCGGCGCGGGGTGGTCGGACTCGGTCTTCGGGGGCAGTTCGGGGACGATGCCGGGGTCGGACTTCCTGCGGCGCAGGATGAACGGGCGGATCAGGCGGGCGAGGCGCTCGATGGCCTCCGGGTTCGTCCCGCCCTGGCCCTGGAGCGGGACCTCGCCCTCGACCACGCGCGCGTGCCGGGCGCGGAACGCCTTGAGCGGGCCGAGCAGTCCGGGTGTCGTCCAGTCGAGGAGGGCCCACAGCTCGGACAGGTCGTTCTCCACCGGTGTGCCGGTGAGGGCCACGCGCGCGGGGGCCTCGATGGTGCGCAGCGCCTTCGCCGTCGCCGAGTTGGGGTTCTTCACGTGCTGCGCCTCGTCCGCCACGACCATGCCCCAGGTGTGCCCGGCGAGTTCGGCGGCGCGGGTCCGCAGCGTGCCGTATGTGGTGAGGACGAAGCCGCCCTCGACGCCGGTCAGGGCGCGGTCCGCGCCGTGGAAGCGGCGCACGGGGACGCCGGGGGCGAACCGCTCGATCTCCCGCTGCCAGTTGCCGAGCAGGGACGCCGGGCAGACGACGAGTGTGGGCGCGGTCCTGGCGCGGCGCAGGTGCAGCGCGATGAGCGTGACGGTCTTGCCGAGGCCCATGTCGTCGGCGAGGCAGCCGCCGAGGCCGAGCGAGGTCATGAGGTCGAGCCAGGCGAGGCCGCGCAGTTGGTAGTCGCGCAGTGTCGCGTGCAGGCCCTCGGGCGGCTCGACGGTTTCGATGCCCCGGGTGAGCCGGTCGCGCAGCTCGGCGAGGCGGCCCGCGGGTACGGCCGCGACCCGCTCCCCGTCGACTTCGGCCTCGCCGGTGAGGGCGACCGCCAGCGCGTCGACGGGTTCGAGGAGGCCCAGCTCCCGCTTGCGGGCCTTGCGGACGAGGTCGGGGTCGACGACCACCCACTGGTCGCGCAGTCGCACCACCGCGCGGTGCGACTCGGCGAGCAGGTCCATCTCGCGCTCGGTCAGCGGGTCCCCGTCGAGCGCCACCTGCCAGTCGAACTTGAGCAGCTCGTCGCTGTCGAAGAACGGCGTCCCGTCGGTGGCCGAGCCGGGCGCGGCCTGTGCGCGCACCACGGCGGTCGCGGTCAGCGAGCGGGCGATGTCGCGCGGCCAGTGCAGCGTGACGCCCGCCTTGGCGAGGCGCGCCGCGCCGGGCCCGAGCAGGTCCGTCAGCTCGCTCTCGGACAGGGCGAGGACGTCCGGCACGTCCTGCTCCAGGAGGCGGCCGAGCGGCGGCCAGGCGAGCGCGGCCCGGCGCACCGCGAGGACCGCGTCGATCCGGGTGCGCGGACCGAAGTGCTCGCCGGCCTCGCCCGCCCACAGCGCTGCGGCGTCGACCACGCGCGTGGGGTCGGCGAGGCTGTGCACCTGGACGATGGCGGCGCCGGCGCGGCGGGCACCGGCGTCCTGCCCGACGTCTCCGTCTCCCTGTCCGTCTCCGTCGCCGCCGTCGCCTCCGTCGAACAACGCGTACTGCGACAGGTCGAGCCGCAGCGACACCTTCACGCCCGCGTCGAGCCCGGCCGCCGCCTCGACCGCCCAGGGGCGGGCCCGCGGGATGTGCTGGGCGGCGGTGGCGGCGAACGGCGCGCCCGCCGCGTGCGCCGCCGCCGGGGTGCGCGGCAGCGCGTCGGCCACGGCGTCGAGCAGGGCCCGCACCAGCGCCTCCGGCCGCGGGACCCGCAGCGGCCTGCTCCCCGGCACCGGCGTCGCGTACCCCTCGGGCGGCAGGGCGGCGGCGATGCCCCGTATCTGCGCCACGTCGTCCTCGTCGAGCGGGCCCGCGCGCCATGCGTCGTGGTCGGACGCGGTGAGGCCGGGCAGCAGGCGGCCCCGCGCCACCAGGTGCAGGGCGTGTGCCGCGGCCGCTCCCCAGGCGGCGGCAGCCGGGTGGGCGCCCCGGGTGCGGCGGGCCCGCAGCAGCAGCGGCAGCGCGTCCAGGACCGGCACGACGAGGGCGGGAACCTTGTGGCTGCGGACCGTGGACCCGTGCGGCCGCACGAGGGTCAGCTCGCCGTCCGCCCCCGGAAGGCCGGACCCGATCGGCCCGTCCGGCCCCTCCGGGGTCCAGAAGGCGATCCGTCCGGCGCGCGGCAGCGGGTCGGGCAGGAAGACGGCGGCAGCGCTCAGCGGAACACCCGACAGCTCCGGCACGGTCGCGCCACCTCCCTTCCCACTCCGACGGCCTCAGGCCTCGACGACCCCTAAGACCTTACGGGCCGGGTCTGACAATCCTTGATCCCATGCCCGGCGCCTGTGTCCGGCGCCCCTGCCCGGTCCGCCCTGCCCGCCCGGTCCGCCCCTCCCGCCGGGCCCGCTCGCCCCCGCCCGGAGACAATGGCCGTGCCTCTGCCCACCTCCTAGCGAACAGGCGCGAACCTTGGGTGATCTGCTTCTCGTCCGGCACGGCGAGACCGAATGGGCCCTGACCGGGCAGCACACCGGCCTCACCGACATCCCGCTCACCGACAACGGCCGGGAGGAGGCGCGCCGCGTCGCTCCCCTCGTCGGCAGCTACCACATCGGGGCGGTCTTCGTGAGCCCCCTCCAGCGCGCCCGGGAGACCGCCGAGCTGGCCGGCCTCAAGCGCTACACCGTCGACTCGGACCTGCACGAATGGGACTACGGCGCGTACGAGGGCGTCACCACGCGGGAGATCCAGCGCACCCGGCCCGACTGGTACCTGTTCGACGACGGGGTGCCGCCGGGGCCGCCCGAGCATCCCGGCGAGTCGCCGGAGCAGGTGGGCGAGCGGGCCGACCGGATGCTCTCCAAGGTCGACGCGGCGCTCTCCAACAACGAGGGCAGCGTCGTCCTCGTCTCGCACGGCCACTTCCTGCGGGTGCTGACCGCGCGGCGCCTCGGGCTTCCGCCGTCGGGCGGCTCGCACTTCCTGCTGGCGACGGGCACGGTCAGCCGGCTCACCTTCGAGCACGGCAGACCGGTGATCTCCGGCTGGAACCTGCGGCCCTGAGCCGAGCCTCCCGCTCACACCTGCGGCCCTGAGCCCAGCCGCCCGCTCGCCCCGGCCCGTTGTCAGACCCGTCGTGCACCATCGTCACCAGGGCACGCCCTGGACGGGAGGCACGCCATGACCAGACCACCGACGGCCGCACAGCGCCGCATCATCGAGGCCGCCGATCCGGAGACGGGCCGGATCTCCGGCACGCCCGCCCAGCTGGACCGGCTCGTCGTGCTGAAGCTGGCGTTCCGGCACCCGCGGCCCCCGCACGAGCACTTCCTGACCCCGGCGGGCCACCGCTTGCGGGAGGCCGGGGACGAACCGCCGGAGTCCGCCGGGCCCGAGCCGGCGGAGTCCGGCGGGGTGTTCGCCGCGCGGCTGGGCGGCGAGCCGCGGCCGGAGTCGGGTCCCGCGCGGGCGCGCGAGGTGCGCACGGCCTGGCAGGGGCTGCTGGAGATACGCCGGATGACGAACGCGGACGGCGCGACGGACCGGCCGTGCGCCTGGGAGCGCGGCCGGCTCGCCCCGTCCGCCGCGCTCGCCCTGGAGGCCGCGGGCTGCGCGCCCGCCGGTGGGGACGGGGACGGTCCCGGCTATCGCGTGCTGGACACCCCGCAGCCGGAGGCCGTCGCCGTGCACCACCCCGAGCAGGGCGGGCTCGCGGCGTGCGCGGCGGCGCTGCGGGAGGCGGGCTGGCAGGTCAGCGAGCACGCGGGGGCCCGTGGCGGGGCCCGCTATCTGCTGGCCTCGCCCAGACGTGCGTAACGCACCTCACGGTCGCCCGGACTGCCCTGCCCCGCCCGCCTGTTGGCATGATCGGCACAACGCCCCACCATCGAGCCGTCGAGAGGAACGTCGTGGCAGAGGAGTTTTCCGTACCGGTCGAGGTCCGCGGATACGAGATCGATGTGAACGGCCACCTCAACCAGGCCGTCTATCTGCAGTACGCGGAGCACGCGCGCTGGTCGTTCCTGCGCCACGCCGGTCTCGACGACGGCGCCCTGCTCGGCCGCGGGGTGGGCCCCGTCGTCCTGGAGACGAACATCCGCTACCTGCGGGAGCTGCGCGCCGGCGACGTCGTCGACGTGAGCTGCGCCTTCGAGTTCGACGACGGCAAGGTGTTCCGCGTGCGCCAGACGCTCCGCAGGGCCGACGGCTCGGTGGCGGCCGAAGTGACCGCGGTGAGCGGCGTCATGGACCTCACCGAGCGCAAGCTGGTGCGCAATCCGGGGGAGATCTTCAAGGAGCTGGCCTCCGCCCCCGCCGTCCTCGGCCTCTGACCGGCCGCGCCGCCGCTGTCCCGCCATGAACCTCCACAGCCGTTCCTACGGACACCCCGACGCGGTCGCGCTCAGCGCACAGGTGCAGGCCGAGTACCGCCAACGCTTCGGGTACGACGACTTCACCGATCTGCACCCCGGGCACTTCGACCCGCCCGGGGGCCTGTTCCTCGTCGCGTACGACGCCGGGGTCCCGGTCGCCTGCGGCGGCTGGCGGGCGCAGGAGCGCGACGACGCGGGCTACGCGGACGGGGACGCCGAGCTGAAGCGCATGTTCGTCGTGGAGCGGGCGCGCGGCCGGGGCCTCGCCCGGCGGATCCTGGCCGCGCTCGAGGACAGCGCGCGGGACGCGGGCCGTACCCGCATGGTCCTGGAGACGGGCATCCACCTGCCGGAGGCGATCGGCCTGTACGAGGCCGACGGCTACCGCCCGACACCGCCGTTCGGCCCGTTCCGGGAGTACGACGACAGCCGCTTCTACGCCAAGTCCCTTGTCGGGCAAGGGGCTTCGGGAGTCTGACGGGGCGGCTCCCGGACCGGATCCCGGGACGGCTCCCGGGCCGGGGCGAAGTCCAGCACCTCTTGAGCGGACGAACGCCGCGACCCCTTGCCTCCTCCCGCGAAGATCGCTACGGTCCCGTTCGACCCGCCTTTCTACGCGCGTCAACCTCGTGCACGGCACCATCCGAACGCCCCCATGCGAGAGGCCCCGCCCATGCAGTTGCGCCACAAGTCCTTGCTCTCCGCCGCCTTTGTCACGCTGGCCCTCGCCGCACCCGCCCGCGCGGGCGCCCCGGCGCAGCCCGCGCCGCCCGCCGCCGGCTGGCAGCAGGTCGGCGACGACGCCACGTCCGGGGTCAGCGGACTCGCGCTCACCGGCGAGAAGGCGGCCGACGGCGCGGTGGAGGCCCTCGTCGTGCACGACAACAAGAAGCCCGGCCAGTCGCGGATCAGCCGCGTCGCCTTCCACCCCGACGCACCGAAGGACACCAAGGTCACCCCGGTGGCGTGGGAGGGCATGGAGCCCAAGGACCTGGAGGCGATCGAGGCGGTGCCGGGCGCGGACGGCGAGTTCATGGCGCTGGCCAGCAGGGGCCTCGTGTACCGGCTGCAGGTCGAAGGGGACACCGCGCGAGTGCTCGACCTGGCACCGCTGCCCGCGATACCCGAGGGCGCGGACTTCGAGGGCTTCGCGCTCGGCACGGCGGCGCACGGGAGGACGGTCGCGGTGTGGGCGGACCGGGGCGCGGGCGCGACGCGTCCGGCGACGGTGTTCGCGGCGCCGTTCGAGGTCAACGAGTACGGGGAGGCGGAGTTCGGGAAGGTCGGCAAGGCCGAGTTCCGGGCGGCCTACCCGAAGGGAGAGGTGCGGCACGTCTCCGACATATCGCTCACCAAGTCCGGCCGGATCATGGTGGGTTCGGCCTCGGACGCCGGGGACGACGGGCCGTTCGCCTCGGCGGTGAGCGAGGCGGGCCGGGTGTCGCTGAACGCGTCGGGCACCGCGGCGACGCTGCGGATCGCCGAACGGCGCGGCGCGCCCGACAGGTTCGACGGCCGCAAGATCGAGGCGGTCGAGTGCGTGCCGGGCGCGGACGGCCGGGCGCTGCTCGGCACGGACGACGAGAATCTGGGCGGGTACCTGAGGTCCGCGCCCGTGTGCGGCGGATGAGACGCGGGCGGGGGTGGCGCCGCCGACCGCGCCACCCCCGCCGCGTCGCTCAGTGCGCCCCCGCCGCTGTCGGCTGGGTGCGCTGTTCCGCGATGTCGCCGCCCGACTCCATCGGCGACGTGACGTCGTCGGCGTCGCGCCCCTTGCCGATGTGGTTGAACAGCAGGTTGAGCACGACCGCGGCGACACAGCCCGTCGAGATGCCCGAGTCCAGGATGATCTTCGCGTTCTCCGGGAACGCGTGGTAGAACTCCGGCACCGCGATCGGGATCAGGCCCACGGCGAGCGAGACGGCGACGATGAGGACGTTGTTGTCCTTGTCCATGTTGGCCTTGACCAGGGTCTGGATACCGCTGGCCGCGACCGAGCCGAACAGCACGACGCCGGCGCCGCCGAGCACCGGGCGCGGCACGACCGCGATCAGCGAGGCCGCCATCGGGCACAGGCCCATCAGGACGAGGAAGCCGCCGCCGGCCGCGACCACGAAACGGCTGCGGATCTTCGTCATCGCGACGAGGCCGATGTTCTGGGCGAACGCGCTGCACATGAAGCCGTTGAACAGCGGGCTGACGGCGGAGCCGAGGGTGTCGGCGCGCAGTCCCGCCGCGATCGTCTTCTCGTCGGCGGGGCGGCCGACGATCTCACCGAGGGCGAGCATGTCGGCGGTCGACTCGGTCATCGAGACCACCATGACGACGCACATCGAGACGATGGCCGCGGCCGCGAACTGCGGGGCACCGAAGTGGAACGGGGTCGGGAAGCCGACGATGGAGGCCTCGCCGACCGGCGAGAAGTCCGTGGCGCCGAACGGGATCGCGATCAGCGTGCCGACCACCAGGCCGAGCAGCACCGCGATCTGCTTGACGAAGCCCGTCGTGAAGCGGCGGATGACCAGCACGATCACGAGCGTGATGCCGGCGAGCGCCAGGTTCTTCATCGAGCCGTAGTCCGGCGCCTTCGCGTCGGACCCCTGCGCCCAGCCGAAGGCGACCGGCATCAGGGACACACCGATGAGGGTGATGACCGTGCCGGTGACGACCGGTGGGAAGAACCGCACCAGTTTCGAGAAGAACGGCGCGGCTATGAAGCCGAGGAGACCCGCGACGATCACGGCGCCGAAGATGATCGGCAGCGCGTCGTCCTTGTCCTTCGTCGTGCCGACGATGGCGAGCATCGGGGCGACGCCCGCGAAGGTCACGCCGTTCACGAACGGGAGCCGGGCGCCGATCTTCCAGATGCCGAGCGTCTGGAGGAACGTCGCGAGGCCCGCCGTGAACAGACAGGCGCCGGTGAGGAACGTCAGATCCTTCGGGCTGAGCCCGATCGCCGCGCCGACGATGAGCGGGGGCGCGACCACGCCCGCGTACATCGCCGCCACGTGCTGCAGACCCGTCGTCGCCATCTTCAGCGGTGGCAGCTTCTCGTCTACCGGATGTTTGGTATGCCCCGCGGACTCGTCGGCGGGGGTCGTGCCTTGCTTGGTGAACCTGGGCTTCGTCGCCACTGCGGCTCCTCCGGTTGTTTTCCAGCCCCGGCAGGCCGCCGGCGCTTTTCGCTTCTGGGAGGTGGTGCAAGGTGCAAGGTCGTGCTGGTGGTGCTGTTCAGTTGTTGTGCGCCCAGGTATTACTGGCCGCCCCGGGAACGTGAAGCTTTGGGCCACGTTCCGGGGCGGCACTCGGTCGAACAGCCCGCTCGGCAGCTCGATCGAGTCCCCGGCCAGGGGCCGTCCCCCCTGACCGGAGTCTCAGGTCCTGCGTCAGCTCTCGGCAGTGATCCGCGCGAGTCGCTGCGCCTCCGCCCGCGTGCTGCGGGCGATGGCGTCCTCGTCGACGTTGAGCAGGCGGCTGTCCTCGACCACCGGCTTGCCGTTCACGAGGGAGAGGGTGACCGGTGCGGCCGCGCCGAAGACGAGCGCGGTCACCGGGTCGGCGATCGATGCGTGGGCGAGGGTGTCCATCTTCCACAGCACCAGGTCGGCCAGCTTGCCGGCTTCGAGCGACCCGATCTGGGTTGCCCTGCCGAGCACTTGGGCTCCTCCGTACGTCCCGAGGCGCAGCGCCTGACGGGCGTTCAGGGCCGCCTCGCGGTGTGCGCCGAGGCGGTTGATGAGGAGGGCGTTGCGCAGTTCCGTGTGGAGTTCGCCCGACTCGTTGGAGGCGGTGCCGTCGACGCCGAGGCCGACCGGGACGCCGGCCGCCAGCATGTCGGGCACGCGGGCGATGCCCGCCGCGAGCCGGGCGTTGGAGGACGGGCAGTGCGCCACACCCGTCTTCGTACGGCCGAACGCGGCGATGTCGGAGTCGTTCATGTGGACGCTGTGCGCCATCCACACGTCCTCGCCGAGCCAGCCCGTCGACTCGAAGTAGTCGGTCGGGCCCATGCCGAACAGCTCGTGGCAGAACTTCTCCTCCTCGACGGTCTCGCTGCCGTGGGTGTGCAGCCGTACTCCGAGGCGGCGCGCCAACTCGGCGCCCTGCTTGAGGAGTTCGGTGGACACCGAGAACGGCGAGCAGGGGGCCACGGCCACCTGCGTCATCGCGTCGAAGGAGTCGTCGTGGTGCTTCTTGACCGTCTCCTCGGTCGCGGCGAGCGCGCCGTCGAGGGTCTCGACGGCGAAGTCCGGCGGCAGTCCGCCGTCCTTCTCGCTGCGGTCCATGGAGCCGCGCGCCAGGGTGAAGCGCACGCCGGTCTCGGCAGCCGCCCGGATGATCGATCCGGAGAGGTCGCCCGAGCCCTGCGGGAACACGTAGTGGTGGTCCATGGCGGTGGTGACACCGCCGCGGGCCATCATCGCGAGGGAGCCCTGCGCCGCCGCGTACGTCATCTGCTCGTCGATGCGCGCCCACGTCGGGTACAGCGCCACCAGCCAGTTGAACAGGTTGTGGTCCGTCGCCAGGCCACGGGTGATCCACTGGTAGAAGTGGTGGTGCGTGTTGACGAGGCCGGGTGTGGCCAGGTGACCGGTGCCGTCGATGCGGCGGACGACGTTGGCGAGGCCCTCGGGCGCGCTGCCCGCGCCGATGGACTCGATCCTGTTGTCCGCGACGACGATGTGGCCCGAGGCGTACTCGGTGTCGTGCGCGTCGACCGTCGCGATGGCGACGTTCTCGATGACGATGCGGTTTGCCGTGGCAGGAGCCATGGTGCTTCCTTCAGTCGGTGTGACGTGTGGGCACGGCAGGACCCTAGGAAGATTTGAGTGCCGCGGCGGCGCTTGCCCCGCCGCGGGTGCCGAGATGGTGGAAGAAAAGGTTCAGCGAGACGGCCACGAGCGCGCCGGCGCTGATTCCGGAACCGAGCACGGTCTGCGCCCAGGCCGGGAAATCTGCGTAGAAGCTCGGTGCGGCGAGCGGGATGATGCCCGCGCCGAGCGAGACGGCCACCAGGATGATGTTGGAGCTGTCGTCGAGGCCCGCTTCGGAGAGCGTCCGGATGCCGCTGACGGCGATCGAGCCGAACAGCACGATGCCCGCGCCGCCCAGGACCGGCATGGGGACCATGGAGACGACCGCGCCGAGCATCGGGAAGATGCCGAGGATCAGCAGGGTGCCGCCCGCGACGGCGACGACGTACCGGCTGCGCACCTTGGTCAGCGAGACGACGCCGACGTTCTGGGCGAACGCCGAGGTCGGCAGGCCGCCGAAGATCGGTCCGATGAAGGTGGCGATGCCGTCGGTGCGCAGACCCCGGGTGATGGTCTTTCCGTCGCACTCGCGCTCGCAGATCTCGCCGATGGCCAGCATGCCGGCGCTCGACTCGGTCATCAGGACGAGCATGACGAGGCAGAGCGAGATGATCGCGGCGGGCTGGAACTCCGGGGCGCCGAAGGCGAACGGCGTCGGGAGCGCGGCCACGGGCGCGGACTTGAGGGAGCTGAAGTCCGCCATGCCGAACGGGATCGCGGCGAGCGTTCCGATCAACATGCCGAAGAGCAGGGCGACTTGCTTGACGAATCCCTTGCCGAAGCGCTGGATCAGCAGGATGACGACGAGCGTGAAGGCGGCGAGGGCGAGGTAGCGCATGTCGCCGTAGTCGGAGGCGGTCTTGTCGCCGCCCTGCGCCCAGCCGACCGGCACGGGCATCAGCGTCACACCGATGAGGGTGATGACGACGCCGGTGACGAGCGGCGGGAAGAACCTGAGGAGCCGTCCGAAGAACGGCCCGACCGCGAGACAGAAGACGCCCGCGACCATGACCGCCCCATAGATGGCGGGGAGTTGGTCGCCTTTGGCGTTCGTCTCGGCGATGGCGAGCATCGGCGCGATACCGGCCGAGGACGCGGCGTTGACGAAGGGCAGCCGGTTGCCGACGAAGCCCTTGACGCCGAGCGTCTGGAGCAGGGTGGCGAGGCCCGCGATGAGCAGCGACGCGGCGATCAGCCGGGTCTGGCCCGCGGTGTCGAGCCCGACGGCCTGGCCGATGATGAGCGGCGGGGTGACGACGCCTGCGTACATGGCGGCGATGTGCTGGAGTGCCGCGGGCGCGAGCCGCGACGGGTGGAGCTTTTCGTCCACCGGATGCACCTGCGAAGCGGTGCTGCTCTCCGGTGGGGTGGAACACGGGCCCTCGGCTTCAGCCGGCCCCTTTGCTGGCACTGCCATTGCTTTATGTTCCCTCCGGGTGCTGCGGGCCCCCGCCGCCTGCGGGTGGGCGGGGGCACGCTGCCGCGTCAACTACGCCTAAAGCGTCAGAGGTTGGTCATGTCGACCGGGATGCGCTGGTCCGCGCCGTCCCTGAGGATGGTGGCCTCGATCAGGCCGTAGGGGCGGTCGGCGGCCCAGTACACGGCGCCGTCCTTCGCCTCGTTCTCCAGGCCGAAGGCCGAGAGGTCCTGCCGGAAGTGGTGCTTGTTCGGCGCGGAGAAGCGGATCTCGTCGATCTCGCTGCGGTTGTTGATGACGCGCGAACCCATCTGGAAGAGGGTCTGCTGCAGCGAAAGGGAGTACGTCTCGACGAAGGCCTGGAGGATGTGCTTCTTCGACTGCTCGTACGACTTGTTCCAGTTGGGCGTGCGCTCGTCGTTCTCGCCCGTCCAGCTGTGCCGCCACCAGGTGGACAGCGACGTCGCGAGGATGCGGTCGTAGTCCTCCTTGAGCGTCGTGTACTTGTCCTTGATGTAGCCCCAGAACTCGGAGTTCGTGGTGTTCATCACGGTCAAGTCCTTGAGCCCGGACAGGACTTCGAACTTCTCGCCGTCATAGGTGACCTGGACGAGGCGCGTCTCCTGGCCCTTGCGGACGAAGGAGTGCTTGACCTCGTCGGAGCCGATGAACTTGGAGCCCGCGTCGGAGCCCGCGATGCGCTCCCAGGAGTACTCCTCGATGCGGATGCGCGCCCGGTGGATGGACGGCTGGCTGTCGACGAAGTGCCGGGCCAGCTCGATCCCGTACTGCTCCGCCGACTCGATGCCGTGTTCCTTGGCGAAGGCGAAGCAGGTGTTCTTGGTGGTGTCCGTCGGCAGGCAGTTGGCGTTCGACCCGGTGAGGTGGACGTCGTCGAGGTCACCGCTGAGGGCGACCGAGACGTTCAGGTCCTTGATGTGGTGGGTGTCGCCGTCCCGCGTGATCTTTACGACTCGGTTCTCGGCCTTGCCGTACTGGTTGTGTCCCAGGATCGTGGGCATGTCTGCTAGCTCCCTCGGTAAACGGAGTAGCCGAACGGGTTGAGCAGCAGCGGCACGTGGTAGTGCTCGCCCGGCTTGACGGCGAACGTGATCGCCACCTCCGGGAAGAACGCTCCGGTCGTGTCGCTGTCCCGATTCGCGGGGGCGTCCTGCTGCGCATCGGCTTGCTTCTTGTCGAAGTACACCTCGGTCTCGAAGTCGAGGCGTACGTGGGTGGTGCCCTCCGGCAGCGCCGGCAGGTCCTTGCAGCGCCCGTCCGCGTCGGTGGCACTGCCGCCGAGCGCCTGCCACTCGGCGCCCGAACCGGCGCGCACGGCAAGGGAGATGGCGACGCCCTCGGCGGGGCGTCCGATGCTGGTGTCCAGAATGTGCGTGGACACCGATGCCGTGGTCTCGGTGCTCATCAGGCGTTCGCTTCCTGTTCTTACGGTGCTTCTACGATGCGGGTCAGGCGGATGCGGTTGATCTTGCCCAGTTCGGTGCGGACGATCTCCCGCTCCTGCTCGGCGGTGTGGCCGATCCGGGTCCTGAGCGCATCGAGCATCTGCTCCCCGGTGGCGCCGGTGGCGCAGATGAGGAAGACGTGACCGAACTTGTCCTGGTAGGCCAGGTTGAGCTCGAGCATCTCCTTCTTGAGCTCCTCGGAGGCCCCCGCCATGCCGCGCTGCTCGCGCGAGGACGTCGGGTCGCCCGGCTTCGGGCGGCCGATCGGCGGGTGCCCCGCCATCGCCTCGGCGAGGTCGTCCGCGGTCAGTTCCGCCATCGCGGCGTCACTGGCGGTGAAGAGGGTCTCTGCGGAAGCGAAGGGGCGCTGGGCGAGAAGCTTGCTCCCCCACGCCGATGAAGCACACACCTCATGGAGCTCGGCCTGGGCCGCACTCTCGTCCGAGGCGTTGAACCGGGAGAGTCCCGGCGTCGAACCTGAAGTCACGGGGTGCCTCCGTGGCCTTGTGCTGGACGGGCTGCAGATAGCTAACGCCCCCGGAAACATCACGTCAACACTTTGTTGAAAACTCGGAGTTACAAAAAACCGCCGTCCGGATATCGGACGGCGGCGTGGGGGCGCGCGACTGGCTCGGTATCGTCCCAGGTCAGGGGGTCTTGTCCCGGTTGAGATAGTTGTAGACGGTGAAGCGGGAAACGCCGAGGGCACCGGCCACCGTCTCCACACCGTGACGTACGGAGAACGCTCCGCGGGCCTCCAGGAGCCGTACGACCTCCTGCTTCTGCCGGCGCTCCAGCGCGGAGAGCGGCATCCCCTTGGTGCGCTCCATGGCCGCCAGGATGTGGTCGAGCGAGTCCGCCAGCTGGGGCAGGCGCACGGCCACGACATCGGCCCCCTGCCACGCCAGCACGACGTCGTCGGGGCCCGCGCCCTCCGGTGGCATCAGCTCCCCGCCCATCGCGTCGACCAGTGGCTTCACCGCCGTGATGAAGGCGTCCCCGGTGTCGTTCACGCGTCGTCACCCTTCCCCTGGGGGTCCCCCACCACGTTGACCTGCAGCGAGATCCGCGTCGCCCCGCTCTCGAGGCTGCTGCGCAGCAGGGCGTCGACCGCGGTCAGGACCGCGTCCGCGCCGCCCTCCGCCGTATTGCCGAACGGCCCCACGTCGACCTCGTCGAGGTCGGCCGCCTCGATGACCCGGCGCGCCGCGAGCGCGTGCTCGGGCGCCTCCTCCAGGTCGAAGGGCTCCGTCGTGAACTCCACTCTCAATCGCACGCGTTCAACCTAACCCGCATGAAGCGGTTACCGGGAGCCACCGCGGGGATCCGGATGCCGCTCAGGGCGCGGGGCACTCGCTGCCCGGGCTCTCATAGGTCCGGTAGAGCGGAGATTTGCTCCGGTTCGCCTCCGGGAACGTCACGATGGGTACGGGTTTGCACACCGGCCAGTGCCCCTTCGGCCCCTCCAGCTCGTCCGCGAACGTGAAATCGCCCGTGGCGGCCGGGACGCACTGGGCACACCGGTCGGAGGGCGAGCCCTGGCCCAGCTGACGGTTGACGTCGTCCTGCGTGAGGGGCGGGCCGCCGTCCTCGTACGCCTCGTACACGGCCCGGTTCACGGCGGAGAGCGCGTCGTGGAACATCGCGGCGTAGCCGTCGTTGAGCGCGTTGCCCGGCTCCTGACGAAAGTGGTCCCGGTAGGCGTTCGCGAAGTCCTGGAAGCGCCCGGGCGCCTGCTCGCCGCCCCGGTCCCAGCGGGGCGCGTCCACCGCGGCCGCCGTCACGATCCGGATGTTCATGCTCTCGGCGATCCTGCGGATCTCCGGGGACTCGGTGCCCGGGTCGCGCCCGGTGCTGACCCGCAGAATCCGCAGCGGATCGTCCTTCGGGTAGTCGCCGCAGGACGTGGTGAGGCGGATGGACCGCAGGAACGGCTCCAGGTCCGCGTCGCGGCCCGCGAGGAACACCGTCCTGGTGTCGGCCAGGCACATCGCCTCGACCGCCTGTCCGAAGACTCCCGTCCTGCCCCGCTGCGGCCCCTTCTTGCCCTGGTACCTGCCGATCCGGCCGTCCACCGGGTCGTGGTCGATGCCGTAGTCCGCGCCGAACTCCTCGTAGAAGACATCGCGCAGATTGGAGACGTAGTCGTCGCCCTTCCGGCTGTCGGCGATCATGAAGGCCTTCGCGCGGTTCATCCCGTTCGCGTCCACGTAGCCCTTCAGGGCCTCGGCGAACTGCCGGTTGGAGGGCGAGACCTTGTACAGGTACGGGCTCTCCATGCCGTTGGCGCTCAGCGCGGCGCTCACCGACGGGATCCGGTGCTCCGCGAGGCTCCCCACGGCGTCCAGTGTCCTGCTGTCGCTGTTGGGGAAGCCGATGGCGGCGACGAGGGGCGCCTCTTCGTCGTTCGTCCTGGCCGCCAGTTCGCGGGTCACGGGCGACCAGTGGTTCAGGTACTCGCCCACGTTGGCGAACACGAGCCGGACCGCGGCGTTCTTGGTGGTCGGGCCGTGGTTGTACGTGCGCTGGGCCACGTAGGCGCCCTGCAACGAGTGCCGGATCAGCTCGGGCGACATGGCCGCGCCCGGGTTCTGCGCGGTGTACGGCATGACGACGGCGACGCTCACCTGCGGCTTCCCGGATTTCCGCGCCGCCGCGTTCTCGCCCGCGATGCGCCCGAGGACGTCCTTCAGCTCCGGGTCCCCCAGGGCCTCGGGCCGCTCCGTCACGCCGACACACTCGCCGTCGGGGCCCGTCCGCCGCAGTTCGTGGCTTTCGGTGCAGTAATGGCGCTGGTCGAGGTACGTGTCGACGCCCCACCACGTACCGCCCCCGAGCAGCGCCCCGACGACCACCCACAGCGCGATCACGTCGATCAGGCCGAAGACCCGGAACCGGAGCCGCCGCGGCAGCCAGCGCCAGTTCCTGCGGTCGCTCCAGCGGCCCCTCATGCCACCCCTCCCCAGCTGCGCTCCAGCAGCCAGTCCTCGCCGTCCCGTACCGCCCGCGGCCAGCGGACCGCGGCCTGGGCGAGGACCGCGCGCCCGGTCAGGTGCTGGGCGGACAGGAACGACAGGTCCTGCCCGATCCGCGCGGCCAGCAGCCGGTCCGCCTCGGCGAGCTCGTCGGCGGAGTACCAGAGGGCGTGCAGCAGCCGGAAGACCGCCTGCTTCTCCAGACTCGCCTCCGGGTCGGCCCGCAGCTGCGGGCGGTCCCTGCGCCCCTTGCCGGTCTCCTGGCACCGCTCGAACCAGAGGTCGCCGGGCGGGCGCGGCGCGTGCGCCACCGTCCGCAGCGCCCGCAGCCACTCCAGGGCGTCGCCGTCGGCCCGTACGAACTCCGTGTGCAGCCGGTCGACGACCTCCTGGGTCTCCCCGCCGGCCAGCCGGTGCCACAGGAAGCGGGCCCACTCCTCGCGCCCGGCCCGTCCCGTGCGGCCCTCGGCCCGGCGCCTGTGATGCTGCGCGAGCAGCCCGTGCGCGTCGCCCCAGCCCACGCCGCCCGCGCCGCGCCCGCTGCGCATCTGGTGCACGAGCAGGGCGCGCAGGAAGCGGTCCGTGATGAACGGGCGGCTGCCGGGGCCGCGCGACCAGCGCTCCCGTTCCAGCTGGGCGGCGACGCCGTCGGCCGCGGCCAGGTCGTCGATGCGCCGCGGCACCCACCGCTCGGCCAGCTGCTCGGCGGCCTCCCGGTCCCAGGCCAGCGAGAACAGGCACAGCTCGTCGTGGTTCTCGCTGCCGACGAGGGTGTCGAGCAGCCGCCAGATGACCGACTCCCCGGCGCCGCCCGGCTGGTCCAGGTCGAGCAGCTCCTCGGCCGCTACCCACTCCTCGCCGCGCGCCTTGTGCACGACGGCGTCGCACATGCGGCGGGCCCCCATGGGGTGGCCGCGGGTCAGATCGTGCAGCGCCGTCGCGATGTACGGGTCGAAGGTGACCCGCTCGTCGCTGCGGAGCATGCGTTCCACGTGTTCCGTGTCGAGCTGCGGCAGCGGCAGGAGCAGCACCCCTTCGGACGGCTCCGCGCTGTCACGGCTCCAGCGGGTCCGGGCGCCGACCTCCTGGAGGGGCTGTCGGGTGGCCCGGTGGTACGGGGCGGTCTCCTGCTCCTCCTCCGGTGTCTCATCGTCGTCGTCGGCATCGCCGCGCAGCTCCGTGGCGAGGACGACGAGCGGGTCGCGGGCGCCGCGCTCCTGCAACGCGCGCTGTTCCAGGAGGAGTTCGAGGAAGTCGCGGCCGGGGTCGGTGTGCACGTTGTCGAGCAGGATCAGCGGCCGCGGGGCCCGGTTGCCGCGCCGCAGCCTGCCGTAGCGCACGTCCCGCAGGAACGCGGCCATCAGCATGCGTTCGACGCCGCGCCGAAAGCCCCGGCCCTGGTGGAACTCCTGGCAGAGCCGGGCCACGGCCCGCGCGCGCTGTGCGGCCGGTACCCGGGGCGGTTCGGAGGCCGCGTCGGGCGGCATCCCGCGCAGCCGGTTGTCGCTCTCGCTGCGGTGGTTCTCGTACCAGCTGACGAGGGCGCGCGCGCCGAGCCCGCGGGTGCGGCGGCGGTACTGGCGGGCGAGGTAGGTGCGCACGGCCGCCTCGGGGAACTCGGCGGGGTCGGGCGATCCGCCGTCCGCGGGCGTGGGCAGCGCGGGGCGGAACAGCGCGTCCCAGGTGGGCGGCGGTTCACCGGCCGGCCAGGGGCCCATCAGGGTGGCGGCGTGCCGGTCGGCGACGGCCAGCTCGTCGTCGATGCCGGGGCGCCGGGCCGAGATCACGGCGAGCAGGCCCGCGGTGGTCCGCGGGAAGCGCAGGCGCCCGAACCCGGCGACGGGGAGCGAGAGTTGGCCGACGAGTTCGACCAGCAGCTCGACGACGTACGAGTTGTTGGCGATCTCGGGGCCGACCCTGGCCCGCTCTTCCAGGTCGGTGCAGTTGATGCGGGCGAAGGGCACGCGCGGGCCCGGCCAGGGGCCGGTGTCGGGGGCGTAGGCGCGCTGGAGGTCGTTGAGCATGGCGCTCTTGCCGGTGCCGTGCCGGCCGCTGAGCAGGACGACGGGCAGGTCCTCGGCGAATTCCTTGCGGCGGCGGCGCCGGTGCCGCTCGCGTTCCAGGCCGATGAGGCGCGGCACCAGCTGGCTCAGGAGCGGCTGGCGCGCGTACACCTCGGGTATCTGTTCGTCGGATTCGGTTGTCGGGCCCCCGCTCCCGTGTCCCCCGTGTCCCCCGTGTCCCCCGCGGTCCGTCATGGCAGCCTCAGCGTCTGCCGGACGAAGTCGGCGAGGAAACCGACCACCACCTCCTTGCCGAGCCCGGCGCCCTGGCTCTGGAGCACGCCCGGGACGCGCTCCATGAAGCGCCGCACCAGGCCCTCGTCGGGCCGGCCGCCGCGGTCGATGGTCTCGGTCAGCTCGTCGGCGAGCGCGCGCACCTGCCGCAGCTCGCCGTCGCTCTCGGTCGCCTCCGGCAGGGAGGCCTGGACGAGCTGGGCCAGCTGCTCGTACGAGATCACCACGCCCTCGCCCTGTTCCGCCGGGCTGACGTGCACGGGCGCGGGCAGCTCCAGGTGGTTCCTGGCGAACTCCAGGTCCTCCAGGAGGAGCTGGCGGCCGCAGTAGAAGGCCTCGCTCGCCCACAGGAAGTTCTCGGGGTGGGACTCCTCGCCGCTGCGGTGCTGCCCGGCCCGGTCCCAGTACGCGAACAGGGCGGCCTTGGCGTAGCGGCGCCTGGCCTCCCGGTCGGCGTACGCCTCGTCCCAGACCGCGACCTCGGCGAGCCCGGCGGCGGTGGGGCTGACCAGCGGCGGGTCGGCGCCCGAGTCGTTGTGCTCGGTGAGCCAGCCGAGCGCGCCGAGCCGGCCCACGGCATCGGCGACCAGGTCCACGCTGCACCGTTCGTGCGGCGCGAAGTCGGCGCTGGCCACGCGGCTCGCCCCGCCCGTGCCGGTCTGCTCGACGAGCCAGCGCAAGAACCGCGCCGAGGCGGCCCCCGTCTCGTCGTAGACCGGCGAGAGGCCGTTCGTCGGCACTGACCGGGATCCGCCCATCTCCCCCAACTCCCGTGACCGGCAACGGGCGTTCACCTTCCCCGAACTTCGAGGCCAAACACGTGTCATGAGCCGGTTTCTCGAGACCCCGGCCGGGGCGCGGGCATGGCACGGGCGCGGCGCGGGCGCGGCGAATTTCGGCGTCCCCTCTTGACAGCCACGAGCCCTTGCAGGCAATCTTCCATCAAGTAGAAACGAACTTCCGCAATACGGAAGCTTGACCATGACGAACCTGAAGGGAGCGCCGACCCTGATGGGCTTCACAGACCAGCGCTTCAACGTCAACCTGTCGATCCTCTTCACGGAGCTCCCGCTCCTGGAGCGCCCCGCGGCGGCCGCCGCGGCGGGCTTCACGGCGGTCGAGCTGTGGTGGCCCTGGGTCGACGCCCCCACCCCCGAGAAGTCCGAGCTCGACGCCCTGCGCTCCGCGATCAAGGACGCGGGGGTCCAGCTCACCGGCCTGAACTTCTACGCGGGGCAGCTGCCGGGCCCGGACCGGGGCGCCCTGTCGATCCCGGGCGAGGAGAGCGAGAAGTTCCGCGCGAACATCGACGTCGCGGCCGACTTCGCACAGTCCCTCGGCTGCACGGCGCTGAACGCGCTGTACGGCAACCGCGTCGACGGCGTGTCCGAGCAGGAGCAGGACGAGCTCGCCCTGGAGAACCTGGTGCTCGCGGCCCGCGCCGCCGACCGCGTCGGCGCCGTGCTGCTGATCGAGGCGCTGAACGCGCCGGAGTCGCCGAAGTGCCCGATCGTGAGCGCCCCCCAGGCGATCGAGATCGTGGACAAGGTGAACGCGGCGACCGGCCTCGGCAACGCCAAGTTCCTGATGGACCTGTACCACCTGTCCATGAACGGCGAGGACCTGACGGCGGTCATCGACTCGTACACCGACAAGACGGCGCACGTGCAGATCGCGGACAACCCGGGCCGCGGCGCCCCCGGCACCGGCTCGCTGCCGCTGGCCGAGCTGCTCGACCAGCTGAAGAAGGCCGGCTACGAGGGCTACGTGGGCCTGGAGTACAAGCCGGGCGACGCCCCGAGCGCCGAGGCCTTCGACTGGCTGCCGCGCGAGCACCGCGCGGCCTGAGCCCGCGGCGCCCTTCCGGCAGCCGCCAACTCATCGACGTATCACCGCTGTTGACAGCCACAGCAGCGCAGCTACAGCCTTTGGAGTCACCCTCATGAGCAACAACCTTCCCAAGGTCGCGTGGATCGGTCTCGGCATCATGGGCTCCCCCATGTCGGAGAACCTGATCAAGGCCGGTTACGACGTCACGGGCTTCACCCTGGAGCAGGACAAGCTGGACCGCCTCACGGCCGCCGGCGGCACCGCCGCCAAGTCGATCGCCGAGGCCGTCAAGGACGCCGACGTCGTCGTGACGATGGTTCCGGCATCGCCGCAGGTCGAGGCCATCGCGTACGGCCCGGACGGCATCCTGGAGAACGCGAAGTCGGGCGCCCTGCTCGTCGACATGTCCTCGATCACCCCGCAGACCTCCGTGGACCTCGCGAAGGCCGCCAAGGACAAGGGCATCCGCGTCCTGGACGCCCCGGTCTCCGGTGGCGAGGCCGGCGCGATCGAGGCCGTCCTGTCCATCATGGTCGGCGGTGAGCAGGCCGAGTTCGACGAGGCCAAGCCGCTGCTCGACGCGCTCGGCAAGACCATCGTGCTGTGCGGTCCGCACGGCTCGGGCCAGACCGTGAAGGCCGCCAACCAGCTGATCGTCGCCGTGAACATCCAGGCGTGCGCCGAGGCCGTGGTCTTCCTGGAGAAGTCGGGCGTCGACCTGAAGGCGGCCCTGGACGTCCTCAACGGCGGCCTCGCCGGCTCCACCGTCCTGACGCGCAAGAAGGACAACTTCCTCAGCCGCGACTTCAAGCCGGGCTTCCGCATCGACCTGCACCACAAGGACATGGGCATCGTCACCGACGCCGCCCGCAATGTCGGTGCCGCGCTGCCCGTCGGCGCCACGGTCGCCCAGCTGGTCGCCTCGCTGCGCGCCCAGGGCGACGGCGGCCTCGACCACTCGGCGCTGCTGCGCGCGGTCGAGCGCCTCTCCGGCGACCAGCCCAAGTAGGGCCCGGCCTTCGGCAACACCCCCAAGACTTCCGGGCCGTGGCGGCGCTGACACCTGTCCTGTCGCGCCCAGGCGCCGCCGCGGCCCGGAACCCTTATTCGCATACCCATAACTTCAACAAACTGTTGACGTAGCTGTTCAGGGGTCCTTACGCTCCACACCATCGCCCCCGTAAACCGCTCTCATCGTCAGCAGCCACTGCACGGAAGGTCGCCTCGAAGAATGCCGAAGCGTGTGCTCACCACAGAGTCCGGCGCCCCTGTCGCCGACAACCAGAACTCCGCCACCGCAGGCGTCGGCGGCCCGATCCTCCTTCAGGACCAGCACCTCCTGGAGAAGCTCGCCCGCTTCAACCGCGAGCGCATCCCGGAGCGCGTGGTGCACGCCCGTGGCTCCGGCGCGTACGGCTACTTCGAGGTGACGGACGACGTCACCGACTACACGTACGCCGACTTCCTGAACTCGGTCGGCAAGCGCACCGAGGTCTTCCTGCGCTTCTCGACCGTCGCCGACAACCTCGGTGGCGCGGACGCCGTCCGCGACCCGCGCGGCTTCGCGCTGAAGTTCTACACCGAGGAGGGCAATTACGACCTCGTCGGCAACAACACCCCGGTCTTCTTCATCAAGGACCCGCTGAAGTTCCCCGACTTCATCCACTCCCAGAAGCGCGACCCGTTCACGGGCAAGCAGGAGCCGGAGAACGTCTGGGACTTCTGGGCGCACGCCCCCGAGGCGACGCACCAGATCACCTGGCTGATGGGTGACCGCGGCATCCCGGCGTCCTACCGCCACATGAACGGCTACGGCTCGCACACGTACCAGTGGACGAACGAGGCCGGTGAGGCCTTCTTCGTGAAGTACCACTTCAAGACGAACCAGGGCATCCGCTCGCTCTCGTCCGACCAGGCCGCGGAGATCGCGGGCAAGGACGCCAACTCGCACCAGACGGACCTGCTCCAGGCCATCGAGCGCGGCGTGAACCCGTCCTGGACCGTGTACGTCCAGCTGATGCCGGCCGCCGAGGCCGCGGACTACCGCTTCAACCCGTTCGACCTCACCAAGGTGTGGCCGCACAAGGACTACCCGCTGCAGCGCGTGGGCCGCCTGGTCCTCGACCGCAACCCCGAGAACGTCTTCGCCGAGGTCGAGCAGGCCGCCTTCTCCCCGAACAACTTCGTTCCGGGCATCGGTCCATCGCCCGACAAGATGCTCCAGGGCCGGCTGTTCGCCTACGCGGACGCGCACCGCTACCGCCTGGGCGTCAACCACACCCAGCTCGCGGTCAACGCCCCCAAGGCGACGGACGCCAACAACTACGGCCGCGACGGCGCCATGGCGACGAACGCCTACGGCCGCGCCCGCAAGAACTACGAGCCGAACTCCTTCGACGGCCCCGTCGAGACCGGCCGCCCGCTGGCCGCGCCGCTCGCGATCAACGGCCACACCGGCACGCACGAGGCCCCGGCCCACACGAAGGACGACGACTTCTTCCAGGCGGGCGAGCTGTACCGCCTGATGTCCGAGGACGAGAAGGGACGCCTGGTCGCGAACATCGCGGGCGGCCTCTCGCAGGTCTCGCGCGACGACATCGTCGAGAAGAACCTGGCCCACTTCCACGCCGCCGACGCCGACTACGGCAAGCGCGTGGAGGAGGCGGTCCGCGCCCTGCGCGAGGACTGAGCCTCCTGCTGGACTGCGTACGGGGACGGCGGGAGGTCGCCCCCGTACGCAAGAACCCGCGCCTTCCGCACGACCCGGATGAGGGGTGGTCGTGCCGGAGGGTGGCGGGAGGACGAGGACCGCGGCGGCTTGTGCAGCGTACGAGCCAGTGCGGTGGTGAAGGTTCGCCGCTCCTCTCTCGACCTGAGGGAGAGGAAACGGAGAACTGTCGTACGACAGCCGCCGCGGTCCCAGCCAATTCCCCGACGGGGTCCGCCCGTTGGGGTTTCCTCGGTCTCCGTCCGGTGGCGCGCATGCATGTTCCGCCAGTCGCGCGCCGTCGGACGGCAACAACTCTCCTCCCACCGATGCCAGAGCCCCGGATACGACGGTCCGTATCCGGGGCTCTTCGGTGTCTCTTCGGCGTCCCGGTGGGCTGCTAGCAGGCGCAGTGGACGGACCCGACCGGTGCCGTCAACGGGTCGGCCGCCCGCCGCTCGACGCCGTTCGCCCCCTCGACGGGGAGCCCTTCGCGGATCCAGTACTCGATGCCGCCGATCATCTCCTTGACGCGGTAGCCGAGTTGGGCGAGGGCGAGCGCCGCGCGGGTCGCGCCGTCGCAGCCGGGCCCCCAGCAGTACGTGACGACCGGCACCGCCGGATCCAGCAGACCCGCCGCCCGCGCCGGGATCTCGGCGGTGGGCAGGTGCAGCGCGCCCGGCACACGTGCCTGCGCCCACGCGGCGTCTCCCCGTGAGTCGACGAGCACGAAGCCCGGTTCACCGGACTCCAGCGAGGCGTGGACATCGGACACGTCCGCCTGGAAGGCGAGCCGTGCGCTGAAGAAGGCGGCCGCCTCGGCGGGTGCCGCCGGCGGCACCCGAAGGGCGGCGCTGATCTGGGTCGTGGTCATGCCCTGAACGCTATGGCCAGCACCCACTCCCCCAGAACCCATGATCCACGGCGCTGCTCCCCCGCCACCGTGAACTCCGTGGTATCCATCTGCCATGGCCGCTGATTCCCTCGACCCCACCGACATACGCATCCTGGAAGCCCTGCAGCGCAACGGGCGCGCCAGCTATGCCGAACTGGCCCGCACCGTCTCCATGTCGCCGAGCGCGGTCACGGAGCGGGTCCGGCGGCTGGAGGAGAGCGGGGTCGTCTCCGGGTACTCCGCCGTCGTGAGCCCCGAGGCCCTGGGGCTCGACATCCTCGCCTTCGTCCGCCTCCGCTACCCCACGGGCAACTACAAGCCGTTCCACGACCTGCTCGACACCACACCCGAGATCGTGGAGGCCCACCACGTGACCGGCGAGGACTGCTTCGTCCTCAAGGTCGTCGCCCGCTCGATGCGCGACCTGGAACACACGACGGGCCGCATCGCCACCCTGGGCGCCGTCACAACAAGCATCGTCTACTCCAGCCCACTTCCGGGCCGCTCGGTCACGTCGACCGTGTCCCAGTGACCGCCGGACGGCCCCGGCGCTCGCCCCGGGGCCCGGGGAGCCGAAGCCCCCGGAGGGGGCGGGCGGTGGGAGATGGGCGGGGAACGGCGCATCCGGCCAGGGACCCACGCCGCGCGCACGGGACGTGAGGCGCGGCCCCGGCAGAGCCCCGGGGCCGCGGGTCGGCGAAGCCGCGTGGCCGCGCGGCCCTCACGACGCGCGGCCACCCCGGCCCAGCCCCACCCGCCGGACCCGCGCAACCGCCCACCCGTACAACCAAAGGGCGGGCCCCCGGTTCGTGTGGAACCGGGGGCCCGCCCTGGGGACGTGCGGGTCAGACCTTGAGGGGGCGGATGGCCGTCGGGGCGTGGCCGGGCTCCGTCGCGATCTCCTCGAACTCCTTGACCGCGCTGATGTCCGCGGTGGGGCTCATGGAGATGTTCGTGATGCGCTCCAGGATCGCCTCGACGACGACCGGCACCCGGTGCTCCTGCGCGAGCTTCTTCGCCTGCTCGAACGCGTTGCCCAGCTCGTTCGGGTCCGTCACGCGGATCGCCTTGCAGCCGAGGCCCTCGGCGACCTTGACGTGGTCGACGCCGTAGACGCCCAGCTCGGGGCTGTTCTGGTTCTCGAACTCCAGGTTGACCTGGAAGTTGATGTCCAGGCCGATCTGCGCCTGGCGGATCAGGCCCAGGTACGCATTGTTCACCAGGACGTGGACGTACGGGATGCGGTGCTGCGCACCGACCGCCAGCTCCTCGATCATGAACTGGAAGTCGTAGTCACCGGAGAGCGCCACGACCTGCGTGTCCGGGTCGGCCTTGGAGACGCCGAGCGCCGCCGGGATCGTCCAGCCGAGCGGGCCCGCCTGGCCGCAGTTGATCCAGTGCCGCGGCTTGTAGACGTGCAGCATCTGCGCGCCGGCGATCTGCGACAGGCCGATCGTCGTGACGTACCGCGTGTCCTTGCCGAACGCCTTGTTCATCTCCTCGTAGACGCGCTGCGGCTTCATGGGGATGTCGTCGAAGTGCGTACGGCGCTGGAGGGTCTCCTTGCGCTCCAGGTGCGAGGCGACCCACGCGGAGCGGTCCGGCAGCTTGCCCGCGGCCTTCAGCTCCTTCGCCACCTCGACGAACAGCTCCAGCGCCGACTTGGCGTCGGAGGTGATCCCGTAGTCCGGCGCGAAGATCTTGCCGATCTGCGTCGGCTCGATGTCGACGTGCACGAACTTACGCTCGCCCTGGTAGACGTCGAGCTTGTACCCGGTGTGACGGTTGGCCCACCGGTTGCCGATGCCGAGGACGAAGTCCGACTCCAGGAACGTGGCGTTGCCGTACCGGTGACCGGTCTGCTGGCCGACCATGCCCGCGTTCAGCTCGTGGTCGTCGGGGATCGTGCCCCAGCCCATCAGCGTAGGAACGACAGGCGTGTTGGTGATCTCGGCGAACTCGACGAGCAGGTCGCTCGCGTCGGCGTTGATGATGCCGCCGCCCGCGATGATCAGCGGCCGCTCGGACTCGACGAGGAGCTTGATCGCCTTCTCGATCTGGGCGCGGCTCGCGGCCGGCTTGTAGACCGGCAGCGGCTCGTACGTCTCCGGGTCGAACTCGATCTCCGTCTGCTGGACGTCGATCGGCAGGTCGATGAGGACCGGGCCCGGACGACCCGAGCGCATCAGGTGGAAGGCCTGCTGGAAGATGCCCGGGACCTGCGCGGCCTCCAGGACGGTGACCGCCATCTTCGCGACCGGCTTGGCGATCGTGGCGATGTCGACGGCCTGGAAGTCCTCCTTGTGCAGCAGGTGGCTCGGCGCCTGACCCGTGATGCACAGGATCGGGATCGAGTCGCCCGTGGCGGAGTACAGACCGGTGATCATGTCGGTCCCGGCGGGACCCGAAGTACCGATGCAGACACCGATGTTGCCCGGGTTGGTCCGGGTGTAGCCCTCGGCCATGTGCGAGGCGCCCTCGACGTGGCGGGCGAGCGTGTGGTCGATGCCACCGCTCTCCTTGAGCTCCTTGTAGAAGGGGTTGATGGCGGCACCGGGCACGCCGAACGCGTTCGTGACGCCCTCGCGCTTGAGGATCTCAACGGCCGCGCGGGCGGCGGTCATTCGAGCCATGAGTGCTCCCGACTCCTGCTGTGACTGCGTACGGCTCTGCGGCTGTACGACTACGGCTACGGCTGTGGCTGTCGGATTCGCGCTCCCGTCGCGCCCCGCGGCGAGCTCTGAATTCCGTCGCCTAGTCTCCGATGTTTCCGTAATGTGGAAACTAGGTTCTGCTATATGGAAGCAATGTAGAGGGGCGCTTTGGAGGCCGTCAAGGTGGATGATGAGACTGACGTCGATCGACCCGTTCCCGGGGCAGGACCGAGGGGGAGTTGCCATGGCCGAGCCCACCCACCTGCGCTGCCCCACCTGTCGGCGCGAGCATCTGTACGCGCCGCAGGCCCTTCCGTGCGCCTGTGGAGCGCCCGTCGCGCCGCCGATGGTGCGCGGCGCCAGCCCCGTCCCCGTCTCGGAGCGCACCTGGGACGACGACTGGGTGACGCTGCGCTGCCCCATGTGCGGCCGGCACGACCGGTGGCCCCGCCCCGAGCTGGGCTGCGCCTGCGGCTCGGTGCTGCGCGTCCCGGTCCACGACGACCAGGCCCCCGCGCCCGCCCACATCCCGCTGCCGCGCACGGCCGCGCCCCCGCGCCCCGCGTTCCAGCCCGTCGCCATCCGCACCGCGCGCGACGCCGTGACGGCCGTGGCGCTGTATCTGCGCTGGCTCGGCTACGACGACGTGCGCAGGGCCGACCAGCGCCCGCCCTCGGGCGTCGGGCTCGCGGCGAGCGGGGTCGTCGCCCAGGTCGAGCCGTCGGTGCGGCCCGCGACGCTGCGCGACGTGGAGTGCCTGTGGCTCCAGTCGATGACGGAGTCCGCGGCCTGCGCCTACTTCTCGCTGGCCGGTTACGCGGACGAGGCCGGCGCCCGCGCGGACGCCCTCGGTGTCCCGCTGTTCGTCCTCGACCTGGCCGGGGTGCCGCAGCCGGTGAACAGGTCGGCGGACGAGCTGATCGCGGGCGGGGCGTAGCGCGGGGCGCGAAGCAGGAGACGTAGAGCAGTGCACAGCGCGGGGCGCAAATACGCGTGAGCGGCCCGAGCCGCCCCGGCATACTTGCCGCGTGATCATCCGCAGCGCCGAGCCCGCCGACCTCCCCCGCCTCCAGGCGATCGAGACGGCCGCGGGCGAGATCTTCCGTACGCTCGGCATGGCCGCCGTCGCCGACGACGCCCCGCCCACGATCGCCGAGCTCGACCGGTACCGGCGGGCGGGACACGCCTGGGTCGCCGCCGAGGACTCCGGGACCGTCGTCGCCTACCTGCTCGCGGAGGTCGTCGACGGCGCCTTCCACATCGAGCAGGTCACCGTGCACCCCGACGCCGCCCGCCGGGGCGTGGGCCAGACCCTGATCGCGCGCGCCGCCGACTGCGCGCGCGGCCAGGGCCTGACCGGTCTCACCCTGACCACGTTCGCCGACGTGCCGTGGAACGCCCCGTACTACGAGCGCCTCGGCTTCCGGCGGCTCACCGCGGCCGAGCTCACGCCCGGCCTGCGCGCGATCCGCGCGGCGGAGGCGGAGCACGGTCTGGACCGGTGGACCAGGGTGTGCATGCGGAGGGAGCCGTGAGCCCCCTCTTTCCTGTTCTACGTTCTACAACTCCCCGTACCCCTCTCGGAGTTCCACCTTCCGGACCTTCCCGCTGACGGTCATCGGGAACCGTTCGAGAAGGCGCAGACGGCTCGGGATTTTGTAGTGCGCGAGCCGGTCGCGGCAGAACGCGCGGACCTCGTCGAGCGTGAGCGTGTCCGCGGGGTCGCGGAGGATGACGCAGGCGAGCACCTCCTCGCCGTACTTCTCGTGCGGCACCCCCACGACCTGCACGTCGGCGATCTTCGGGTGCCCGTGGAGGAACTCCTCGATCTCGCGCGGTGAGATGTTCTCGCCGCCACGGATGATCATGTCCTTGATCCGCCCGACGATCTGCGCGTACCCGTCCTCCCGGATGACGGCCAGGTCGCCCGTGTGCATCCACCGGCCGGCGTCGATGACCTCGGCGGTCTTCTCCGGTTCGTCCCAGTAGCCGAGCATCACGCTGTACCCGCGCGTGCACAGCTCACCGGCCTCGCCGCGCGGCAGTGTCACGCCGGTGACTGGGTCGACCACCTTGACCTCGATGTGCGGCAGGACGCGGCCGACGGTGCCGGTGCGGCGCTCCAGGTCGTCGTCGCGGCGCGTCTGCAGGGACACGGGCGAGGTCTCGGTCATGCCGTAGCAGATGGACACCTCGGCCATGTGCATCTCGGAGACGACCCGCTTCATCACCTCGACCGGGCACGGCGAGCCCGCCATGATGCCCGTGCGCAGGCTGCCCAGGTCGTACTCCGCGAAGTCCGGCAGGTTCAGCTCGGCGATGAACATGGTCGGTACGCCGTACAGCGAGGTGCATCGTTCCTGCTGGACGGCGCGCAGGGCGGCGGCCGGTTCGAAGGACGGGCCTGGGACGACGATGCAGGCGCCGTGCGAGGTGGCTCCGAGGTTGCCCATCACCATGCCGAAGCAGTGGTAGAAGGGCACGGGCAGACACACCCGGTCCTGCTCGCTGTAGCCGACCGTCTCGCCCACCCAGTACCCGTTGTTGAGGATGTTGTGGTGGGAGAGCGTGGCTCCCTTCGGGAAGCCGGTCGTGCCGGAGGTGTACTGGAGGTTGACCGGGTCGTCGCAGGACAACTCCGCTTCTCGGGCCGCCAGTTGGTCGGCCGTGGCGCCGTCGGCGGCCGCCACCAGGGCGTCCCAGCTGTCCGTGCCGATGAAGACCTGCTCGCGCAACTCGGGGCATTCGGGCGCCACTTGCCGGGCCAGCTCGCGATAGTCCGTGCCCTTGTGCTCGGTCGACGCGACGAGGAGCGAGACACCCGACTGCTTGAGGACGAAGGCCAACTCGTGTGCCCGGTAGGCCGGGTTGATGTTCACCAGGATCGCGCCGGCCCGCGCAGCCGCGTACTGCACGAGCACCCACTCGGCGCAGTTGACCGCCCAGATGCCCACGCGGTCGCCCTTGCCGATGCCGCGCGCGAGCAGCCCGCGCGCCAGCTCCTCGACGGCCGCGCCGAACTCGGCGTACGTCCAGCGCCGCCCGTCGGCCATGTCGACGAGTGCCTCGCGCTCGGGCCAGACCTCGACGGCCCGCCGCAGGTTCTGCCCGATGGTGTCACCGAGGAGCGGCACCTCGCTGGTCCCGTGCGCGTAGGAGAGTGCGGTCACCGGTAGTCCTCCTCGTGGTACGTGGCGGCCGCCTCCTCGGGGGTGGCCTCTCGCTGCATCGGCTCCAGCATGCCTTGAGCGCCGCCCGGCCGTCGCCCCTTCGGTGCACACCTGTCACACGGGATGCCGCCGTGTCGCGGCCCGCTCGAGAATCGCTCGTGAACCGCCGCAGGGCCCGTCCACGGCCTCTCGGGCCGGACACGAATGAAGAAGCCGTGACGGGCCCCTGGGACTTAGCTTGAACGGCATGACCTCCATCGCATCCGTCACCCTTGAGGTGGCCGACCCGTCGGCTGCCGCCCAGTTCTACAAGGAGGCGTTCGGCCTGGACGCCTCGGCCCTGCGCGTGCGGGCCTCCGAGTCGGCGTCGGCGGGCTTCCGGGGCTTCACCCTGGCGCTGACGGTCTCTCAGCCGGCCGATGTGGACGCCCTCTTCGCCTCCGCGCTCGCCGCCGGTGCCACCGCCCTGAAGCCCGCCGAGAAGTCCCTGTGGGGCTACGGCGGGGTGCTGCGGGCGCCGGACGGAACCATCTGGAAGGTCGCGACCTCCGCGAAGAAGGACAGCGGCCCCGCCACCCGGAACATCGACGAGACCGTCCTGCTGCTCGGCGTCGAGGACGTCAAGGCGAGCAAGCAGTTCTACGTGGGGCAGGGCCTGACCGCGGGCAAGAGCTTCGGCGGCAAGTACGCCGAGTTCAAGGCCGACGACTCCAGCCCCGTGAAGCTGGCGCTCTACAAGCGCCGGGGGCTCGCCAAGGACCTCGGGGTCGACGCCGAGGGCTCCGGCTCCCACCGCATCGCCCTCGGCAGCACCGGCGCCGCCTTCAGCGACCCCGACGGCTTCGTCTGGGAGTCCGGGGCCTGACCCCTCCGCCCACCGGCACGCGACACCACTCCCCCACCACGAAAGGGCATCCGACATGGCCACCACGAAGAAGGCCGACGAGAAGCACGAGGGTTTCACCGCCGAGGAACGCGAGGCGATGAAGGACCGCGCCAAGGAGACGAAGCGCGGCTCGCGCGCCTCGAAGGCGGACACGGAGCAGGAGGTGCTCGCGAAGATCGCCGACATGGCGGACGCCGACCGGCTGCTCGCCGAGCGCATCCACGCCGTCGTCACGAGCGCCGCCCCCGAACTGACCCCGAAGCTCTGGTACGGGATGCCCGCCTACGCCAAGAACGGCAAGGTGCTGTGCCACTTCCAGAGCGCGGCCAAGTTCAAGTCGAAGTACGCCACTCTCGGCTTCAGCGACCAGGCCGCTCTCGACGACGGCCATGTCTGGGCGACGGCGTTCGCGATCACGGAGCTGACGAAGGCCGACGAGGAGCGCATCGCGGACCTGGTCAGGCGCGCCGTGAGCTGACGGACGAGGACGGCGAACCCGGGGGACGCGGGCGGTGGTCAGCCGGCCCGCACGGGGAGGCGACCGGAGCCGGCCCCAGGGGTGGTCAGGGCGCCGGTGTCGGGCTGCGCCACGAGGATGCCGCGCTGGAGCCTGCCGAGGGCCGCGGAGGGCTCGAGGCCCAGTTCGCGCACGAGGGTGGTGCGCAGGCGCTGGTAGACGTCGAGGGCCTCGCCGCGGCGGCCCGAGCGGTGGAGGGCGAGCATGAACTGCCCGTGCAGGCTCTCGTGCAGGGGGAACTGCTTGACCAGCACGGTCAGTTCGGACAGCAGACCGCGGTGGCGGCCCAGGCGCAGATCGGCCTCGATGCGCTGATCGAGGGCGTACAGGCGGGTCTCCTCCAGTCGGCTGACCTCCAGGGCGATCCGACTGCCGGCCTGCACGTCGGCGAGCGCCGAACCGGTCCACAGAGCGAGTGCGTCGCGCAGCTTGCGGGCCGCCGCCGGATAGTCCTCGGCATCCATCGCGCGATACCCGGCGGACGCACGGCGTTCGAGCTCCTGAAAGTCGATGGTGCCGCCGCGCGTCCGCAGGCGGTAGCCGCCGGGGAGGGTGACCAGGATGTCCTTGGCGCTCGTGGTCGTGTCACTGCCGCGCAGCAGCGCGTCCGTGATGAGTTCGCGCAGCTGGAGGATGTAGGTCTGCAGGGTGGTGCGAGCGCTGCGCGGGGGGTGCTCGTCCCACAGCTCCTCGGTCAGCACCGGGACGGGAACGACGCGGTCGGCGTTGAGTGCGAGCAGTGCCAGCACCTGCCGGGGTTTCGGCGCGGTGGGAGCGATCTGGACGCCGTTCTCGCGCACCGACAGCGAACCCAGCACTTCAATGTCCATCGTGTTCCCCCAGGTGACTGTGGCAGCTGAACCCCACCCGATAAAAAAACAGCACGGACGGTTTGTCAATCGGACTCGCGAGCCGCCTCGCCCGACCCGCACACCAGGGCACGCGCCGTCACACCTCAGGGATGCGGGGCGCGCAGGCAATGGCGTACGCTCGCACAATACAAACCGGACGGTTTTTTTAGTGGTGCCTCAGCGGCACGTACAAGGAGAGCGAAGATGGCGATGCAGGAGCGCGCGATCCGCACACGACAGGCGATCCTCTCCGCGGCCGCCGTCGTGTTCGAGGAACGGGGCTACCAGGCGGCCACCATCAACGAGATCCTCACGGCCGCCGACGTGACCAAGGGCGCGCTCTACTTCCACTTCCAGTCGAAGGAGCACCTCGCCCAGGGCGTGCTGTCCGCGCAGGACAGTGACGCGTACGTCCCCCGCGCCTGTCAGGTGCAGCAACTGGTCGACATGGGCATGCTGCACGCCCACCGGCTGCAGACCGATCCGATCGTCAGGGCCGGGGTGCGGCTCTCGCTCGACCAGCAGGCGCTCGGTCTCGACCGCAGCGGCGCCTTCGAGCGCTGGGCCGAGTCGATCACCCAGACCCTCGAAGCCGCCTGCGCGCAGGGTGAACTCCTCCCCCACGTGCGGCCGAAGGAGACCGCCGACGTGCTGGTGGGCTCCTTCGCCGGCATCCAGGCCATGTCCCAGGCCCTGTGCAACTACCAGGACCTTCAGTACCGCATCTCCGTCATGCTGCGCCACGTGCTGCCCAGCGTGGTGCTGTCGTCCGTGCTCGCCTCCGTCGACCTCTCGGACGGACGCGGGGAACGGGTGTTCACAGAACTGAAGGAACTGCGGGAGCGCGATCGGCAGGAGCCTGCCGCGGCGGCCCCTGGCCCGCTGACCCGCTGACCCGCTGACCCGCTAGTTCACCCCCCGCTCCAATCCACCCCAGTAGGGCTCCCGCAGCTTGAACTTCTGGATCTTGCCGGTCGCCGTCCGCGGGATCGAGGCCCGGAACTCCACGCTCGTCGGCGCCTTGTAGCCGGCCATCCGCTCCTTGCAGTGCGCGATGATCTCCGCCTCGGTGAGCGACCGCCCCTCCGCGAGGACCACGAGGGCCTTGATCGTCTCGCCCCACTTCTCGCTCGGCACGCCGATCACGGCCACCTCGGCCACCGCCGGGTGCCGGAAGATCACGTCCTCGACCTCGATCGACGAGACGTTCTCGCCACCGGTGATGATCACGTCCTTCTTCCGGTCCGAGATCGTCAGGTGGCCGTCGTCCTCGTCGACCGACCCGCCGTCGCCCGTGTGGAACCAGCCGCCCTCCAGGGCGACTTCGCTCTCCTCGGGCTTCTCCCAGTAGCCCTCCAGGGCGGTGTTCGACCGGGCCAGCACCTCGCCCGTGCCGGAGACGTCCAGCTGCACGCCGAGCGCGGGCAGCCCGGCCCGCGCCAGCTTGCGCGCCCGCTCCTCACCGGGCAGGTGGGCGTCCTGCGGGCGGGTCCGGTTGAAGGTCAGCAGCGGGGACGTCTCCGTCAGGCCGTAGATCTGCGTGAACTCCCAGCCCAGCTCCTCCTCCACGCGCTGGATCAGCCTGCTCGGCGGCGGCGCGCCCGCGCACACGACCCGCACCCGGTCGCGGCCCGGCACAGGACCCTGCCAGTCCGCCGCCGCGTCGAGCGCCGCCTTCCACACCGCGGGCGCCCCGCACATCAGCGTGACCCCGTGCTCGTCGATCCGGCGCAGGATCTCCGCGCCGTCCACCTTCCGCAGCACCACCTGCTTCACGCCGAGGCCCGCCATCACGTACGGCATGCCCCAGCCGTTGCAGTGGAACATCGGCAGCGTGTGCATGTAGACGTCCCGCTCCCACACCCGCGTGTGCAGGCCGAAGGTCAGGCCGTTGACCCAGATGTTGCGGTGGGTCAGCTGCACCCCCTTCGGGCGGGCGGTGGTGCCGGACGTGTAGTTGATCGTCGCCGTCGCGTCCTCGTCGGGCGCGGACCAGGGGCGGGGCTCGACGCCGAAGCGCATCAGCTCCGTCTCGGTCTGCTCGCCGAGCACGAAGCGGTGCCGCGCCTTGACCCCGGACAGCGCCTCGTCCAGTTCCGGATCGACCAGGAACGCGGACGCCCCGCTCTGCCGCACCATGTACTCGACCTCGTCCGGCTTCAGCCGGAAGTTGAGGGGCACGCAGATCCGCCCGCTCATCGGCAGCGCGAACAGCAGCTCAAGAAGGCGGGCCGAGTTGTGGCTCGCCACCGCCACCCGCTCGCCCTCCCCCACACCCAGCGCGTCGAATCCGGCCTGCCAGGCCCTGACCCGTTCGGCGAAGGTCCCGTACGTCGCCGTGGGGACGGCGGGCGCCGGCTGGTCCGGCTCGTCGACCACGCCGACGCTGTCCCGGAAGCCGAGTTCCGCCCGCTCCAGGAAGTCCGTGATCGTCATGGGTACACGCATCGTCGCCTCTTCACAGTCGTACTGCCGCGGACCGTTTCTGCCATCGTGTAGGGGGTGACGCAGGTCTCACCACCCCCATACGGGGGTGAACAGTGCGCGGCGAGGTGATGGACGGGTGAGCACGGCAACCGCCGAGGCGGTCGAGATGCGCGCGGCCCTGGTGCGGCTGCGCCGGGGCACGGGGCTCCCGGTGGCGTTCGGCGGGCTGACCGCCGGCCCCGGGCAGGCGGCCGGGCAGGTACGGATCGCGGAACTCAGCGGCGCGGCGACCGGCGCGCTGCGCGGCCTCGGCGTCGCGGCGGGCAACGGCCTGGGCGGCAAGGCCCTCTCCCTCGCCAGGGCGTGCGCCGTCACCGACTACCACGGCTCGCGGCACATCAGTCACGAGTACGACGCCGCGGTCGCGGCCGAGGGCCTGCACTCGGTCCTCGCGGTGCCCGTCGTCGTACGGCGCCGGGTGCGGGGTGTCCTGTACGGGGCGCTGCGGGCGCCCCGGCCGCTCGGTGACCGGGCGCTGGACGCGGCGATGGCGGCGGCGCGGGACGTCGAGCAGGCGCTCGTGGTGCGCGACGAGGTGCAGGCGCTGCTGTCCGTCACGCGGACCCCGGCGGGCGCGGACGCCGGGGCGTGGGAGGAGGTCAGGGAGGCGCACGGGGCGTTGCGGGCGCTCGCCCCGAGGCTCGCCGATCCGGCGCTGCGCGGCGAACTGCTCGCGGTGTGCGGCAGGCTGGCGGCGGCCTCCGACCCGGTGCCGGCCCCGGCGGAGGCGCCGGTGACGCTGGCGCCGCGGGAGGTCGACGTGCTGGCGTGCGTGGCGGCGGGCGCGACGAACGCGGCGGCGGGCGAGCGGCTCGGCCTGCGCGCGGAGACGGTGAAGGGGTATCTGCGCTCGGCCATGCGGAAGTTGGGGACGCACACGCGCGGCGAGGCCGTGGTGGCGGCGCGGCGGGCGGGGATATTGCCGTAGGGCCTGACCCAGACGGTGGGCCCCAGGTCCGCTGGGTCTTAACGATAGGCCCCAGCTCTGCCGGGCCCCGGCGATTGTCAGTGGCGTGGGCTTCAATGGTTCGCGTGGGATGAGGACGAGGACGAGAACGGGGTCGCGAGGGAGCGGGACGGAGCGGGAGAGGGGGCGGGGCGCGTGGCGGACATGGTGTCCATGGACCGGTACTTGGCGTTCGCGGCGATGTCGTTGCTGGTGATCGTGGTTCCGGGGCCGAGTGTGCTGTTTGTGATCGGGCGGGCGCTGGCGCACGGGCGGCGGACGGCGGTGGCGACGGCGCTCGGCAATGTCGTCGGCTCGTATCTGCTGGTCGTGGCGGTGGCGCTGGGGATCGGCGCGCTGGTCGAGCGGTCGGCGGGGCTGTTCCTGGCGGTGAAGCTGGCGGGCGCGGCGTATCTCGTGTACCTGGGCGTGCAGGCGTTCCGGCACCGGCGGGACCTGAAGGCCTCGGACATCCGGGGCCCGGCGGGTCCGCCGCGCGGCGATCTGCGCACGGTGGGCGACGGGGTGCTGGTGGGGGTCACGAACCCGAAGGGCATCGTGTTCTTCGCGGCGGTGCTGCCGCAGTTCGTGAACCACGAGGCGGGTCATGTCAGCGCGCAAATGCTCCTGTTGGGCCTGATCCCGATCTCCATAGGCCTGGTCACGGACACGCTGTGGGGGCTCACGGCGTCGGCGGCCCGCACCTGGTTCGCGCGCTCGGACCGGCGGCTGTCGATGATCGGCGGGACGGGCGGCTTCGCGCTGATAGGCCTCGGCGTGACGGTGGCGGCGACGGGCCGCGCGGACTGAGCGCCCTGGCCTACGTGCGTACGGTGCCGAATTCCACGGAGAGCGGGCCCGGAGCCTCCAGGACGGCAGCAGTGTGCTCCGCTTCCGCGACGAGTTCGTCCCGCTGGGCGCGCGTGAGCTTCCGGAAGGGTTCGAGGGTGAGCACGCTGCCCGCGTCCCCGTTCTCCTTCAGGGTCCACAGGCCGGCGAGGAATCCGTCGACGAGGAACGTCAAGTAGGCGGTGTTCACCTGCCAGTTGCGGCCCCGGTCGGCCTCGTGGATGACGCGGGTGCGGTCGGCGTGGGAGAGGAGGAGGTTGTCGAACTCGGCGAGCAGGCGCGGCGGCGCGGGCGTGTCCTCGTCGGGGCGGGGCGCGTCGGGCAGGTCGAACAGCTCGACGCCGCGCTCGTCGCGGAAGGTGACGAGGCGGGGCCGCAGCCGCTCGAAGGCGTCCTTGGTGCGGGTGATACCGGCCCACTGCTGGAAGTCCCGCACGGAGGCGGGGCCGAAGGCGCCGAGGTAGCGCAGGATCGTGTCGTCGGGGGCGGGCGCCGGCTCGGTGGGCCGGTCGAACCACTGCTCGGCGGTGGTCAGCCGCACCCCGCCGCTGCGCCGCCACAGCCCGCGCGGTGTGACCTGGACGAGCGGGAGGCGGCCGCGGGCGGCGATGGTGAGGGCCTGCGGGTCGGCGTCGGGCCAGTACTTCAGGAGCAGTTCGCGGATCGCCTTCGGGGTGCGCGGCTCCTCCTCGACGTAGCGGCGGGTCAGGTCGGTGAGCCGGTCCAGGTCGACGCCGACGAGGCCCTTGCGGAACATCCGCAACTCCCGTTCGCGGGCGGCCTGCACGAGGGGGCGCAGCGTCATGCAGTCGTCGGCGGTGTGCAGATGGATGGTGGAGCGCATGGTGACGAGCCGGGCCACGCGGCGCTGGTCCAGGGCGGTGGAGAGCGCGGCGGGGGTGAATCCGTCGAGGCGGGCGGCGAGCGCGAGATACGGCGGCCTGACCTCCTGCGCCTGCAGCCCGAGGAGCCGGTGGACGGCGTCCTCGGCGCTCAGCAGGGCGCGGCGGAGAAGGAGTTGGCGCTCCAGGGTGGCGCGTCCCAGGGCGCGGGCGGCCAGCGGCTTCGTCGTCATAGGGGGAAGGTAACGGGTAAGTAGGTCAGGCGCTGTCCGCGATGCGCTGCACCGTGCCGTCATCTTCCCTGGTTACGCTGCCGGGGACCCGCAAGCGTCAGATATTCGATCACGGAGGGAGGCGGCGATGCCACGACGGCAGGGCCGAGCCGGCCGAAGCGAGCACAATGGGGCGCGCCGCTATTCCTGGCGCCGCGCGACCACCCCGGCACCCCCGCCCTCCGAGCCGGCCGCCGCGCCCGCGACCGACCCGGCGCCGCCGGAGCAGGTCAGCGTGGTGAACGCGGCGCTGTACCGGGACGGGGTGCGGGTGGCGACCCCCGAGACCCTCACGGACACCTACCGGCAGCTGCGCGAGAAGCCGCGCACCATGGCGTGGATCGGCCTGGCCCGCCCCTCCGACTCGGAACTCAAGTCGCTGGCGGCCGAGTTCGACCTGCACGGCCTCGCGGTCGAGGACGCGCTCGAGGCACACCAGCGCCCGAAGCTGGAACGCTATGGCGAGACCCTCTTCGTCGTCCTGCGCGCGGCCCGCTACCTGGACGCGCCGGAGGAGGTCGACTTCGGCGAGCTGCATGTGTTCGTGGGCCCCGACTTCGTCATCACGGTCCGGCACGGCGCGGCCCCCGACCTCTCGGCGGTCCGCAGCCGCATGGAGGCCACCCCCGAACTGCTCCGACTGGGCCCCGAGGCGGTCCTCTACGCCATCCTGGACGCGGTCGTCGACGGCTACGCGCCGGTGGTGTCCGGCGTCCAGAACGACGTCGACGAGATCGAGACGGAGGTCTTCTCCGGCGCCCCCGCTGTCTCCCGGCGCATCTACGAACTCTCCCGCGAAATGGTCGAGTTCCAGCGCGCCACCCGCCCCCTGGTCGGCATGCTGCACGCGCTGATGGCGGGCTTCGCGAAGTACGGCACGGACGAGGAGCTCCAGCGCTACCTGCGCGACGTGGCCGACCACGTCACGCACACCAGCGAACGCGTCGACTCCTTCCGCCAGGCCCTCGCCGACATCCTCACGGTGAACGCGACGCTGGTCACGCAGCAGCAGAACGCGGAGATGCGGGCACTGGCGGAGGCGGGCTTCGAGCAGAACGAGGAGATCAAGAAGATCTCCTCCTGGGCGGCGATCCTCTTCGCCCCGACCCTGGTCGGCACGATCTACGGCATGAACTTCGATCACATGCCGGAGCTGGACTGGAGCTTCGGTTACCCGTTCGCGATCGGCCTGATGGGCGTGGTCTGCGTCAGCCTGTATGTGATCTTCAAGAGGCGGGACTGGCTCTGAGCGGCGAGCAGCCGGGCAGGCGTACGGCGAAGGCCGTGGCCCGGTCCCCGGGCGTCCCGGGGGTCGGGCCACGGCCTGGGCCGTGCCTGTGGGCGGTGCGTCAGTGGCTCAGTTCCACGTCCGCGTCGTTCCTGCCGTTGCCGTTGAGGGTCAGCGGGACCGCCTGCGGGGCGTAGCCGCCGGCGATGACGGTGTACTGGCCGGCGTCGAGGTCGTCGAAGGCGTAGGCGCCGTCGATGCCCGTGATCGCCGTGCCGACCGTGTTGCCCGCCGCGTCGAGGAGGGTGACGCGGGCGTCGTTCAGCGGTTCGCCGGACGCGCCGCGGACCACGCCGTGGACGCGGGCGCCGGGGACCAGGCGGACCTCGCAGCGGTTCGGGCCACCGCTGACGACCTCGACCGCGAGGGCCGTGGGCCGGTGGCCCTCCGCGCTCACCGCGAGGGTGTAGCTGCCGGGGGCCAGGTCACCGAAGGCGAAGGCGCCCGTGGCGTCCGCGGCCGCCGAGGCGAGCACCTCACCGCGTACGTCGGTGGCGATCACCAGGGCGCCGGGCACCGGGAGTTCGCCCGCCGCCTCGACGACGGTGCCGGTCAGGCCCGCCGCACCCGCCAGCATCAGGTCGAAGTCGAGGAAGCCCTCGCCGACCGTCAGCGTGCTGGCCTGCGGCTGCCGGGAGCCCGCGGAACCGATCAGGACGTACGTGCCACCGGCGGGGGCCGGCAGCAGGTACGCGCCGTCGGGCCCCGTCGTCGTACGGCCGAGCTGACCGCCCCTCAGGTCGATCAGGGTGACGACCGCGCCCACGAGCGGCGAGCCGTCGCGTTCGCGGGCGTAGCCCCTGATGCCCGTGGAGGCGTCAGCGGGCACGGAGTCCGACGGTGCGGTCGGCGCGGGTTCGGAGGCCGGGACGGCCTCCGTCTCCACCGCCTCCCCCTTCTCCGCCGCCTCGCGCGCCTGAAGGCCCGACATCGTGCGCAGCGGGACCTCCTTGGTCCACAGGACCATCAGGAACGCGAGGACGATGACGCCCGCCGCGATCAGGAACACGACGTGCATGGCGTCCGCGAAGCCCTGCTTGAAGGGCTCCGCGAGGCGCGGGTCGAGGTGCTGGATGAACGAGGAGTCGCTCAGCACCCCGCTGCCGCCCCCGCCGGAACCCTTGAGCATGTCGAAGACCGGCTTGTTGGCCGGGTCGTGGACGACCGCCGGGTCGTGCAGCGCGGCCTGGAAGTCCGCCGTACGGGAAGCCGACCTGAAGGCATCGGAGATCTTGTCGCCGACGTTCGAGAAGAGCACCGAGAGGAAGATCGCCGTACCGGCGGTGGCGCCCATCTGCCGGAAGAACGTGGACGACGCGGTCGCCACACCCATGTCCTGCGGCGGCACCGCGTTCTGCACCGCGAGCACCAGCGTCTGCATGCAGCAGCCGAGGCCCAGGCCGAAGAGGCCCATGTAGAGCATGGTCTCCCACAGCGGGGTGTCCCACTCGACCTTGAAGTGGAAGCACAGCAGCGCCGCGACCATGAAGAGGGTGCCGAGGGTCGGGAAGATCTTGTAGCGGCCGGTCTTCCCGGTGATCTGGCCGGAGATGATCGACGCGATCATCATGCCCGCCATCAACGGCAGCATCTCGAGACCGGACTTGGTGGGGCTCGCGCCCTTCACGATCTGGAGGTACTGCGGGATCATCAGCATGCCGCCGAACATGCCCGCGCCGATCAGCACGGACAGGAAGCTGGTCTTGCTGAAGATGGCGTTGCGGAACAGCCGCATCGGGATCAGCGCGTCGTCGCCGACCCGGCGCTCCACGAGGATCCACGAGACGATGCCGACGCCGCCGAGGACGTAGCAGACGACCGAGCCCGTCGAGCCCCAGCCCCACTCGCGGCCCTGTTCGGCGACGAGCAGCAGCGGGACGACGCCGAGCGCGATGGTGACCGCGCCCCACCAGTCGATCTTCCGGTCGCGGCGGACGTGCGGGATGTTGAGCACCTTGGCGACGACGAACAGCGCGACGATCGCGATCGGCACGTTCACCAGGAACACCCAGCGCCAGCCGGTGACGCCGAGGATGCTGTCCTGTCCTGCGAGGGCGCCGCCGATGAGCGGGCCCGCGACGCTGGACGTGGCGAACGTGGCGAGCATGTAGCCCTGGTAGCGGGCCCGTTCGCGGGGCGGCACGATGTCGCCGATGATCGCCAGCGCGAGCGACATCAGGCCGCCGGCGCCGATGCCCTGCACCGCGCGGAACGCGGCGAGTTCCGGCATCGACGTCGAGAACGTGCACAGCGCCGAGCCGACGATGAAGATGCTGATCGCGGCCAGGAAGTACGGCTTGCGGCCGTGCAGGTCGGACAGCTTGCCGTACAGCGGCGTGCAGATCGTCGAGGTGATCAGGTACGCCGTCGTCGCCCAGGCCTGCTGGCTGAGGCCGTCGAGGTCGTCCGCGATGGTGCGGATCGAGGTGGAGACGATGGTCTGGTCGAGAGCGGCCAGGAACATCCCCAGCATCAGGCCGCTGAGGATGGTCAGGATCTGCCGGTGGCTCAGGCCGCCGGAGGTGGGGGTCTGTTGGGGGGTGGATATGGCTTGGGTAGCGGTGTCTCCGCGGGACGCGGACACGGCCTCAGTCATTCTTGCGTTGCTCCCTGCTCGCCACCGGGCCCGGGGTCTTCCCCGGACTCGGGACGCGCGTATTCAAACTCTTCCAGGTCGTCATTGAGGCGGGAGAGCAGCCGGATCAGCTGGTACCTGTCCTCCGCGGGCCAGGGCTCGAGGAGGCGGGCGAAACCCGCGTCGCGCTGGCGCCGGTACTCCTCGAACGTGGCCGTCCCGGCGGCGGTGGCGTGCAGCAGCGCGCCCCGCCGGTCCTCCGGGTCCGGACGCCGTTCGACGAGTCCCTTGTCGATCATGGCCCGCACCTGGCGGCTGACCGTCGACAGGTCGAGGAAGGTCGCGGCGGCGAGGTCGGTGGCACGGTGTTCGCCGTCGCGCACCAGTTTGGCGAGCAGTACCCGTTCGCCGGACCGGCTCTCGATCCTGGCCTTCTGCCGGTAGGCAGTCAGCAGTCTCGAGAACCGCACCAGTTGCGTGCCGAGTCCCGCCGCGGCGTCCTCGGCGCTCGCGCTTCCCGTCGCCGGGTGCTGTTCGTCCGCTGCTTCACGGTCATGGACCGTCCCCTTGTCCATGACCGCCTCCCGGTTTCACACTTCGTTGCTTGTATCGAGCAACCTTGTATCGAGCAAGTGAGTGTAGCCCTCTTTCCTGGGTGCCTCACCCAGCGGGCGGGAGGGTATTTGCGCAGGTCAAATGGGGGTCAAGCCTCGGTCAAGAGCCTCGCGGCGGGTCGGGGCGACGGCACTACAGGTCGGTCCCCAGCACGCTCTTCACCACGTAGCTGCACTGCGTGTACGAGTACCCGGACTGGATCCGGCCGCCCGCCGCGCGCCCGAGCGCCGTCGCATCGCGGCCGCCCGGTTTGTGCAGGAAGTGGTACGTGCCCGCGGGCAGCCGCAGCGTCCGCTTCGGGTAGTCCTTGCCGCTCGCCTTGCAGGCCTCGGCGCGGCCCGCCGCCTCGGTCGGATACGTCTTGCAGGACCCGCAGGCGGCGATGGTGATCCGGCCGGTGACCGGTCCCGTGTAGAGGATCTCGACCGGGTCGGGCCCGTCGTTGCTGATCACCATCTCCATGCGGGAGCCGCCCGGCTCGCCCTTCGGCGGCAGCTGGTCGCCCGCGGCGGGCCGCAGCTGCGCGATCTCGGCGGCGGTGGCGACCTGCTGGGCACGGCCGCGCCGCTTGTCGTCCTTGTACGTGCGCGCGAAGTCCGTCAGCGATGTGCGCGCGGCGCCGAACTTCTTGTCCTCGAACCGGTCGACGCCGCAGGCGTACGCCCCGTCCCGCACTGCCGTCGCGACCCCGCCGCGCAGGTGCTCGGGCGCCGGCGCGGGCAGGCTCTTCGCGGTGTCGCCGATGCTGCGCAGCGCCTTGGTGGCGGCGCACGGGTCCGTGCCCTTCAGCGCGCCCGCGCGCCGCTCGACGGCCGCGCGCACGGCGGGTTCCACCTGGCGGGCCTGCTCCGACTCGGGGAACGTACGCAGGAGTTGGCCCAGCTCGCCGCCCCGGCCGTCGGACTCGGCGGCGCCGAGCCGTTCCGTGCCGCACTTCAGGAGCGAGGTGGCGAGCGGCTTGTCGGGCCAGGTCGCGAGGGAGCCGAGGACGGCGCGGTCGATGGTGTCCGGCACCGTCCGCAGGTGTTCGAGGGGTGCGACGGCGGCGCAGTGCTCGGCGTCGGCGTAGGGCGCGGCGACGGCCTTGTAGTAGGCGTCGAGGCTGTCGTGCACGCGGTGGGCGGCCCTGGAGTCCGGGTGGTCGGCGGCGAGATCGCGGTAGCGGCCGAGCGCTGTGCGGTAGTCGGCGCGCGCCTCGGCGAAGTCGCGGGCCGAGGCCTTCCGGACGAGGGCGTCGGCGCTGTCGAGCCGGTCGAGCAGCATCTCCTCGACGGCGTCGTCCCGCAGCCCGCCGTACGCGAACGCTCCCCCGGCGGGCACGGCGAGCAGCGCTACACCGAGCAGGATCGCCACAACAGGCTTGATCTGTACGGAACTTGAGGGCGCGCGCAGCCCGCGCCTGGCCCCGTCCGCCACCGCGCCGAGCAGCAGCACCGCGTACCCGATCAGCGCCCACCCGGGCACCCCGTCCGGGTCGGCGGGCAGCGCGAGGGTGAGCAGCGCGGCCGTCGCGGCGACGCACAGCAGGGCGAGCAGCCGGCGCCACACGAGGACGTACCCGAGCCCGAGCCCGCTGAGATTGAGCAGCCCCGCGGCAACGGCCCGCGCCGGATCAGCGGGCCCGGCGGGCGGCCGGGCAGCGGGCGGCCCTGGCGGCCCGAACGCGACTTCCTGGGAGGGTCCGAAGTCGGGCGGCCCGAAACCGGGCGGCCCGAAGCCGGTCGGGCGGGCATCGGGCGGCATCGGAACCTCCGGCGACCCCGACGGCATCGGCGGCACCGGAACCTCGGGCACCCCGGGCGGCATCGGCGGGTTCGGCAGCACCGGCCGCTCCGGCGACCCCGGCGACTCCGGCGACCCCTGCGGCACCGGAACCTCAGGCGCCCCGGGCGGCATCGGCGGGTTCGGCAGCACCGGCCGCTCCGGCGACCCCGGCGACCCCTGCGACTCCGGCGGCCCCTGCGACTCCGGCGACATCATCGGCCCTGGCGGCCCCGGTGCCCCCGGCGGAGCCGATGGCATCTGTGGAGGCGGTCCGAATTCGCCGCTTCCCTGCCGCTCCGCGTCGTCGGACGACGCGCCCCCCTGCCACCTCATCGCGGTCCCCCAACCGTCAGGTGTCGCACCCCGAAGCAAACGATCGGGGGCGGGACCCCGCCTGTCAATCGGTTGCAAGTGGCCAACCCGGCGGCATCGCGCCCCCAACTCCCTTTACGTTCCGAACCCTTGACGACCCCACCCCTCCCCCTTTAACTCAAGGCTTGAATTTAGAAACGGCACGACGCACCACCAGCACCCGCAACGGGACCACCGGGAGGGCACCTTGCGTCACACCGACTCCACCCACAGACCGGGCCGCGGAAGCCGTAGGAGACGCGCGGCCTTACTGGCCGTGTCGGCGCTCGCGGCGGGCCTGCTGCCGCTGACCGGCACCTCGGCCGCCTCCGCCGCCGACGACCCCGCGCCCACCCCCGTCGACCGCTTCGAGGGCGAGGTGCCCTTCGCGACGCAGCCCGCCGAGGGCATCTTCACCTGGGGCGGCGACACCGACGACCATCCGAAACTCGAACTCAAGGAGCGCGCGGACGCCCCCGAGGGCGCCAAGGTCCTCGAAGGCGCCTACGACATCAGCGGCTACGGCGGCTTCAGCCACGACTACGCCGCCGACGAGCCGGCCCACGACTGGTCGGCCCACAAGGGCATCCGCCTGTGGTGGTACGGCGACAACTCCGGCCGCAAGATGAACTTCGAGCTCAAGGACGGCGGCGCGCACGGCGAGGCGTCCGAGCTGTGGACGACGACGTTCGCCGACGACTTCACGGGATGGAAGCAGCTCGAGCTGCCGTTCACCCGGTTCGAGTACCGCACGGACTACCAGCCCGTCGGCGGCATCGACCACGTCCTCGGGCTCGACAAGATGTGGGGCTACGCGGTCACCTTGCCCACCGGCACCAAGAGCCAATTCGCCATGGACGGCGTCGAGTTGTACGGCAAGGCGGACCAGTCGCTGCGCGCGCAGGTGGCGACGGACGCGGCCGTGTACCCGGTGAAGGAGGGCGGTTCGGCGGCGGTGAAGCTGTCCGTCACGACCACCGGGAACGTGCCGATCGAGGACCCGGTCACCATCGAGTACGCCACCGAGGGCGGCACCGCCGACCCGGGCAAGGACTACACCCCGGTCAGCGGCAAGGTCACCTTCCCGGCCGGTACCGCGTCCGGCGCGGCGAAGACCGTCACGGTCGCCGCCGGCAAGGACTCTGCGCGGGCCGAGGCCGCCGAGACCATTCCGCTGAAGCTGACCGTCACCGGCGCCAAACCGCCCGCCGAGTCCCCGCAGGTCGTCGTCGACGCGCACGGACTCCCGTACCTCGACACGAAGGCCCCGATCAAGAAGCGGGTCGCCGACCTCGTCTCGCGGATGTCGCTCGAGGAGAAGGTCGGCCAGATGACGCAGGCCGAGCGCGCCGCTCTCAAGTCGCCTGGCGACATCGCGAGCCACCACCTCGGCTCGCTGCTCTCCGGCGGCGGCTCCGTGCCGACGCCGAACACGCCCGAGGCCTGGGCCAAGATGATCGACGGCTACCAACTCCGGGCGCAGGCAACCCGGTTCCAGATTCCGCTGATCTACGGCGTGGACGCGGTGCACGGCCACAACAACGTCGTCGGCGCCACGATCATGCCGCACAACATCGGCATCGGCGCCACCCGCGATCCCCGACTGGCGGAGAAGACAGGGGCGGTGACCGCCTCCGAGGTCCGCGCGACCGGCGTCCCGTGGGACTTCGCGCCCTGCCTGTGCGTCACCCGCGACGAACGCTGGGGCCGCTCCTACGAGGCCTTCGGTGAGGACCCGGCCCTCGTCGAGTCCATGGAGACCGTGATCAAGGGCTTCCAGGGCCGCGCGAACGGCTCCGACCTGGACCGCCGCGACAAGGTCCTCGCCACGGCGAAGCACTACGTCGGCGACGGCGGCACCGAGTACGGCTCCTCCACCACCGGCTCGTACACCATCGACCAGGGTGTCACGAAGGTCACGCGGCAGGAGCTGGAGGCCGTGCACCTGGCGCCCTTCGGCGACGCCGTGAAGCGCGGGGTGGGCACGGTCATGCCCTCGTACTCCTCGCTCGACATCATCGGCGACGACCAGGGCCCCGTGAAGATGCACGCCAACGCGGCAATGATCAACGGGGAGTTGAAGAGGAAGCTCGGCTTCGACGGCTTCGTCATCAGCGACTACGCGGGCATCGACCAGATCCCCGGCGACTACGCCTCCGACGTCCGTACGTCGATCAACGCGGGCCTCGACATGATCATGGTGCCGAACGCCTACGCGGACTTCGAGAAGACCCTGCTCGCCGAGGCCACCTCCGGCCGGGTCACCGAGGCGCGCGTGGACGACGCGGTCTCCCGCATCCTCACGCAGAAGTTCAAGCTGGGCCTCTTCGAGAAGCCGTACGCCGACACGAGCGGCATCGACGAGATCGGCGGCGCCGCACACCGCGCCGTGGCCCGCGAGGCGGCGGCCAAATCGCAGGTGCTCCTGAAGAACGACGGGAACGTGCTGCCGCTCAAGCCCTCCCAGAAGGTGTACGTCGCCGGGTCCAACGCCGACGACATCGGCAACCAGGCCGGCGGCTGGACCATCTCCTGGCAGGGCCAGTCCGGGAGGATCACGGACGGCACCACGGTCCTCCAGGCCATGAAGAAGGCCGCCCCCGGCGCGAAGGTCGACTACTCGAAGGACGCCTCGGCGCCCACCTCCGGGTACGACGTCGGCGTGGTCGTCGTCGGCGAGACCCCCTACGCGGAGGGCGTCGGAGACGTCGGCAACGGCCACGACCTGGAGCTCTCCGCCGCCGACAAGGCAGCAGTGGACAAGGTGTGCGGCGCCATGAAGTGCGTCGTACTCGTCGTCTCGGGGCGACCCCAGCTCATCGGCGACCGGCTCGGCGACATCGACGCGCTCGTCGCGTCCTGGCTGCCCGGCACCGAGGGCGACGGCGTCGCCGACGTCCTCTACGGCAAGCGGCCCTTCACCGGACAGCTCCCGGTGACCTGGCCGAAGTCCGAGGCCCAGCTGCCCATCAACGTCGGCGACGCCTCGTACGACCCGCAGTTCCCGTACGGCTACGGGCTCACGACCAAGGCGGCCGGCAAGGACAGCGACGGGCAGGCGCTCGTGGCCAAGGAGCGGCTCAAGGTCCAGGAGAAGGCGGGCGGCAAGGTGACCGCGGCGTGGGCCAAACCGTTCGCCGACGCCGAGCACCTCGCCCTCACCGGCGACTACAAGGGGGCGCTGAAGAAGCTGGCCGCGGCGTACAAGGCGACCTGACCGGCCCGGAGGGAAACAACTGTGCGCGCGGGGCTCCGAGTTGGGGTCCCGCGCGACACGCCGCCCGAACCCCGGCACGGACACCGCACCCGGACGTGTGCCTACCATCGCGACATGACGGCCCAAATCCGTATCGTCCGTGACACGCCGCTGCGCGCCTCCGAGGCGTGGGCGCGGCTGACCGACTGGGAGCGGCACGGGGACTCCGTGCCGCTCACCCGTGTCACGGTGACGACCCCGCCGCCGGACGCCGCGGGCACGGTGTTCGTGGCGCGCACCGGTGTCGGCCGGTGCGGCTTCGACGACCCGATGGAGATCGTCGCCTGGCAGCCGCCGCGCCGCTGCCGGATGGAGAAGCGCGGCCGGGTCGTCACCGGCTGGGCCGAGTTCGAGGTGCGGGCGCTCGGCGACGGCGGCTCGCGCGTCGAGTGGCGCGAGGAACTGCGGGTACGCGGAGTGCCCCGCGCCGCGGACCGGGTGGTCGCGGCGGCGGGGCGGTGGGTCTTCGGACGGGCGGTGGACGGGCTGCTGTACGACGCCGAGGACGAGGCCACCGAGGACGACGCCACCGGAGAAACGTCACCGCACCGGCTGTGAGCGGGTGGGCGTCACTTCCCCGGCAGCAGCGGCGGATTGGCGTACCGCACCAGTTCGAGCGCCTGCTGCGGGAACCAGTCGCCCGCCTTCGGGTCGACCGTGCCCCGCTCCGGGTCCTCGGGGCCCTCGGTGCCGCGCAGGCACAGGCCGTCCGACTCCCCCGGTGTCTTGATCCACAGCCGGGCGTCCTGCAAGGGGTCGCCGGTGCGCAGGGTGGGCCGGGCGCCGAGGCCGCGGTCCGGCGGGTTGCACCAGTCCTGGGGGTCGGTGTACTTGCCGGCGGGCGGGGTCCAGGTGCCCTGGCCGTTGCGGCTGGAGTCCGTCACGAAGTGCGCCATCCGGGAGGCCGGGACCCGCAGATTGGCGTCGATCCAGGTCTGCGCGTCGGCGCGCGGGGTCCACTGGTTCGGGCAGTCGGCGGCGTCCCCCGATGCCTCCTCGACGTACGCGATGCAGGACGAGATCAGCTTCCCGTACCAGGAGTTGGCGTCGTCGGTTTGGTAGTTCGAGGCGTTGGTGTAGAAGCCGGCCGCCTCCCCGACGCCGCCCTTGATCAGGCGCGGCACGATGGAGTTGACGCTGTGCCAGCCGGGGTGGCCGGTGTCGAGGTAGACGCGGGTGCCGCGCAGCGGTTCGAGGCGGTCGACCGCGTAGTTGACCTCGGCGTAGCGCGCGGTGGTCCTGGTGCCCTGCGCGTCGTCCTGGCCGCAGTCGGCGGGGAGCAGGGCCAGGGAGTCGGGTTCGAGGACGACCATGGCGTCGCGGGAGCCGATGCCGCGGGCGACGGCGTCGATCCAGGCCTGGTACTCGGCGGTGGTGGCGGCGCCGCCCGCGGAGTAGTTGGAGCAGTCGCGGCCGGGGACGTTGTAGAGCGCGAACACCGGGAGGTCGGCGCGCCGGTCGGCGTCCCTGACGACGTCGCGGGCGAGCTTCTCGACCTCGGCCGGGCTCTGGTCGCCGAACCAGACGGCCTGCGGGGTGGCGATCATCGCGGTGATCCGGGCGGCGTCGCGGTACTGCCCCGCCTTGACGAGCCCGGCGATCTGCCGGACGGCGTCGGGGTTGGGGTCGGGCGTGTAGAGCCCGGCGTCGCGCCCGGCTCCGGCCCCGGCCGACGGCTCGGCGGCGAGGGCCTGGGGTGCGGCGAGGAGGAGGGCGAGCGTTGCGGCGGCCGCGGCTGCGGCGCGGCGGAGAGGTCTTCGCACGGTGACTCCTGGGGTCCGGTCGAGCGGGTGACGGTCGGCCTTGCGGGAGCGCTCCCACAGAGAGTCGACCGAGCCCACCGGAACGTCAAGTAGGCCGCACACGACGCGCACTTGACGTCACCCCCGGGCCGCCGCCCCGGACCCCGCCCCTCCGCTGCCGGAGAGGCGCCTCCGGTGCCGGCGAGACGTCTCCGGCCCCTCAGGCCACCGAGCCGATCCGCCGTGCCGTCCCCGGCTCGTGGTGGATCGGCGTGTGCGCCCCGGTGAGGGACACCCCCGTGCCGCCCCGGCGGTCCGCGACGATCTCGGAGGCGATGGACACCGCCACCTCCTCCGGCGTACGGGCCCCCAGGTCGAGCCCGATCGGGGACCGCAGGCGCGCCAACTCCATGTCGGTGACGCCGACTTCACGCAGGCGTTCGTTGCGGTCGAGGTGCGTGCGCCGCGAGCCCATCGCCCCCACGTACGCGACCGGGAGCCGCAGCGCGAGCCGCAGCAGCGGCACGTCGAACTTGGCGTCGTGGGTCAGGACGCACAGCACGGTCCTGCCGTCGACCTCGGTGCGCTCCAGGTACTCGTGCGGCCACTCGACGACGATCTCGTCGGCGTCGGGGAACCGCGCGGCCGTCGCGAACACCGGCCGCGCGTCGCACACGGTGACGCGGTAGCCGAGGAACTTGCCCATCCGCACCAGCGCCGAAGCGAAGTCGATCGCGCCGAACACGATCATCCGGGGCGCGGGCACGGACGACTCCACCAGGACGGTGAGCGGTGACCCGCACCGCGAGCCCTGCTCACCGATCTCAAGGGTGCCTGTACGCCCCGCGTCGAGGAAGGCCGCCGCCTCCCCCGCCACGGTGCGGTCGAGCTCCGGGTGGGACCCGAACCCGCCCTCGTACGAGCCGTCGGGGCGGACGAGCAGCGCCCGCCCCAGCAGCTCCCCCGGACCCGACACGATGCGCGCGAGCGCCGCCGCCTCCCCCGTGGCGGCGGCGCCGAGCGCCCGTGCGAGCACCTCGCGCACGGCCGGGTCGGACGCGCGGACCGGCGTGACGAGGATGTCGATGACGCCGCCGCAGGTGAGCCCCACGGCGAAGGCGTCGTCGTCGCTGTAGCCGAACCGCTCGAGGACCGTTTCGCCGTCCTCCAGGGCCTGGTTGCACAGCTCGTAGACCGCGCCCTCCACACAGCCGCCGGAGACCGAACCGATCGCGGTGCCCTCGCTGTCGACGGCGAGCGCCGCGCCCGGCTGCCGGGGCGCGCTGCCGCCGACGGCCACCACGGTGGCCACGGCGAAGTCGCGTCCCTGCTCGACCCACCGGTACAGCTCATCGGCGATGTCCAGCATGTCTCGGTCTCCTTAGCGGTTCGGGGAACGGTCCGGCCGGCAGGGCTACTTGACGCCCAGCCAGCTCTCGATCGGGTGCAGGCCGAAGTACACGAGGAAGACGAGCGTCAGCACCCACATGAAGGCGCCGATCTCACGGAACTTCCCCTGCGTCGCCTTGATCGCCGTGTACGCGATGACTCCGGCGCCGACGCCGGCGGTGATGGAGTACGTGAACGGCATCAGCGCCACGGTCAGGAACACCGGCACGGCCACGGCCCGGTCGGACCAGTCCACGTGCCGGGCGTTCTGCATCATCATCGCGCCGATGACGACGAGCGCGGCGGCGGCGACCTGTCCTGGCACGATCTGCGCGAGCGGCGTGAAGAACAGGCCGAGCGCGAAGAGGAAGCCGGTGACGACGGACGACAGTCCGGTGCGCGCGCCCTCGCCGACGCCCGTGGCGGACTCGATGAAGACGGTCTGCCCGGAGGCGCCCGCCACACCGCCGATGGCGCCGCCGGCGCCGTCGATGAACAGCGCCTTGGACAGTCCCGGCATGCGGCCCTTCTCGTCGGCGAGCTTGGCCTCGGTGCCGACGCCGATGATGGTGGCCATCGCGTCGAAGAACCCGGCGAGCACGAGCGTGAACACGATCATGCCGACGGTCATGCCGCCGATGGAGTCCCAGCCGCCGAACTCGACGTGTCCGAAGAGCGAGAAGTCGGGCATGGAGACGGCGCTGCCGGTCAGCTCGGGCGGGCTGCCGCCCCAGACCTTGGGGCTGAGGTCGAAGACCGCGTTCACGATGACGGCGAGGATCGTGCCGACGACGATGCCGATGAGGATCGCGCCGGGGATGTTGCGGGCCTGGAGCATGAAGATCAGGAGGAGGGTGACCGCGAAGAGCAGCACGGGCCAGCCCTTGAGCTGTCCGCCGGTGCCGAGGGTCACCGGGGCGCCCTTGCCGACGAACCCGGCGTTGACCAGGCCGATCAGGGCGATGAACATGCCGATGCCGATGGTGATGCCGTGCTTCAGGGCGAGCGGGATCGCGTTCATGATGATCTCGCGCAGGCCGGTGACGACCAGCAGCACGATCACGACGCCGTACATCACGCACATGCCCATGGCCTGCGGCCACGTCATGTTGGGCGCCACCTGGGTGGCGAGCACGCCGGAGACGGACAGGCCCGCGGCGAGCGCCAGCGGGACCTTGCCGAGGAAGCCCATCAGCAGGGTGCTCACGGCGGCGGCGAGCGCGGTCGCCGTGATGAGTCCGGCGTGGCTGAGCTTGTCGCCCGCCGCGTCGGGGCCGCCGAGGAGCAGCGGGTTGAGCAGGAGGATGTAACACATCGCCATGAAGGTCGTGATGCCGCCGCGCACCTCGCGCGCGAACGTCGACCCTCTGTCGGATATGTGGAAGTAACGGTCGAGCCAAGACCTGCCGGCGGGCTGGCGCGAGCCCGCGCCCGCGTCGTCGGCGGTGGTCTTCGGCTCCACGGACTGCTGGGTCATGGTGCCTCGATTCCCAAGGTTCATAGGGGCTCCCGTGAACTGCCGTACGGCACACGGGTTTTGGGATGGCTGCACGACCCGGGGGACGGCCCGAGACGCAGAGGAGGTGCGGCGGGGTGACGGTGCCTCAAGGAAGCGGCCGTCACCCCGCGGGGAGGCGGGACTAGGCCTGGGTGGCCGTTCCCGTCAGGTGCTCGGGCCGGACCGGGGTCCGGTCGAGCTCCAGGCCCGTCGCGTTCCGGATCGCCGCGAGGACGGCCGGGGTGGACGACAGGGTCGGTGCCTCGCCGATGCCGCGCAGCCCGTACGGGGCGTGGTCGTCGGCAAGTTCGAGCACGTCGACCGGGATGGTCGGCGTGTCGAGAATCGTGGGGATCAGGTAGTCCGTGAAGGACGGGTTCCTGACCTTGGCGGTCTTCGGGTCGACGATGATCTCTTCCATCACCGCGACGCCGAGGCCCTGCGTAGTGCCGCCCTGGATCTGGCCGATCACGGACAGCGGGTTGAGCGCCTTGCCGACGTCCTGGGCGCAGGCCAGCTCGACGACCTTGACGAGGCCCAGCTCTGTATCCACCTCGACGACGGCGCGGTGCGCGGCGAAGGAGTACTGGACGTGGCCGTTGCCCTGCCCGGTGCGCAGGTCGAAGGCCTCGGTGGGGCGGTGCCGCCACTCCTCCTCGACCTCGACGGACTCGCCCTCCAGGACCTCGGCGAGGTCGGCGAGGACCTCGCCGCCGTCGGTGACGACCTTGCCGCCCTCCAGGAGGAGTTCGGCGGTGGCCCACGCCGGGTGGTAGGTGCCGAGCTTGCGGCGGCCGAGGTCCAGGACCTTCTCGCGGACGAGCTCGCAGGCGTTCTTGACGGCGCCGCCGGTGACGTAGGTCTGGCGGGAGGCGGACGTCGAGCCGGCGGAGCCGACCTGGGTGTCGGCCGGGTGGATGGTCACCTGCGTGACACCCAGCTCGGTGCGGGCGATCTGCGCGTGGACGGTGACGCCGCCCTGGCCGACCTCGGCCATCGCGGTGTGCACGGTGGCCACGGGCTCGCCGCCGACAACCTCCATGCGCACACGGGCAGTTGAGTAGTCGTCAAAGCCCTCGCTGAAGCCGACGTTCTTGATGCCGACGGCGTAGCCGATGCCTCGGACGACGCCCTCGCCGTGCGAGGTGTTGGACAGGCCGCCGGGCAGCTGGCGCACGTCGGCGCCCTCGCTGGACTCCCACTGGCGCTCGGGCGGCAGCGGCATCGCCTTGACGCGGCGCAGCAGTTCGGCCACGGGAGCGGGCGAGTCGACGGGCTGGCCCGTCGGCATGACCGTGCCCTGCTCCATGGCGTTGAGCTGCCGGAACTCGACCCTGTCGATGCCCACCTTGTCGGCGAGCTTGTCCATCTGCGCCTCGTACGCGAAGCACGCCTGGACGGCGCCGAAGCCGCGCATGGCGCCGCAGGGCGGGTTGTTGGAGTAGAGCGCGATGGCCTCGATGTCGACGTCGTCGAGGACGTACGGGCCGACCGCGAGGGACGACGCGTTGCCGACGACGGCCGGGGAGGCCGAGGCGTAGGCGCCGCCGTCAAGGACGATGCGGCACTTCATGTGCGTGAGCTTGCCGTCCTTGGTCGCCCCGTGCTCGTAAGTGAGCTTCGCGGGGTGGCGGTGGACGTGTCCGAAGAAGGACTCGAAGCGGTTGTAGACGATCTTGACGGGCTTGCCGGTGCGCAGCGCGAGCAGGCACGCGTGGATCTGCATCGACAGGTCCTCGCGGCCGCCGAAGGCGCCGCCGACGCCGGAGAGCGTCATCCGCACCTTGTCCTCGGGCAGGCCGAGGACGGGGGCGATCTGGCCGAGGTCCGAGTGCAGCCACTGGGTGGCGACGTAGAGGTCGACGCCGCCGTCCTCGGCCGGCACGGCGAGCCCTGACTCGGGGCCGAGGAAGGCCTGGTCCTGCATGCCGAAGGTGTACTCGCCGGAGACGATGAAGTCGGCCTTCTTGGCGGCCTCTTCGGCGTTGCCGCGGATGATCGGCTGGCGGTGCACGATGTTCGGGTGCGGGACGTGGCCGATGTGGTGGTCGTCGCGGTTCTCGTGCACCAGGACCGCGTCGGGCGCGGTCGCGGAGGCCTCGTCGGTGATGACGGGCAGCTCGCGGTATTCCACCTTGATCTTGGCGGCGGCGCGGCGCGCGGTCTCCGGGTGGTCGGCCGCGATGCAGGCGACGGGCTCGCCGTGGTGGCGGACCTTGCCGTGCGCGAGGACCGGGGTGTCCTTGATCTCCAGGCCGTAGTTCTTCATCGCGGCGGGGAGGTCGTCGTAGGTGAGTACCGCGTAGACACCGGGAGTTGCCAGCGCCTCGGCCGTGTCGATGGACACGATCTCGGCGTGCGCCGTGGTGGAGCGCAGGATGTGGCCCCACAGCATGTCCTCGTGCCACATGTCGGACGAGTACGCGAACTCGCCGGTGACCTTGAGGGTGCCGTCCGGGCGGAGCGTGGACTCGCCGATGCCGCCCTTGGTCTGCGACCCCTGGGTGACCTTGCCGGGGATTCCTGTCGTACCCATGCTGCTCAGACTCCCTCGGGCTGGGTCTGGCGCGCCGCGGCGAGCCGGACCGCGTCCATGATCTTCTCGTAGCCGGTGCAGCGGCAGAGGTTCCCGGACAGCGCCTCGCGGATGTCCGCGTCGGACGGGTTCGGGTTCTGCTCCAGCATCTCGTCGGCCGCGACGAGCAGGCCCGGCGTGCAGAAGCCGCACTGGACGGCACCCGCGTCGATGAACGCCTGCTGGATCGGGGCGAGTTCGCCGCCCTCACCGGTCTGCGAGTCGGTGCCCTTCGCGGACCAGCCCTGCGCGTCCTGGAGCGTCGTGCCGCCCCCGTGGGAGCCGCAGGAGCGGGCCTTGGCGTGGTCGGCGAGCCCCTCGACGGTGACGACCTCGCGGCCCTCGACCTGTCCGGCGGCCACCAGACACGAACACACCGGGACGCCGTCGAGCCGGACGGTGCACGATCCGCACTCGCCCTGCTCGCACGCGTTCTTCGAACCCGGAAGCCCCATGCGCTCGCGCAGGACGTAGAGAAGGGACTCGCCCTCCCAGACGTCGTCGGCTTCCTGCTTACGGCCGTTGACCGTGAAATTGACGCGCATTACGCGGCTCCCTCCGTGCGAGTGGCCGAGCCGCGGTACGACTCCCAGGCCCAGGTCAGCGTGCGGCGCGCCATGACGCCGACCGCGTGACGGCGGTACGAGGCGGTGCCCCGGACGTCGTCGATCGGGTTGCAGGCGCCGGAGGCCAGCGTGGCGAACTGCTTGGCGACCGACGGGGTGATGATCTTGCCGTTGTCCCAGAACCCGCCCTCTTCGAGCGCGGCGGCGAGGAATTCCTCGGCCTCCTTGGCGCGGACCGGGGTGGGCGCGGCCGAGCCGATGCCGGTGCGCACGGTCCGGGTCCCCGGGTGCAGGGCGAGGCCGAAGGCGCACACGGCGATGACCATCGCGTTGCGCGTGCCGACCTTGGAGAACTGCTGCGGCCCTTCGGCCTTCTTGATGTGCACGGCGCGGATCAGCTCGTCCTCGGCGAGGGCGTTGCGCTTGACCCCCGTGTAGAACTCGTCGATCGGGATGCGCCGGGAGCCGCGGACCGACTCCACCTCGACCTCGGCACCGGAGGCGAGCAGCGCCGGGTGGGCGTCGCCGGCCGGGGAAGCGGTGCCGAGATTGCCGCCGACGCCGCCGCGGTTGCGGATCTGCGGCGAGGCGACGGTGTGCGAGGCGAGCGCGAGCCCCGGCAGCTCGGTGCGCAGGTGCTCCATGATCTTGGTGTACGGGACGGAGGCGCCGAGCCGGACGGTGTCGTTCTGCCCCTGGCCCACCTCCCACTCGCTCAGCTCACCGATGCGGTTGAGGTCGAGCAGGTACTCGGGACGGCGGTGGTCGAAGTTGACCTCGACCATGACATCGGTGCCGCCTGCGATCGGCACGGCTGTGGGGTGCTCGGCCTTCGCGGCGAGCGCCTCCTCCCAGCTGCCGGGGCGAAGGAAGTCCATAACGGCTCTCTTCTCCGTGAGGTTCGTGGATCGGGCAGGGATCGTGCGTGGTTCGTGCGTCGTGTCGTGCGGGGTCGATGCGATGCGATGCGTTCGAGCCAAAGAGGAGGGGTGCGCGAAGCGCTCATGCAAGGGCGGTGGTGGGAGACGGGTGGGAGGATCACAGGGGCTCGTTCATGTGCTGTTCACGCGGAGTGAGGCCAGTACACCGCCTGCTGCTCCGGCAGTGTCAGTCACGGAAAACATGAACGCGTTGGCTGGCCCGCCGGGGTGTCTTGTAGATTCGTATGAACGGGTGGCATCAGTAACCTCACCGTTTTCCCCAGGAAACCCCGGCCACAGCTCCATGGGGCTTCCTGTACGTACGACTTCGAGACAGATCGGCGGCGATGACATGCGGCTGCGCGCATTGCTGGACACGGACGCGCTGGGCCTCAGGCTCCTCGGCGGCGAGGAGGAGCTCGACCGCACCGTCCGCGGCGTGATGACGACGGACCTGCGGGACCCCAGCCGCTATCTGTCCGGCGGCGAGCTGGTCCTGACGGGCCTGGCCTGGCACCGGGAGCCTGCCGACTCGGAGCCCTTCGCCCGGCTGATGGCCGCGGCGGGCGTCGCGGCCGTCGCGGCGGGCACCGCCGAGTTCGGCTACGTCCCCGAGGACTTCGTCGAGGCCTGTGCGCGGCACCGCGTGCCGCTGTTCTCGGTGGCGCAGTCGGTGGCGTTCGGGACGATCACCGAGCACGTCGTACGGCAGGTCTCGGGCGAGCGCGCGGGGGACCTCGCGGCGGTCGTCGACCGGCACCGGCGCCTGATGACCTCGGGGCCCGCGGGCGGCGGCCCCGACGTGGTCCTCGACCTGCTGGGCAGCGACCTGGACCTGCGGGCCTGGGTGCTCTCCCCGACCGGACGCGCGATCGCCGGTTCGGCCGCGGCGGGGCCCGAGCTGCCTCCGCGGATCCGCACCCGGCTCGCGGCCGAGCATCTGGCGGCCCTGCGCACGGGGCGGCGCAGCCCGCACCGGGTGACGGTGGAGGGCGTCACGTACTCGCTGTTCCCGATCGGCTCGGCGCCGAAGGACGCGCCGGCCGCCGCCCCCGTCGACCGGCGCGCGAGCGTGCTCTCGGACTGGCTGCTCGCCGTCGAGGCGGACGCGGGCGACTGGCCGGAGGAGCGGCTCGACCTGCTCCAGGGCGTCACGCAGCTGATCTCGGTGGAGCGGGAGCGGCGGGACGCGGCGCGCACGGTGCGGCGCAGGCTCGCGCAGGAAGTCCTTGAGCTGGTGCAGGCGGGCGCGGCCCCCGCGGAGATCGCGGCACGCCTGCGCGTCGCGGCGCCCGTGCTGCTGCCGGGGCTGGGCGCGGCCCCGCACTGGCAGGTCGTCGTGGCACGCGTGGAGTGGACGGACCAGCAGGGCGAGAAGGCCGAGGGCGGGGCCGTGGCCCAGTCGCTCCTGGAGGAGATCCTCATCGGCCCGGAGGCCGGGGCGCGCCCCGACTCCGCCGAGCCGTCCGACCGGATCGCCGTGGCGCACAGCGGGGACGAGGCCATCGCGCTGGTCCCGCTGCCCGCCGTGGCCACGGAGCACGACGGCTCGGAGCAGGGGCTGCTCGCGGACACCCTGCTGACCGCGGTGCGCGAACCCCTCGCGGCCGGGCTCGGCGACGATGGGCGCCTGGCGATCGGCGTGAGCGCCGCGGTGCACTCCGCGGAGGGGCTGCGCGGCGCCCTGGAGGAGGCGCGGCACGCACGGCGCGTGGCGGCCGCCCGCACGGGCGTGGTCTGCGCGGCGGGCCACCAGGAGCTGGCCTCGCACGTGCTCCTGCTGCCGTTCGTCCCGGACGACGTGCGCCGCGCGTTCACGGCCCGCCTCCTCGACCCGCTTCGCGACTACGACCACAAGCACCGCGCGGAGCTGATCGCGACCCTTGAGGCGTTCCTCGACTGCGACGGCTCGTGGACCCGCTGCGCGTCCCGGCTGCACCTGCACGTGAACACGCTGCGGTACCGCGTGGGCCGTATCGAACAGCTGACGGGTCGTGATCTTTCGCGCCTGGAGGACAAGTTGGACTTCTTCCTGGCACTGCGGATGAGCTGACCGGCGAGTCGACCGGTGAGCTGACACCTCATCAATCCCACGAACACCCCCTGAGCGCCCCTTAGCGATCTTGGGGGCGCTTGGGAACCCCAACCCTTTGTGAAATCTTTCACCCACCCCCTTGGCCGGGCGCCTTGATCCGTGCTGAGATGCCCCACGGCAACTCGGCTCGATGGCGTGCTCGGGAGGGCAATGTGGCGCATACCGCCATGTCTGGTACCGGAACGAACGCAGCGGACGATCCACTCCAGACCGCGGTATGGCGGTTGCGTTCGCGCGGCTGCTGGACCGACGCGGCGGCACTGCTCGACCGGCACGCGGACGCCGACCCGGGGGCGGCGCTGCAGCGGGCGGCGCTGCTGGTGGAGCGGTGCCTCTACACGGAGCAGGGGTGGGCGGACGCGGAGGACGCGTTGCGCGCGGCGGAGGCGCTGGCGCACACGGACGAGGAACGGGGTGCGGCGGCGTGCGAGCGGGGCCAACTCGCTTACGCGGCAACGCTGTTGAAGGCGCGGGACCGGTCGGACGAGGCGCGGTCGGCGTTCGGCAGGGCGGCGGCGCTCATCGCCCCGGGCGGGGCCGGCCGTGCGTTGCTCGACTTCCGGCGCGGTCTGATGTCGGAGAACCTGGCGGACTCGCCGCAGGCGGCACGGGCCGCGTACCGCAGGGCACACGCGGGGGCGACGGCGCACGGTGACGCGCTGCTGGTCTCCTTCACCTGGCGCCACCTCGCCGGACTCGCCCTGCGGGAGGGCGAGTTGAAGGAGGCACGGCACGGGTTCACGGAGTCCCTGCGGATTCGCGAGGAACTCGGCTACCTGGTGGGTACGGCCCCGGCGCTGGCCTCCCTGGCGGAGGCCGAACCCGAACCGGACACGAAGGCGCGGCTGCGCGCGGAGGCGGCGAGGTTGTTCCGGTTGCTGGACGGGGTGCCTACGTGGTTGGCGGGAGTGCTGCCCGCGGCGGCGTGATCCCCGGGGCGGGGGCCGCCTCGACCGTTGCGCGGCACCGGGGGCCGCCTTGCCCACCCTGCCGCCCTGGGCGGCAGATTGCCCAAGGCGAGACGACCTCCGGCACCCCGTGGGGCCGAGGCCCCTGGAGGGGGCGGGTGGGTGGGAGACGGGCGGTGGAGACGGGCGGGGCAGGGACAGGGCCGTCGCCTGTGGGTGGGCGGGCAAAATCCAGCCCCTGCGGCGATTGAGCAGCGGGGTCCGGGGCAGAGCCCCGAGTCCGTAACGCCGGTGCGGCGAATCAAGTCGCGCCGGGCCGGGGCAGAGCCCCGTGGCCCAAGGACGGACGACCGCTACCCGCCGACGTGCTCGCGCACCAAGCGGCCCGCCGCGTCGGCGTCCTGCGCCTCCAACGCGTCCAGCAGCGCCGCGTGCTGCCGCGCGTCGAGCGCCAGGTCGGACGTCGACCACCCCACCTGCCGGTGCAGTTCGTCGGCGACCCGTACCACCTGGTCGTTCCCCGCGAACGCGAGAAGGGCCCGGTGGAAGGCACGGTCCGCCTCCGCGTACCCCGCCCGGTCCCCCACGGCCGCGGCCATCGCCGTCGCCCGGACCAGCGGCCGCAGCTCGGCCCACCGCGCGGGCGGCACCGTACGGGCGAGCCTCGTCACCACCGGCACCTCGACGAGCGCCCGCACCTCCGCGAGCTCGGCCAGCTCGCGGTCGGAACGCCGAGTCACCCGGAACCCCCGGTTGGGCACGACCTCGACCGCGCCCTCCCGCGCCAGCTGCTGCATCGCCTCGCGCACGGGCGTCGCGGAGACCCCGAAGCGCTCCCCCAAGGCAGGCCCCGAGTACACCTCGCCGGGCGCGAGGTCGCCGGAGACCAGCGCGGCCCGCAGCGCGTCGAGCACCTGGCCGCGCACGGACGTCCGCTCGACCGCGCCGCGCGCCACGAGCCCGGGCGCGGGGGGCTCGCTGTGGGTGTGCTCGCCACGGCTCTGCTCGGGAACGGTGGCCGCCGCGGGCACGGGCGCGACGGCCCGCGGCGCCCAGGCCGACGTCGACCGCTGCTCCGGCACTCCAATGGAGGAGTCGCGTGCCTCGCGTGGCCTCGTCCGCTCCACCCCGGTCATCCCCTTCGCCGCCGTTCCTTGCCGTTTGTCCGAAGCTCAACGACGAACGATAGAGGCCCGGGCCGACAGTTCAAACCCCACCCCGTTCGGGTAAGGTAAGGCTTACCTGTAAACGATCGTGAATCGGTGGCCCCAGCATGCCCTTCACCACGTCGGCGCTCGGCGCGCCTCCCAGCGCGGTCTCGGCCGCGTACGCCCGCCTCACCGAGGTGTTCCCGGGCCTGGGCGTCACCGAGGTTCCCGCGGGTGAGGCGCTGCCCGAGGGCGCCGGCTGGGTGCACACGGAGCGGCTCGCCGAGGGCGGCGCCGCGCTCGACGCCTTCCTCGCGTGGGACAACGCACAGGTGCTCAAGGACTACGGCACCCCCGCCCGCCCCGACGTGATCGCCAGCTTCGGCCTGCACCGCTACGCCTGGCCCGCCTGCCTGCTCATCACGATCCCCTGGTTCCTGCACCGCCGCGTACCCCGCTTCCCGGCCTCCGAGGTCGCCTTCCAGCGCACGCTCGGCCGGCTCGCCGTGCACGTCACCGAATTCGCCTGCCTCCCCGACGACCCGGCGGCACAGCTGCCCGGCGCCCGCGTCGTCCCCGACGAGGAGGCCCTGCGCGGCGAGGTCCGCGCGGCCGTCGCCGAACACCTCCAGCCCGTCCTCGCCGGCTTCGGGCCGCGGATGCGGCGCGGCCCGCGCGCCCTGTGGGGCATGGCGACGGACGAGATCGTCGAGTCCCTCTGGTACGTGGGGCACCTCCTCGGCGAGGAGCGGCGCGCCATGACCGACCTGGAGGCGCTGCTGCCCGGCGCCACGAAGCCGTACGTCGGGAAGGCCGCGTTCCGCGAACTGACTGGCCCGAACGGCGAGTTGCTGCCCACGCGCGACCGCGCGAGCTGCTGCATGTTCTACACGCTGCGCCCGCAGGACACCTGTGTGACCTGTCCGCGCACGTGCGACGCGGACCGGGTCAGCAGGCTCACCGCGACCGCGGCGGCCTGAACCACCCGTACGAGTGACGTAATTCGAACTCAACTTCCCTTACTCCGGCGGGAGTTCGAGCGTACGGCCGCTTTACGCGCCCCCTTGCACACCAATGGCGTTCTCTTGCCCCGAAACCCCCCTGCGGGCTCGGGCGGCTGGGCCAATATGGCGGCCGAAACGCCCTATCGCGATGCAAGGGACCCCAGATGAGACTGACCGACATATCGCTGGACTGGCTGCTGCCGGGCGCCGTACTGCTCCTGGGCATGCTGGCGGCGGTCGCAGTGCTCGCGCGCGGCAGGCGCGCCGGGGGCGCCAAGAAGGACACGAGCATGTTCTCCGACGATTCGTGGGAGCGCAGCGAGGAGCGCCGCAGGCGCAAGGAGGCCGTCTACGGCACCGCCTCGTACGTGCTGCTGTTCTGCTGCGCGGCCGTCGCCGCCGCCCTCTCCTTCCACGGACTGGTCGGCTTCGGCAAGCAGAACCTGAACCTGTCCGGGGGCTGGGAGTACCTCGTCCCCTTCGGGCTCGACGGCGCCGCGATGTTCTGCTCGGTGCTCGCCGTGCGCGAGGCCAGCCACGGCGACGCCGCGCTCGGCTCCCGGATACTCGTGTGGACCTTCGCCGGCGCCGCGGCGTGGTTCAACTGGGTGCACGCCCCGCGGGGCCTCGGCCACGCGGGCGCCCCGCACTTCTTCGCGGGGATGTCCCTCTCGGCCGCCGTCCTCTTCGACCGCGCCCTGAAGCAGACGCGCCGCGCGGCGCTGCGCGAACAGGGCCTGGTGCCACGGCCGTTGCCGCAGATCCGGATCGTGCGCTGGTTGCGCGCTCCCCTGGAGACGTACAACGCCTGGTCGTTGATGCTCCTGGAGAACGTGCGCACCCTCGACGAGGCCGTGGACGAGGTGCGCGAGGACAAGCGGGAGAAGACCGCGAACCGGATGCGTCAGCGCGAGCACCAGAAGCTGGAGCGTGCCCAACTGAAGGCGCTGAGCCGCGGGTTCCCCACCCGCGACCCGCGGCAGGTGGAGGCCGGCAGCTCCGGGCAGCCCGGCCCGGAGTCCGCCATATCGGCGGCGTCCTCGCCTTCCGAACTGCCGGGGGCCGCACCGGCCCCGGAGCAGCTGCCGGTGCGCACCCGGCCCTCGCTCCAGGCCGTCAAGGGCATCCGTAAGTCCCGTGACCAGAAGGCGCCCGTCACCGTCGATCTGACGGCGGAGGACGACACGCAGGCGCTGCCCCGGCTCGACTCTCTGGAGCAGAAGCTCAAGGACCTTGAGCAGCAGCTCGGTTGAGCCCGTCCGTGGTACGGCGGCGTCATGGCATCACATGACGCCGCCGTCCAGTTCGAACCAGACCACCTTGCCCGTGGCCCCCGGGCCCAGCGCCGCGACGCCCCAGGCGTCCGCGAGGGACTGCACCAGGACGAGGCCGCGCCCATTGGTGCCGTGCGTACCGTCGTCGGCGTGCGGTACGCGCGGCTTGGGCCTGCGGGAGACGAAGTCACGGACCTCGACTCTCAGGGACCGGGGCCCCACGGTGGCCGTGAGTTCCGCCTCGCAGTCCGTGTGCACCAGCGCGTTCGTCACCAGCTCGCTGGTGAGCAGCTCCGCCACCTCCGATCTTCCGGGCCTGCCCCAGTGATCCAGGAGTTCGCGCAGCGCGCGCCTCGTCTCCGGGACGGCCCGCAGATCCGCCCTGCCCAGCTTGCGCTTGAGTTGCCGCGGCGGCTCGTCCTCCGGGTCCGCGCGCGGCGCCGCGACCCCTTTCTCGTACGTCATTGAGCCCGTGTCGCCCATTGGGGCGCCCCCTCGTGACTGCCGTTTCATGGCCCCCGCCCACACGCCGATCCGCTGCCCTTCCGGCTGGAGTTCTCCTGCTCGGCCTGCTCTTCGAACGCGTACACGGGGATGAATGCCCCGCTGCCTGATCGGCACGCTTGTTGATTGGTCCACCACTTGCGGGGGTGCTCGGCGCCGCGCCGGGGAAGGAAGCGTGGGGACGCCGCCGGGACCGGCACAGTACGAGGAACCGACACGCACCGCAGGAGCACTGAAGGAGCCGCCGTGCACGACGACCGACACCTCGTGGAAGGCCGCCTGGAGCGGGCGATGCGCCAGTTCGTGCGGCCCGCGCAGTACGGGGCGCGGGTCCCGCTGAGCATGAGCGTCTGGCACGCGCCGGGGGAACCGGTGCCGGTGGCCGAGGCCCTGGAGGGCACGTACGAGTCCTTCGAGACCGGCACCGCCTGGGGAAAGCCGTGGTCGACCAGTTGGTTCCGCCTTGAGGGGCGGGTGCCCGAGGAGTGGGAGGGGCGGCACGTCGAGGCGGTCGTCGACCCCGGTTTCTCCGGGCAGGGCCCCGGTTTCCAGGCGGAGGGGCTGCTGTACGACGCGTCCGGCGTGCCCCTCAAGGGCATCCACCCGCGCAACCGGCATCTGACGATCGCGGCGCGCGCGGCCGGCGGGGAGCCGGTGAGCCTGCTGCTCGAGGCCGCGGCGAATCCGACGGTCCTGAGGGACTTCGAACCCACCTTCCTCGGCGACGTACTGACCGCAGGAGATCGCCCCAACTACCGATTCCGCTCTGCCGACTTGGCCGTACTCGACGAGGAGGTCTGGCATCTCGTCCTGGACGTCGAGGTGCTCTCGGAGCTGATGCACGAGCTGGACGCCGACCGGGCCAGGCGCCACGACATCCTGCGCGCCCTGGAGCGGATGCTCGACGCTCTCGATCTGCACGATGTGTCGGGCACGGCGTCGGCGGCCCGCGCCGAGCTGGCCGAGGTGCTGTCGAGGCCCGCGCACGCGAGCGCGCACCGGGTCTCGGCGGCCGGGCACGCGCACATCGACTCGGCGTGGCTGTGGCCGCTGCGCGAGACGGTCCGCAAGGCCTCGCGGACCTTCGCGAACGTCACGGCGCTGGCCCGCGACTACCCGGAGCTGGTCTTCGCGTGCTCGCAGGCGCAGCAGTACGCGTGGGTGAAGGAGCACCAGCCGCACATCTGGGAGCGCATCAAGAAGGCGGTCGCGGACGGGAACTGGTCGCCGGTCGGCTCGATGTGGGTGGAGTCGGACGCCAACATGCCCGGCGGCGAGGCCCTGGCCCGCCAACTGGTGCACGGCAAGCGGTTCTTCCAGGACGAGCTGGGCGTGGAGACGGAGGAGATCTGGCTGCCGGACTCGTTCGGCTACACGGCGGCGTTCCCGCAGTTGGCGAAGCTCGCGGGCGCCAAGTGGTTCCTGACGCAGAAGCTGAGCTGGAACCAGACGAACAAGATGCCGCACCACACGTTCTGGTGGGAGGGCATCGACGGCACGCGCGTGTTCACCCACTTCCCGCCCGTGGACACGTACAACGCGCAGTTCCACGCGAGTGAACTGGCGCGCGCGGAGCGGAACTTCGCGGAGAAGGGCGGCGCGTCCAGGTCCCTCGTGCCGTTCGGCTGGGGCGACGGCGGGGGCGGGCCGACCCGCGAGATGCTGGAGAAGGCGCGCCGCCTGCGCTCCCTGGAGGGCTCGCCGCGCGTCGACATCGAGAGGCCCGCGGCGTTCTTCGAGGCCGCGCACGAGGAGTACGGCGAGAGGGCCCCCGTGTGGTCCGGCGAGCTGTACCTGGAGATGCACCGCGCCACGTACACCACGCAGGCGAAGACGAAACAGGGCAACCGGCGCTCCGAACACGCCCTGCGGGAGGCCGAGTTGTGGTGCACGGCCGCCGCGCTGCACGACCCGTCGTACGCGTACCCGTACGACGCGCTCGACCGGATCTGGAAGACGGTGCTGCTGCACCAGTTCCACGACATCCTGCCGGGCTCGTCGATCGCCTGGGTCCACCGCGAGGCCCGCGAGACCTACGCCCAGGTGCTCGCGGAGCTGGACGACATCGCCTCGGACGCCGTGCACCGCCTGGGCGGATCCGCGCCGTCCGCACTCAACGCCTCCCCGTACCCGCGCAGTGAAGTGGTGGCACACGAGGGCCAGTTGGTGCACGTGTACGTCGACGGGCTCGGGGCGCAGACCCTCACCGAGACGACCGGCAAGACGCGCGGCCCCGGCGCGCACGCGGCGGCGACGCGCGAGACGGGCTCGATCGTCCTCGCCAATGAACACCTCACGGTCACCATCGACAGCGACGGACTCCTCACCTCCGTGCGGGACCTGAACAGCGGCGGACGCGAGGCGCTGGCCCCCGGGATCCGGGGGAACCTCCTCCAGCTGCACCCCGACCACCCCACCCAGTACGACGCCTGGGACCTGGACGCCCACTACCGGCACACCCGCACCGACCTCACGGAGGCCGAGTCGGTGGAGCTGGTCGAGGAGGGGCCGCTGCGGGTCTCCGTGCGCGTCACCCGTTCCTTCGGGAAGTCCCGGATCACGCAGGAGTACCGGCTCGCGGCGGACAGCCGGCGCCTCGACGTGGTGACGGACGTCGACTGGCAGGAGTCGGAGAAGGTCCTCAAGGCGGCGTTCCCGCTGGACGTGCACGCCGAGCGGTCCTCGGCCGAGATCCAGTTCGGTCACGTCAACCGGCCCACGCACGCCAACACCGGCTGGGACGCGGCCCGTTACGAGATCTGCGCGCACCGCTGGCTGCGCGTCGCGGAGGAGGGCTACGGCGTCGCGCTCGTCAACGACTCCACGTACGGCCACGACGTGACCCGCGCCGCGCACGAGGACGGCCTCGGCACGACGGTCCGCCTCACGCTGCTGCGGGCCCCGCACTCCCCCGACCCGGAGACGGACCTGGGCACGCACCGCTTCACGTACGCGCTGCTGCCGGGCGCGGGCACCGGCGACGCGGTGGCGGAAGGGCTCGCCCTGAACCTGCCGCTGCGGATCGCGCCCGCGCCCGCCGTGACGCCGCTGATCGCGGTCGACGACCCGGCGGTGACGGTGGAGTCCGTGAAGCTCGCGGAGGACCGCAGCGGGGATGTCGTCGTGCGGCTCTACGAGTCGCGGGGCGGGCGCGCGGACGCGACGCTCACGGCGGCGTTCCCGGTGGCGGGCGCCGACGAGACGGACCTCCTGGAGCGCCCGGTGCGCCCGGCCGACACGTCCGCCGCCGGGCTCGCCCTGTCGCTGCGCCCGTTCCAGATCCTGACGCTGCGGCTGCGGCCGGTGTGATCAGGGGCGCGGCATGTTGCGGAGGTTGGAGCGGGCCATCTGCACCATCCGGCCCACTCCACCGTCCAGGACGATCTTGGAGGCGGAGAGGGCGAAGCCCGTGACCATCTCGGCGCTGATCTTCGGCGGGATGGACAGGGCGTTGGGGTCGGTGACGACGTCGACGAGCGCGGGACCCTTGTGCTTAAAGGCGTCCTTGAGCGCGCCCGCGAGCTGCTTCGGCTTCTCGACGCGGACGCCGTAGGCACCCGCGGCGCGGGCGATGGAGGCGAAGTCGGGGTTCTTGTTGGTGGTCCCGTAGGACGGAAGACCGGCCACCATCATCTCCAACTCGACCATTCCCAAAGAGGAGTTGTTGAAGAGGACGACCTTCACCGGCAGGTCGTACTGGACGAGGGTGAGGAAGTCACCCATCAGCATCGAGAACCCGCCGTCGCCCGACATCGAGACGACCTGCCGGTTGCGGTCGGTGAACTGGGCGCCGATCGCCATCGGCAGCGCGTTCGCCATCGAGCCGTGCGAGAACGAGCCGATGACGCGGCGCCGCCCGTTGGGCGAGATGTAGCGGGCCGCCCAGACGTTGCACATGCCCGTGTCGACCGTGAACACGGCGTCCTCGGCGGCGAGTTCGTCGACGACGGAGGCGACGTACTCGGGGTGGATGGGGGTGTGCTTCTCGACCTTGCGCGTGTACGCCTTCACGACGCCTTCCAGCGCGTCGGCGTGCTTCTTCAGCATCCGGTCGAGGAACTTGCGGTTCGACTTCGGCTTCACGCGCGGCGTGAGGCAGCGCAGCGTCTCGCGGACGTCGCCCCAGACCGCGAGGTCCAGCTTCGAACGCCTGCCGAGGTGCTCGGGCCGCACGTCGACCTGGACGATCTTGACGTCCTTCTGCGGCAGGAACGCGTTGTACGGGAAGTCGGTGCCGAGGAGGATCAGCAGATCGCACTCGTGGGTGGCCTCGTAGGCGGCGCCGTACCCGAGGAGCCCGCTCATGCCGACGTCGTACGGGTTGTCGTACTGAATCCACTCTTTTCCACGCAGGGCGTGGCCGACCGGGGACTTGATCTTCTCGGCGAACTCCATGACCTCGGCGTGCGCGCCCGCGGTGCCGCTGCCGCAGAAGAGCGTGACCTTGCCGGCCTCGTCGATCAGCTCGACGAGCTTGTCGATCTCGGCGTCGCCGGGGCGGATGCTGGGACGGGAGGTGACGATCGCGGTCTCGATGGACTTCTCGGGTGCCGCTTCGTCGGCGACGTCGCCGGGGAGCGTCACGACGCTGACGCCGGACTGGCCGACCGCGTTCTGGATGGCGGTCTGCAGGACGCGCGGCATCTGCTTCGGGCTGGAGATCATCTCGCTGTAGTGCGAGCACTCCGAGAAGAGCCGGTCGGGGTGGGTCTCCTGGAAGAAGCCGAGGCCGATCTCGCTGGACGGGATGTGCGAGGCGAGGGCGAGGACCGGGGCCATCGAGCGGTGCGCGTCGTACAGCCCGTTGATGAGGTGCAGGTTGCCCGGCCCGCAGGAGCCGGCGCACGCGGTCAGCTTGCCGGTGATCTGGGCCTCCGCGCCCGCGGCGAAGGCGGCGGTCTCCTCGTGCCGGACGTGGATCCAGTCGATCGCGTCGTTGCGCCGGATCGCGTCCACGACCGGGTTGAGGCTGTCGCCCACGACTCCGTACATGCGCTCGACGCCCGCGCGGACGAGGATGTCGACGAACTGCTCGGCGACGTTCTGCTTGGCCATGACTCACGCGCCCTTTCGGAACCCGGTCTCCGCGTTGCTTCCCGACTCTTGCGGGTCCATGAATTCATACGGGGCGTGCTCACGCCTCCCAGACGGCCGCAGCCGTGCGGTCGTCGGCGTATCCCTTCACCCGGACCTGGGTGTCCGCGAGGAACGCGGCGAGGCCCGGAGGATCGGCGTCCGCCCACCTGTTGGCCAGGTGGCGGGCGAGGTCGGGTTCGTCGCGCAGCGGTTCGGCGAGGCCCGGCGAGCACAGCAGCAGCGTGTCCCCCGGTCGGGCGACGGAGGCGCGGAACCGGAAGGCGTCGCGGGGCTGCGGGGGCGCGGGCTCGTAGGGGCTCGGGGGCTTCGTGATGCTCAGGTCCATCGTGAGCCGGTCGCCGTCGGGGGTCTCGGCGGGCGGCGTTGAACCGAAGCCGACGACGGGGGCGCCGCTCTGCTCGGCGACGCTCGGCTCTATGTCCCGCCACTCGCCGTCCCGCAGCCGGAACAGGCCGCCCCCGCCGACGCCGAAGAACACGCGGGTGCGGCAGGCCGGGTCGGCGGGCAGCAGCAGACATCGCAGCGTCGCCGCGTACTCGTCCGGGTCGAGGCCCTGTTCGGTGGCGCCGGCCCGGAGTTTGCCGAGGCTGCGGTCGGTGAGCCGGTGCAGCCCTGACTTGAGGTCGCCGCGGCGGCCCGCCCGCACGTCCTCCGCGAGCCGCGTGTGGCTGAGCCCGACGGCCCGCCCGATCCACTCGCAGACCTCGGCGGCGGCCCGGTGCGCGCCGGGCGTGGCGCGGGCGCCGGTGGCCATCGCGACGAGGATCAGCGCGCCCGGCCCGCTCCCGAACCGCGCGGTGAGCAGACAGTCGCGGCGCGGCTCCCCCCGGTATCGCGCGGAATCCCCCCGCACGGACACGGCCCGCAGCGTCGAGACCCCGCACCGCGCGCCGTCCAGCACGGTGTCCGCGACGAGATCGTCAAGATCCTCGGGATCCGCAAGCGGCAGCGCGGTGGGCTCCGCCTCGTAGGTGGGTGGACCGTCGCCCACGTAGCTGACGGGGGCTGGTGGGGACGGTGCCGGGAGGGCGCCCGGCGGGGGCGTGACGGGTCCGGCACGGGGCGCCTCGGGCGGGGGCGTGACGGGTCCGGCACGGGGCGCCTCCGGCGGGGGCAGGACGGTCTCCACGCGGGCCGCGTCCGGGGCGGCTGCCGCGGAGGGCGCCCCTGGTGGGGGCGGAGCGGCGTCCACGCGCGGGGCCTCCGGCGGAGGCGGTCCGGCCTCCGCACGAGCCGCGTCCCGGGCCGCTGCCGCGGAGGGCACCCCTGCTGAGGACGGAACGGCCTCCGCGCGCGGGGCCTCCGGCGGAGGCGGCCCGGCCTCCGCACGAGCCGCGTCCCGGGCCGCTGCCGCGGAAGGCACCCCTGCTGAGGACGGAGCGGCCTCCGCGCGCGGGGCCTCCGGCGGAGGCGGTCCGGCCTCCGCACGAGCCGCGTCCCGGGCCGCTGCCGCGGAAGGCACCCCTGCTGAGGACGGAGCGGCCTCCGCACGCGCGGCCTCCGGCGGAGGCGGCCCGGCCTCCGCACGAGCCGCGTCCCGGGCCGCTGCCGCGGAAGGCACCCCTGCTGAGGGCGGAACGGCCTCCGGCGGAGCCGGTTCGGCTTCCCCGTAGGGAGCCGCCGGCGGGGCGGGAGGCGCTTCAGGCAGCGGCGGGACGGCTGCGGTCCGGGGTGCGTCCGACTGTGACGGTGCGGGCTCGACGAGGGACGTCTGCGGTGGCGGGGCGGCTTCGAGTCGGCGTGCCTCCGGCAGCGGAGCGGCTTCGGCCCGGGGCGCCTGCGGCGGCGGAGCAGCCTCGACGCGGGGCGCCCCCGGCGGCGGAGGAGCGGCCTCGGCGCGGAGCGACTCCACCGGAAGAGCGGGCTCGACGCGGGGCGTCTGCGACGGCGGAGGAGCGGCCTCGGGTCGGGGCGCCCCCGTAAGCGGAGGAGCAGCCTCAGCGAGAGGCGCCTCCAGCGGTGGAGCGGCCTCGACGGGAGGCGTCCGCGACGGCGGGGCGGCCTCGGGCCGGGGCGCCTCCGGAGGAGGAGCGTCGTCGAATCGGGGCGCCCCCGAAAGCGGAGGAGCGGCCTCGAATCGGGGCGCCCCCGGCGGCGGAGGAGGAGCGGCTTCGGCGCGGGGCGACTCCAGCGGAGGAGCGGCCTCGGCGCGGGGTGACTCCGGAGGCGGCGGGGGCGTCGGTGGCAGAGGTGGGGCGGGGTCGCGGTCAGGGGGCTCCGCTGCCGCCGGGCCGGTCTCGACGCGCGGGCCTCCCGGCGGCGGCGCCTCGCGCAGAGGCTCGTCGGCACCGGCGTCCGGGGTTGGTTCCGGCGGCGTGCTCGTCCCCGACGCGGGCTCCGGAGGGAGTGCAGCGGTTCCCGGCTGCCCGGGGGGCGGGCCCCCGGCGCACTCCGGAGGGAGTGCGGCGGTTCCCGGCTCTCCGGGAGTCGGGCCCCAGACGTGCCGCGTCTCCGGGTACTCCGCGTGGCGGGGCTCCGGGGCGGGTGGTGCGGCGCCCTCGGTTCGGCGGGGCTCGGGCGGGGCCGGATCCGCCTCGGAGTCCCCCGGTGCGCGCGGAGCCGCCACCGCTCCGGCCGAGGTGAAGCGGTCGTCCAGGGTGTCCGGGGACGGAGCGGGGCCGGTGTCCTCGGCGGCGGTCTCGTCGTCGTACAACTTCCCCCACCAGTCGTCCCCTTGGGCCGGCCGACCGGTGTGCCTCTCCCCCTGCTGGCTCATGCCCTCATTGTCCACGGCACGGGCCGTACGAAAACGGGGCATCGGGAAAAGCCCACCGAAATGGGCCCGCCGGACGGCCCCACCCCCCACGGGAGGACCGCCCGGCGGACCGGATCGGGTGAGCGTCCGAACTAACGAACGTCGTACGCCCTATTGACGGTCTGCGTGACCGAGTTGCCCTTCGAGTCGGTCAGTTGGACCTTCAGGGCGACCTGCTTGCCGGTGGCACCCGCGTGGTCGACCGTCGCCGTCCACTTGCCGTCCCGCTGCGAGGTCTTCGCCTCGGTCCAGGTGTCCCCGCCGTCGTACGAGTACGAGAGCGCGGCCTTCGTCAGGGCGCCCGGTTCGTAGCCCGCGTGGCCCGTCGCCGTCAGGTCGACGCGCTGGCCGTCCCGCGCCGCGAGCGTCTTCATGCCGTCCTCGGGGAACGTCGTCCGCGGGAAGAGCAGCGGGATGCCCTGTGAGTACGTGTCCGCCTCCTCGTGCGAGCGGAACGACCACGTTGTTGTGGTCTGTGGTGAACGGAGCCAGGTCTTGCCGCCGTTCATCTTCATCGTGTTCAGGGTCAGTTCGTAGGCCGCGTCCCCGGACGGGACCGTGAACACGCCGTACGGCCAGGCGTTGGAGCCGAGGTCCTCGCCGTTCCGCTTCAGCGAGACGTTGCCGATGTCGCCGAACGAGCCCTGGACGCCCAGGTGTTCGCCGTCGCCCCAGAATCCGGGCGCGACGCCGATCAGATTGCCCTGGCGTTCCGCGGCGAGCGCCTGCTCGCCGGAGTCGTCGAGCGGCGTCGTGGGGGCCATCGCGCCGCCGTACCAGCGCTCCGTCCGCTTCTCGCCCTTCTTGTACGTCCGCACCGGGTCGATCATGAACTCGCCCCAGGGGAAGCTGCTGGACACCTGGTGCCCGTACCCGGTGGTGCCGGGCGAGTACAGCTCGGTGCGGGTGGAGGGCGCGGCGACCAGCGCGAGGTCGCCGAACGAGGTGGTCAGGCCGTTCGGGCGGGACACCGACGGCAGGTCGATGTAGTCCGTGGCGGCACCCATCGCCGTGTAGGTGGCCTTGTTCGTGGCGAGGTCCTTGTCCGACACGCGGTAGGTGCGGTCGTCGCGGATCTGGCCGCTCTCGGGGAACGCGAGCGTGTAGACGTACGGGCTCATGGCCGTCGCCTTCCAGCGGAGCGCCGTGGTGCCCGCCGCGATCCGCGCGGCGAGCGCCGTGCCCTCCGCCGCCTCGAGACCGAGCACCGGGAGCGGCGCGCCGACGAAGCCGGCCACCGGGTACCAGCGGCCCGCGGCCTCCCGGTACAGGACGACGCCCTTGGCGCCCGCCTTGACAGCGGCCTGGGCGACCGTGCTCGCGGAGCCGCCCTCGGGCAGCTTCACCAGCGCCAACTTGCCCTTGGCAGCGGCCAGTTCATCGGCCGTGCCGGAGCCCGCGGAGACGATCTCGGAGGTCCCCGTGCCGTCGAGGTTCGAGGAGTTCGTGGAGCCGGTCACCGGGTGCAGGGCCGGGCCGCCGACCACGCCGAACTCGCTGATCTGGGGCGCCGCGGCCCGCCAGAAGCTGTCGAACTCGAAGTCACCGTCGCGGACTTCGCCCTGGACGTCGGCGTAGTAGCCGGGCACGGTGCGCGAACCCTGGATGCTCGCCGCGTGCAGCCAGTTGTCCTCGCCGAAGGTGCGGGCGAAGCCGAGGGTGGCGCCGCGCGTCTCGCTGTCCCGGTCCGTCCGCACGCTCAGCTTGTGGGCCTTGCGGGCGTCGAGGACGACGGTGGTGTCCTTGGTGACGTTCAGCTGCGGACGGCCGAGGAACGTCGCCGAGTTGATCTGCGTGCCCTCGGTCTCCGGCGTCGCGACGAACGCCGTCAGGGCGTACGCACCGGGTCTGACCTGGTACGTCTGGTCCGCGGCGCCGTCGTTGACGCGCCGCTCGCCGGACGCGTCGTCGGTGCCGACGAGGTCGAGCGAGGAACCGGCGGCGGCAGGCTTGCCCTGCCGGTCGACGAGCTTGACGCGCAGGGTGACGGTCTCCGGCTGGACGTAGAGCGAGAAGGGGGTGCTCAGGTGCGTGCCGCCGGGTCCGGTGGCGAGGATCCGCCCGGTGACGTCGCCGTACTGGGCCTTCTTGAGGGACGCGGTCGGGTCGACGGCCAGCGGGACCTGCGCGGTGCCGCCCGCGGGGACCGTGACCGTACGGGCGCCGAGGCGGGCGACGGAGGACTTCACGGCGGAGCCGTCGTTGCCGGTGACCCCGTCGACGGCGAGGCTCAGCTTCACCGGCTTGTCGGTGGTGTTGGTGTACGGCACCTGGATGGTGGTGCGGTCGCTGCTGTCCTGCGGCCAGTTGAAGGTGCCGCCCTGCACGGCGCCCGCGCCGAGCACCTGCTGGTCGACGGCGGCCTTCACGTCGAGCCGCCCGCCGCCGGTCTCCCGTACGTCACCGGGGATGCCGGAGTCGGCGGAGGCGACGAGCGCCTGCTTGATCCGCTGCGCGTCCCAGTCGGGGTGGCGCTGCTTGACGAGGGCGGCGGCGCCCGCGACGTGCGGCGTCGCCATCGACGTACCGCTCATGGACTGGTACGCGTAGACGCCCCGGCCGCCGGCGGCCGCCGCCTTGATGGCGACGCCGGGCGCGGCGATCTCGGGCTTGAGGGTGTGCGTGCGCCGCACGGGGTTGCGGCTGGAGAAGCTCGCGGTCTCGTCGTCGCTGTCGACGGCGCCGACGGTGAGCACCTCGGGCACACAGCCCGGCGAGGAGACCGTGTTGAGGGAGGGGCCCGAGTTTCCGGCCGCGATGACGAAGAGGGTGTCCTTCGAGGACCGCGCGAGTTCCTGCGTGGCCTGCGACATGGGGTCGGAGCAGTCCAGCTCGGCGGGGTTGCCGAGCGACATGGACACCACGTCGGCCTTCTGGTCGACGGCCCACTGCATGCCGGCGATGATCCACGAAGTGGCGCCGGAGCCACCGTCGCCCAGGACCTTGCCGTTGAGCAGGGTGGTGCCCGGGGCGACGCCCTTCTCCTTGCCGCCGCTCGCCGCGCCGGAGCCGCCGACGGTGGACGTGGTGTGCGTGCCGTGTCCTGTGCGGTCGTCTGTGCTGTCGGAGTCGGTGAAGTTCTTCGACTCGGCGACGCGGCCCTTGAGGTCGGGGTGCTCGGTGTCGACGCCGGTGTCGAGGACGGCGACCTTGGTGCCCTTGCCGTCGTAGCCCGCGGCCCACGCCTCGTCGGCGTGCACCTGCTTCGTGGAGTCGGCGAGCAGCGACTTCACCTTGGCGTCGAGCCAGAGCTTCTTCAGGTCACCGGCCGCGCGGGAGCGGGGACTTGAGACGTCGGCCCAGAATTCGGCGGCCTGCTTCTTGTCGGCCTTAAGCGCGACGCCGTCGACCGGTTCGAGGACGGGTCCGCGCTTCGCGCCGCGCGGCGCGGCGGGCGCGCTGCGGGCGACGTCGACGGACGTGTCGTAGGTGGCGATGAGCGGAAGTGTCGCGCTGTGCCGGTCGTCGTAGCCCTGCCTGATGAGGCCGGTGACGTTGAAGAGTTCTTCGTCGACGCGGCCGGCGGCGAGCGCCTTCGCCGCGCCGTCCGGGTACACGTACAGGTCCTTGCCGGACTGCCTGGTCTGCAGCAGCGGGGTGCTGCCGTCGGCGGCGGGCAGGGCGGCCGCGGTGGGGCGGCCCTTCGCGTCGGTGGTGACGACGACGCGGTCGCCCGTGACCAGCGTGACGGTGGTCGCGGAGCCGTTGACAGCGGAGCTGTCGGCAGCGGCGGCGGAGCTGCCGACGAGCGGCCGGCCGCCGTCCGGGGCGCTCCCCTCCACGGCCCCGGACGGGACGGCCGCGGTGATGCCCAGGACGACGGCGGTCGCCGTGCCCAGGGCCGCACGCGATATCGGGCGCATCGCTCTCCCCAAGTAGAAGCGCGGGTGAATACGGGCCAAAGGCCGTATTCCCGGCGGGTGTTGGTGCTGCGGTGGCGCCACATTGGCAGAGTGATGGCCGGTACAGGGAAGATGGGTGCGGCGGGAATGTGCCGTGGCTGTTTCCCGCCACAGGGGGGTGTTGGAACGGTTCACCGGGGAGGGGATCGCCGCATGCTGCACGCGATAGGTCTGGACGAGGGGCACGAGGCGGCGTACCGGGCGCTCGTCGCGGTCGGCGCGGCCGACGTCCCCGATCTGGCGCGCCGGCTCACCCGCGCCGAGCCCGAGACCGAGCACGCGCTGCGCCGCCTTGAGCAGCACGGGCTCGCCGCCCAGTCGTCGGCGCGGCCCGGCCGCTGGGTCGCGGCGCCGCCCGGGGTCGCGCTCGGCGCGCTGCTCACCCAGCGGCGGCACGAGCTGGACGAGGCGGAGCTGGCGGCGGCGCGGCTCGCCGCGGAGTTCCGGGCGCAGGCGACCGAGCCCGCCGCGCACGACCTGGTCGAGGTGGTGACCGGTTCGGCGGCGGCGGCCCAGCGGTTCCTGCAAATCCAGCTCGGCGCGACCAATGAGGTGTGCGCGCTCGTCACCGGCAACCCGATCGCGGTGCCCGCCACCGAGAACGACGCGGAGGAGCAGGCCGTCAGCCGGGGCGTCGGCTACCGCGTCGTCATCGAGCGCGAGGTGCTCTCCATGCCGGCCGGCCTTACCGAGCTGTCGGCGGCGATCGGCAGGGACGAGCAGGTACGGGTCGTGGACCGGGTCCCGACGAAGCTGGTGATCGCCGACGGGGCGCTCGCGATGGTGCCGCTGACCCGGCACGCCCCGGAGCCCGCCGCCCTGGTGGTGCACGCGAGCGGCCTGCTGGAGACGCTGAGCGGGCTGTTCGAGGCGGTGTGGCGGCAGGCGCTGCCACTGCGGCTCGGGGCGTCGGGCGAGGTGGAGGAGGTCGCCGCGGAGGGGCCCGACGGCCTGGACCTGGAGATCCTCTCGCTGCTCCTGGCGGGGCTGACCGACGCGAGTGTGGCCAAGCAGCTGGACCTGGGGCTCAGGACGGTGCAGCGGCGGGTGAAGCGGCTGATGGAGCTGGCGGGCGTGACGACGCGGCTGCAACTCGGGTGGCATGCGTACGAACGGGGCTGGGTGGCCCGCTGAGACCCATGGGGACTCTTTTGACCTGCGCTTTCGCCGCACTTGGGGGACCCTGTCCACATGGGAGCGTGGGAACTCCTCCTGGTCGGTGCCGTGATGGCGCTGGGCCTGTGCGGGGTGCTGGTGCCGGGCGTACCCGGATCGTGGCTCGTGTGGGCCGCGGTCGCCGTGTGGGCGCTGCGCGAGCCCACCGGCCTGGCCTGGGGCGTCCTCGTCGGCGCCACCGTCGTCCTGCTGGCCTCCCAGGTACTGCGCTGGCAACTGCCACCGCGCCGCCTCCGGCAGGCGGGGGCGACCCGCAGCCTGGAGTTCTGGGCGGGCGCGGGCGCGGTCATCGGGTTCTGCGTCGTGCCGGTGATCGGGGCGGTGCCGGGGTTCATGGCCGGGATCTACGTATCGGAGCGGCTGCGCCTCGGGAGCCACGGCGACGCCCTCGCGTCGACGCGCATCGCCATGCGGGCCGGCGGCTCGAACGTGCTGGTGGAGCTGTTCGCGTGCCTGCTGATCGTGGGGGCGTGGCTGGGTGCGGTGATATGGGGCTGAGCGGCGGACTTTGCCGAACCATTACTATCGGGGGACCGCCCACACGCTGGAGACACGCCTCGTATGCATTCCCTGACCCAGGCCGCCACGGCCGAACCCACCGGCGGACTGGCCGGCTGGGCCGCCGACCTCATCGGCACGCTCGGCGGCCCCGGCGCCGGGTTCCTGATCGCCCTGGAGAACCTGTTCCCGCCGCTGCCCAGCGAGGTGATCCTGCCGCTGACCGGCTTCGCCGCGAGCATGGGCTCGATCACGCTCGTCTCGGCGATCGCCTGGACGACGCTCGGCTCGGTGGCCGGCGCGGCGGTCCTGTACTGGGTCGGCCGGGCCATCGGCCGTGAGCGGATGTACGCGCTGTGGGGCCGGATGCCGCTGGTGAAGGTGTCCGACCTGGAGCGCACGGAGGCCTGGTTCCAGCGGCACGGCACGAAGGCGGTGCTGCTCGGCAGAATGGTGCCGATCTTCCGCAGCCTCATCTCGATCCCGGCGGGCGTGGAGCGGATGCGCCTCCCGGTGTTCCTCGCGCTCACCGCGGTCGGCTCGCTGGTCTGGAACGCGGCGCTGGTCCTGGCCGGGTACTGGCTGGGCGACCAGTGGGATCTCGTGGAGCAGTACGTCGGGGTGCTCTCGAAGGTGGTGCTCGGGGCGGCGGTGCTCGCACTCGTGGCGTATGTGATCGTGCGTCTGCGGAGCCGCGCGAAGCACGACGCGTAGGAACGAACTGGTGGAGGGGGACGGCATGGACGGCGGCATGCGGGAACTGTCCGCTGCGGGGGCGATCGGACTGTGGCTGGTGGAGACGGCCGGGAACGCGGCGGACGCGCTTCCCGATGCCCTCGATGTCCTCGACGCCGACGAGAGGGGGCGCGCCGCCGCCTTCCACTTCGACCGGCACCGGGTGCGCTACGTCGCCGCGCACCGCGCGCTCCGCGCCATCCTGGGCGAACGGCTGGGCCGCGCCCCCGGCGACGTACGGTTCACGCGTCTGCCCTGCCCCGGCTGCGGCGGCCCGCACGGCCGCCCGGCCCTCGCGGACGCCCCCGGCCCGCACTTCTCCCTCTCCCACAGCGGCGACCTGGCCCTGGTGGCGCTGGCGCCCGCGCCGGTCGGCGCCGATGTGGAGGAGCTGCCGTCGGCCAAGGTCGCGGAGGAGCTGACGGCGGTGCTGCACCCGCGCGAGCGCGCGGAGCTGGCGGCGCTCGCGGACCCGGAGGAGCGCCGCCTCGCGGTGGCCCGCGCCTGGGTCCGCAAGGAGGCCTACCTGAAGGGCCTCGGCACGGGCCTCTCCCGCGGCACCGACCGCGACTACGTCGGTACGCTCGCGGGCTCCCCCGGCACCCCGGACGGCTGGACACTGCGGGACGTACCGGTGCCGGAGGGGTACACGGCGGCGGTCGCGCTCGGCCCGTGAACGCGGCCGGGTTTCCCGCGCACCGCTGTCAGAGGCAGCCCTCCAGCGTCAGCAGCTCGACCTTCTTCTCCAGGCCGGCCGCGTATCCGGTCAGCGAGCCGTTCGCGCCGATCACGCGGTGGCAGGGGCGCACGATGAGCAGCGGGTTGGCGCCGATCGCGCCGCCCACGGCCCGGACGGCGGCGCGGGAGGCGCCGATGCGGGCCGCCACTTCGCCGTACGTGGTGGTGGCCCCGTAGGGCACGTCGTCGAGCGCGTCCCAGACCCGGCGGCGGAACTCGGTGCCCTCGGGCCTCAACTCCAGCTCGAAGTCCTTGAGTTCACCGGCGAAGTAGGCGGCGAGCTGCCGTTCCGCCTCGGCGAACGGCGCGGGGTCGCGCACCCATCCCTCGCCGACGACCCGGCCACCCTTCTGTCCGGGGACGGAGAGGGAAGTGAGGGCGCCGGAGGGGTCGACGGTGAGCAGCAGTTCGCCGAGCGGACTGGGCAGGGTGGTGTAGGTCGTGGGGTGGGCCGTGCGGCGGTCGGTGGTCACAACTGTCCTTCTACGATGAGGTGTTGACGCGCGTACGAGCGCCAGGGGCGCCACGCGTCATCGGTCGGGAAGTCCTCGGGCACGCTCACGTCCGGGTCGCCCAGGGCGCGCAGCCGGATCAGGGCGGCGGTGCGCGGACCCATGCCGGGCAGGGCGCGCAGCGCCGCTTCGGCGTCGTCGCGGTCGGCGCCCGGGTCGAGACGGAGCGCGCCGGTGTGCAGGGCGCGGGCGAGCGCGCCGAGCGTGCCGGGCTCTTCGGACAGGTCGTCCGGTGCGGGGAACAGCCGGTCGACGGTGCCGCTGGGCGCGTCGAGCCGCTTGCCGTACCGCTCGACGAGCCGCGCGGCCTCGGCGGGCCCCGCGACCAGGCGCAGCGCCAGTTCGTCGGGGTCGGCGGCACCCGGCGAGCGCAGCCCCGGCCGGGCGGCGACCAGTGGGGCGAGCCGCGGGTCGAGGGCGAGCCGCTCGTCGATGGCGTACGGATCGGCGTCGAGGTCGAAGAGGCGGCGCAGGCGGCCGACGGAGGTCGTCAGATCGCGCAGATCGGTCAGCTGGAGGCGCGCGTCCAGCCAGCCGCCCCGGTGCTCGGCCTGCGCGCCGGGCTGGTGGTGCGTGATCTCGTCGACGCGTACGAGACCGGTTCCGTACGGGAGGCGCAGTGCGCGCCGGAAGGTGCGCGCTCCGGGCCTGCCGGTCAACTCCTCGACTCCGTCGAGGAGTTCGGCGCCGAGCTGATCGAATACGGGACCGGAGCGGTAGGCGCCGCGGTGGGCGAGGCGCAGCGGGATGCCGGCGGCGGGGGCCATGGCGCGGCGCTTGTCCGGCGCCTCGGCGCGCAACTGGGTGGGGGTGCGGGCGTACACCTCGCGGATCGTGTCGTTGAACTGCCGCACGCTCGCGAACCCGGCCGCGAACGCGATCTCCGTGACCGGCAGCGGGGTCGTCTGGAGCAGGACACGTGCGGTGTGGGCGCGCTGGGCGCGGGCGAGTGCGACCGGGCCCGCGCCCAGTTCGGCGGTAAGCTGGCGCTGCACCTGGCGGGCGCTGTAGCCGAGCCGGGTGGCGAGCCCGCCGACGCCCTCGCGGTCGACGATCCCGTCGCCGATGAGCCGCATCGCGCGGCCCACGACGTCGGCCCGCACGTTCCAGTCCGCGGAGCCCGGCACCGCGTCGGGGCGGCAGCGGCGGCAGGCCCGGAATCCGGAGCCCTGGGCCGCGGCGGCGGTGGCGTAGTAGCGGACGTTGTGCCGCTTCGGGGTGACCGCGGGGCAGCTCGGCCGGCAGTAGATCCCGGTCGTCTCGACGGCGAAGAAGAACTCCCCGTCGAACCGCGCGTCGCGGCTCCGAACGGCTTCGTATCGCGTGTCTTCGTCGGTCATCACGCTTTAAGTGTGCCGTGTGCCCGCTCCGCGAGCTGGCGGGTTTCGGACGCCGAGGCTGTGGCAATTCAAGCCCCGCCGGCGATTGAGGCGCGGGGTCCGGGGCGGAGCCCCGAGGCCGCAACCCCGGGGCAGCGGCCACCCGGCCTGCTTTCGCGGCACCGGGGGCCGCCTTGCCCACCCTGCCGCCCAAGGCGGCAGATTGCCCAAGGCGGGACCGGATCATTTGAGCCCCGCCTTTCGGACGAGAGCCCGCGGGGCCCGGGGCGGAGCCCCGAGGCCGCGACCCCGGGGCGGGCCTCCCGGTCGGGGCGCGCAGCACCAGGACCGGCCGGACGGTTAGCGGAGGCGACCCCGTTTGGCCTCCACCGCGGCCCGGCCCTCGGCCCCCCGCTGCTTCCACACCTTCCGCAGATCGGAACGCAACCTCGCGTCCGTCCGCGCCGCGAGCCGCTCGTTCTCCCGCAGCAGCTTGCGGTAGCTGTCGAGACGGCGCTCGTGCAGCGACCCGTCCTCCAGCGCGGCCAGCACCGCGCACCCCGGCTCGACGGTGTGCGCGCAGTCATGGAACCGGCAGTCCTCCGCCAGCGCCGCGATCTCCGCGAAGACCTGCCCGACGCCGCTCTCGGCGTCGTACAGGCCGACCCCGCGCAGCCCCGGCGTGTCGATGAGCACGCCGCCGCCCGGCAGGGCGAACAGGTTGCGGGTGGTCGTGGTGTGGCGCCCCTTGCCGTCCATGTCACGGACGGCCCGGACGTCCATCACGTCCACCCCCATCAGCGCGTTGGCCAGCGTCGACTTCCCGGCCCCGGACTGCCCGAGCAGCACGGACGTGCCGTCGGCGACGACCGCCCGCAGCACCTCCGTACCGGCCCCGTCGAGCGCGCTGACGGGCAGCACCTGCACGCCGGGCGCGGTCGTCTCGACGTCGGAGACGAGGTACGACAGGCCGACCGGGTCCGGCACGAGGTCGGCCTTGGTGAGGACGACCACCGGCTGCGCGCCCGATTCCCACGCCAGGGCGAGGAACCGTTCGATCCGCCCGAGGTCGAGCTCGGCCGCGAGGGAGACCGCGATGATCGCGTGGTCGACGTTCGCGGCGAGGATCTGCCCCTCGGACCGCTTGGAGGACGTGGACCGCACGAAGGCGGTCCGGCGCGGCAGATACGCCTGTACGTAACGGGGGTCGGCGCCGGCCGGGTCGACAGCGGCCCAGTCGCCGGTGCAGATGACCTTCATGGGGTCGCGGGGCACGACGTACTCGGTGTCGGCGTGCACGACCCCCTCCGGTGTGACGAGGTCGCAGCGCCCGCGGTCGACGCGCAGCACCCGCCCCGGCACGAGCCCGCGCTCGGCGAAGGAGGCGAACGCGTCCGCCCAGTCAGCGTCCCAGCCGTACGCGTCGAGATCGGAAGTGGTGGAACCAGAAATGGAACCAGAAGAAGACAAGGGGTGACCCTTCAAAGGGTGGCCCCGGCGAAGAGAACGCGCAGAACGCGAAGAAAGGTTGAGGTCAGCCGGTGGCCACAGAGGTGGACTTGATGAACTTCCGGATGCGGGCAACGCCCGTCTCGACGACAGCCATCGGTCGACACCTCCTTGATCACGCGCTCGGCGCACACTCCACGGCGGCCCTGGCCGCCCCGACACCGACGACGATAACCACCGCCCCCATCCCCCCGCCACCGGTTTTTCACGTGGTCACCCCCGGTGTCGGTGGACGCCACACACATCGAACACGCACCATGACACGGTGTCACTCCCCCACCAGCCCCAGCAGCCCGAAGAGCCCGAGCCGTCCCAACAGACGCCCCTGCCCCGCCACATGGTGGTGTGCGGCGACGACGCGTTGGCCGAACGGCTCGGCACCGAACTGCGCGAGCTGTACCGCGCCCAGGTCACCATCGTCGTACCGTCGACGCGCACCGCGGGGGAACCCGCGCAGGAGGGCGGCGGCCGGATGCGGGCCGCCGCGCTGCTGAGCCGGGTGCAGGCCGCGATGGGGCGGCTCGCGCCCGCCGGGGACGACTCGCTCGCCGGTCAGGCGCCGCGCGTCATGGAGGCCGCGGTGCTCAGCGAGGACACGTTGACGGAGGCGGGGGTGGCGCGGGCGGACGCGCTGGCCCTGGTGCACGACGACGACGAGACCAATATCCGCGCCGCGCTCGCGGCCCGCCGTCTCAACCCCCGCCTGCGCCTCGTGATCCGGCTCTTCGACCGCAAGCTCGGCCAGCACCTGGCCCAGCTCCTCGACCAGGCCGCCGCGCTGGCCCGTCCCGACCTCATCGGGGAGGGCCTCGACACGTCCACCACGATCCTGTCCGACGCCGACACGGCCGCGCCCGCGCTCGCCGCGACCGCCGTGGCGGGCACCGGCAAGGTGGTGCAGGCCGACGGGCTGCTGCTGCGCGCGGTGGAGCGCGCCCCGCGCGGCCGGGGCCGGGCCCCGGGCACCCCCGGCCTGTGCACGCTCGCGATCCTGTCGTCGTCGAACAACGACCCCTCGGACACGGAGGGTTCGGACACCTCGGGCCAGGAGGAGCCGATACTGCTGCCGGACGACCGGGAGATCGCCGCGGCGGTCGGCCGCGGCAGCGTCGTCCTAGACACCGTCACACCGTCGGAGCCCGCGCTGCCGCCGCGGCGGCTCGCCGCGCGGACGCTGCCGCTCGGCTCGCTGTTCTCGCGCCGGGTGCGCTGGACGCTCGCGGTGCTCGTGGTGTGCGTGCTCGGTCTCGCGCTCGCCACCTGGGCGACGACCGAACCGAATCCGCTGCGGGCCGGCTATCTCACGATGCTCGACCTGTTCGCCATCGACGAGCCGGCGATCGGCGAGCCCGCCGCCCGGCAGATCATCCAACTCCTCACCGGATTCGCCGGGTTGCTGCTGCTTCCGGTGCTCATGGCCGCGGTCCTGGAGGCGATGGGCACCTTCCGCACCGCGTCCGCGCTGCGCCGCCCGCCACGCGGCCTGTCCGGGCACATCGTGCTGCTCGGCCTCGGCAAGATCGGCACCCGGGTCCTGGCGCGGCTGCACGAACTCGGCGTCCCCGTCGTGTGCGTGGAGGAGAACCCGGAGGCCCGCGGCATCCCGCTCGCCCGCCGCCTGCGGGTGCCGACCGTCATCGGCGACGTACGCGACGAGGGCGTCCTGGAAGCCGCCAAGGTGAGCCGCTCGCGCGCCTTCCTCGCCCTCACCAGCCTCGACACCACCAACCTCGAGGCCGCCCTGTACGCCCGCTCGGTCAAGCCCGATCTGCAGGTGAGCCTGCGCCTGTACGACGACGCCTTCGCCACCGCCGTCTACCGCACGCTGCGCGCCGCCCATCCGCTCGCCCTCACCCGCAGCCGCAGCGTCACGACCCTCGCGGCGCCCGCCTTCGCGGGGGCGATGATGGGCCGCCAGGTGCTCGGCGCGATCCCGGTCGAGCGCCGGGTGCTGCTGTTCGCCGCGCTGGACGTGGCGGACCACCCGGACCTGGCGGGGCGTACGGTCGCCGCGTCGTTCCGGGCCGGTTCCTGGCGGGTGCTCGCCGTCGACTCCACCGCGCCCGGCGAGCGGCGGGCCGGCCCGGGAGCGGCCCCGGAGGAGGACGAGTCGGCGCCCGAGCCCGGCCCCGTCTGGCAGCTGGATCCGGGCTACGTGCTGCGTCCCACCGACCGTGTGGTCCTCGCCGCCACCCGCCAGGGCCTCGCCGAGCTCCTGGACGCGCAGTCCCCGCAGCCCGCCGGCATGTCCCGTCGATGATCCCGGGGGTCCGGCGGCCGGGGCCGCCGGGCTCGCCCTCGCTGTACGCTCGCCCTAGTATCCGTTTCAGATGTTTAGTCCGTTTTATTCGGATAAGGCAACCTAGGGAAGGTGCTCGCCCGTGGCCAGTGGCCTCAACGCCGACACCGTCGGCCCGGTGGACGTCGCCGTGCTCGCCTTCGACGGCAACCGGTTCAGCGGCGACGTCGCGCCCGCGTTGCGCGACCTGCAGAAGGACGGGACCGTACGGATCCTCGACCTGTGCTTCATCCGCAAGGCGGCCGACGGGTCCGTAGATGTCGTCGAGCTCGGCGACCCCGAGGTCACCGAGCTGTTCCAGCAGGTGGCCGACGTGCGCTTCGACCTGCTCAGCGACGAGGACCTGAAGACGGTCTCCGACAACCTTCCGGCCTCGTCCTCCGCGCTCGTCCTGGCCTGGGAGAACACCTGGGCCGCCCGTCTCGGCACGGCCGTGCGCGACTCGAACGGCCAGGTGCTGATGCTCGAGCGGATCCCGAGAGAGACCGTCGACGAGGCCATCGAAGCCCTCGCCACGGCCTGACGACACAGCGACACAGCGACACATCGACGCGAGAGAACGAAGAGGACGGTCAGCATGCCGCAACGATTCGGACGGCCCGGACTCCTTGGCACCATCGCCCGCACGGCGGTCATCTCCGGGACCGCGTCCGCGGTCTCGGGGCGGGTGAACCGCAGGATGGCGGATCGCGACATGCGTCGTGAAATGGACATGCAGGCGCAGATGGCTCCGCCGATGCCGATGACGCCGCAGGCGGCGCCGGGCGCCGGTGGGGCGGATCGGGTTTCGCAGCTTCAGGCGCTTGCGGAGTTGAAGGCGCAGGGGTTGCTCACGGATGAGGAATTCGCCCGCGAGAAGGCGCGCGTCCTCAACGGTTGAGTGGCACCGGCCGGCCCACCGCCCCACACGGTGGACCGGCCGGAGTCTCTATTGCGGCCGACCGTCCGCAGGCCACGGGGCTCTGCCCCGGACCCCGCGGGCTCTCGTCCGAAAGGCGGGGCTTGATCTGGTCAGCCCCGCAGCGCCGACGCGAAGATGGCCGGGAGCTTGGTCGCCGAAGGGGATGTCGTGTAGTTCGTGAGGCGCTTCATCGTGGTCAAACCCGTGCGGTTCGTGACGTAGAACGGCGGGCGCGGGGAGAGCGAGGGCGAGCCGGTGAAGAGGCCGCGCGGGGACGGGGCGAAGGGGGCGCGGACCACCGTCTTCTCGATGTCCTCCAGCATGAACGCGTTGTGCACGAAGCCGATGCCGCTGCCGATGTCGCCCCGCGTGTTGCCGGGGTAGGCTCCCCACGGCGTGTAGCCGAGCAGGAAGCCGAAGGCCGACCAGACGTTGACGCCCAGCGTGCCGTAGCGCAGCGCGGCGACGGCGTCGGCGACCGCGCCGGCGTGGGCGCGCTCCGTCTTCGGGTGGACGAGGAGGGTGGCGCCGAGGGTGCCGGGGAGCTTGTCGTTGGCGAACTCCGTGGCGGCGGCGAGGAAGCGCGGCGCGTCGGCGCCCGGGAGGCGGATCACGCCGAGGGTGCTCGCGAACACCTCGTCCGTGATCAGGACGTCGTCCATGCCCTCGATCTCGGGGACGAGGACGCGGCAGGAGTCGTCGATGCCGAGCTTCTCCGCCGCCGGGTGGGCGTCCGTGACCTTGGCGACGCGGTCGGCGGCGCCCGGGTAGTAGTCGGGGCGGGCCGGCAGCTCGCGCAGGACCTTGCGGATCTCCGTGAGGAGCTTCTCCGTGCCGTCCCACTCGCGGGGCACGACGAGGACCTGCGTGGCGATGCAGTTGTGGCCGGAGTTGTTGAGCTTGCTGGTGACGATGTGCTCGGCCTGGAAGCGGAAGTCGGCGTCGCTCCACGGGCCCGGCGTCACGATGCAGGGGCTGACGCCGCCGAGCTCGCTGGTGAACGGCTTCTCGTTGAGCGGGGTGTCCGCCGCCCGGCGCTGCTCGGCCCGCTCGTCGGTGCCCCACACGATCGCGTCGTGGGTGCGCTCGCTGCCGGTGACGTGAATGGTGTCGATGTCCTCGTGCCCGGTGAGGTACGCGCCCTCGGCGGCGCCGCCGTCGACGAAGCGGACCCAGCCGCGGTCCACGTACTCGGCGAAGACCTTCTCGAAGTGTGGGCGCAGGTAGGCGTTGACGGGGTTCATCTTGGCGATGACGACCTCGCCCTCCGCGTACAGCTTCTGGAGGATGTCGAGCGGGGTGATCGACGCGACGTTGCCGGCGCCGAGCACCAGGGAGACGGCCGGCTCGCCCGGGCGGCCCCGGTACTCCCCCGCCGCGCGGGCCAGGACCTGCTCGCGGGTGGTGCCGGGCAGCGTCCACACCTGCGCGGTGAAGCCGTTGAGCAGCAGCCGGTCGGAGGTGAGGGTGGGGAAGACGTCGACGACGGTGCGGCCCTCGTGGCTGCGCACGGACTTGGGGTCGAGCGGCTCCTTGCCCGCGGCGAGGCGGCGCAGGACGTGCAGGTACGCGGTGATCGTCTGGGCGAGGGCCCACGGCGCGGTGATCCAGTCCTCGGCGGCCCACTCGGAGGTCTCGGCGTAGCCCTTGGCCTCGGACGCGTCGGCGACCATCGCGGCGGCGCCCTCGGCGATCCGCGGGAGCGTCCGCTCCAGGAGCGCGATCCGCTCCTCCAGCGGGGTCGCGGTCCAGGACGGTGCGTGCTCGCGCAGGTCGCGGACGGCCTGGTCCAGCGGTGAGGTGTCGAGTGCTGCTGCGGCGCTCACGGTCAACTCCTTGGGAACGCGGGTGGGGGTGAAGAGGGCTGGGAAAGTGGGGGTGTTCGTCCGACGATCATGTCATCCGGGGGTAACCGCCGGTAAGGGCAGGCTGCTTGACGGATGCTCAGCCCGTCAACCGGGCGCGGTCGCGTTCCGGGTCGATCAGGGCGAAGGCGAGGACGGCGCCGACCGCGACGAGGACTCCGGTCACGAGGACGGCGTGCTGGTACCCGGCGTCGCCCTGCGCGTCGACGAGGGCGCCGACGGCGGCGGGCGCGAGCAGCCCGGACACCGTGACGAGGGCGTTCATGAGGCCGAGCGCGCCGCCGCCGCGGGCGGGCGGGGCGAGTTCGGCGACGGTGGTCGCGGCCACGGTGGCGTACGAACCGCTGAAGCCGAAGCCGAGGGCGACGAGCACGGTCTGCGCGGGCACCGAGTCGGCGAACGGCGTCAGCAGGCAGCACACGGCGCCGATCGCGAGCATGAACCCGCCGACCCAGCCGCGGGCCTTCCGGCTGACGACGCCGCGCCGCATGAGCCGCCCGGTGAGCGCGGCCTGCCCGAGCAGCACGACGGCGCCGACGGCCCAGGGCAGAACGACCAGCTTGCCCGCGGTGGCCGCCGAGTAGTCCAGCGCGTTGCGCAGGTAGGAGGGCATCCACACCAGCATCAGCGCCACGGACCAGTAGCTCATGAAGTACGCGAGGGTGGTGCCGATCCACGTACGGCTGGCGAAGATCTTCCGGTACGGGACCGGGGGCGCCCCGTCGTCCGTCCCCCGCGCCGCCTCCGTGGCGCGGCGGCGCGGGCTGTCGGCGCCGAACACCGCCCACAGCGCGGCCCAGACGGCACCGATCGCGACGAGGACCCACAGGGCCGTGCGCCAGCCGTGGTGCTGGATCACCCAGGACAGGCTCGGCGCGGAGACGATCACGCCGAGGGTGATGCCGATGGTGATCAGTGCGCCGGGCAGGTTCCGCTTGTCGTTGGGGAACCAGGAGAGCGTGGCCTGCTGGGCGACGGGGAAGGCCGGGCCCTCCGCTGCGCCCAGGAAGATCCGTGAGCCGATGAGCACGGCGAGTCCGCCGCCGATGGCCGCGGGCACCTGCGCCACCGACCAGAGCACGGCCATCACCAGGAGCAGCAGCTTCGGCGACACCCGGTCCGCCGCCATCCCGACGACGATCGCGGCGACGGAGAAGAGCAGGAAGAACGCGCTGTTGGCGAGCCCGAACTGGGTGGCGCTCAGGTGCAGGTCGGCGCGGATCTCGTCGGCGGCGAGGCCGAGCACGGACTTGTCCGCGAAGTTGACCATCATGAAGACCACGAGGAGCGCGGTCACCGTCCATGCGCGGGCACTGCTGCCACGGGTGGCCTCGACGTCCCCAGCGGGCTGCTGGGGCAGGGCCGGTGCCGCGGTCACGAGAGGGGGACGCCGGCGATGGCGATGCGCTCCATGACGCGCTTGGCCGGGAAGTAGTCGTTGACCGCGTAGTGCTGGACGGCGATGTTGTCCCAGATCGCGATCGAGTCCGGCTCCCAGTGGAAGCGGATCTGGAACTCGGGGATGCGCGCCTGGAGGACGAGGATGTCGAGGAGCTCGCGGTTCTCCTCCTCGGACAGGCCCTTGATGTACCGGGTGAACGGCTCGTTCACGTACAGGGTCTTGCGGCCGCTGCGCGGGTGGCGCACGACGACGGGGTGCTCGACCTGCGGCCAGTCGGCGCGGAAGGCGGCCTTCTGCTCGTCGTTCATGAGCGCGCCCCAGCTGGCCTCCCAGTCGTGGACCGCGGTGAGGTTCTCGATCCGCTCCTTGAGGTCGTCGGGGAGGTTGTCGTAGGCGGCGCCCATGTCGCACCACATGGTGTCGCCGCCCGCGGCGGGCACCTCGACGGCGCGGAGCACGGCGCCGAGCGAGGGGTTGACCATGAACGAGTGGTCGCTGTGCCAGATGTTCTTGTTGCCCGCGGCCTTGGCGTCCTTGGCGAGCCGGGACAGGCCGACGGTGCCGGTCTTCGGGAAGAACGGGTTGGGCTCCGGCTCGCCCCAGACGGCCGAGAGGGCCAGGTGGTTCTCGGGGGTGAATCCTGCCTGCCCCCTGAAGAAGATCACCTTCCACTCCAGGAGCGCCGCGCGCAGCTCGTCGGCGAGCTCGTCGGTGAGCGGCTTCGTCAGGTCGACGCCGCTGAGCACGGCCCCGAAGTGCGGGGTGAGCGGCTCGACCTCGAAGAGCTTGTAGGCCACCTGCTCCGCGCCCGGCGCGAGCCGGTCCAGGACGCGGCGCCCGTAGCGCATGAGGGGCTTGTCCAGGATCGGCTTGGGGTCCTCGACGGGGGCCGTCGCGACGTCGTGCATGGGGGGTCCTCCCTACAGCGAACGCTATTACGTAACCGGCAGTATCGATATTGGATCGCGGCGGGGCAAGGGGTCTGGGGCGATGGATTTCAGGAAAGTTCCCCGGGGGCCGCCAGGCGCCGTCCGGGCAGGACAAAAGCCGCGTCGGGCCCCAACTTGCCCGTCGCGTACGAGATATGACCGAGGGTCAGCGAGCCGTCACGCCCCTCACGGGCGGACGTCGACCGCCCTGCCGATCAGGTCCACCACGGAATCGACCAGCTCCTTCTCCGGCGCCCGCTGCTCGGCGACGAGCCGGAAGACGAGGGACGACGCGATGAGGGTCGTGACGTCGACGACCGGAACGTCCGGCCGCACGTCGCCGCGCTCGATGCCGCGCTCCAGCAGGTGCCGGGTCTCGCTGGTCACCCGCGTCACGTACGCCTGGAACGCCTCGCGGCCCGCGCCCGCCTCGGCCGCCGCCGCGATCACCCCGGCGAGCAGCCGGCCGACGCCGGGCTGCCGGTAGGCGCGCACCCGTTCCATGAGGACGGCGCGCAGTTCGGCCCGGAAGTCGCCCATGTCGGGCACCGTCAGCGCCCCGACGCGGGACTCGGCCGCGGCGATGATCAGGTCCTGCTTGGTGGGCCAGCGCCGGTACATGGCCGGTTTGCTCACGCCCGCGCGGGTCGCCACGGCGTCCATGGTCAGCGCGCCCATGCCCTCCTCCGCCACCAGCTCCACGACGGCCTCGAGCACGGCCCTGGTGACGTGCTCCTGACGCGGCCGACCCGGCCCCCTGCGCGCTTGCTGTACCTGCTCATCGGCCATGCCGAGACCCTACAGCGGGGCCCATCAGGCCAGTTCGGCCCGCAGCACATGCTTGGTGATCTTGCCCGAGGGCGTACGCGGAAGGGCGTCGCGCAGGATCAGCTCGCGCGGCACCTTGTAGCGGGCGATCCGCTCCTCCAGCCACTCGCGCATCCCGGGCAGGTCGAGCCCAGCGCCCTCGCGCGGCACGACGAAGGCCACCACCGTCTCGCCCCACTGCGGATGCGGGCGGCCGACGACGGCGACGTCGAGCACATCGGGGTGGCCCCGCAGCGCGCCCTCGACCTCCTGCGACGCGACGTTCTCGCCGCCGGTGATGATCACGTCCTTCATCCGGTCGACGAGGGTGACATAGCCGTCCTCGTCGATCCGTCCCAGGTCGCCGCTGCGGTACCAGTCTCCGGCGAACACCTCGGCGGTGGCCGCCTCGTCGTCCAGGTAGCCGAGCATCCGGGTGTCGGTGCGCAGCCAGATCTCGCCGCTCTCCCCCGCCTCGGCGTCGCTCCCGTCGGGACGTACGACGCGCAGGTCGACGCCCGGCATGCCGCCGCGCCCGATCGCGCCCGCCTTGTCCACGTGCTCGGCGGGCAGCAGCGAGGCGCCCGCGGGGCCGGTCTCGCTCATCCCGTACACCTGCTGGAAGTTCTCGCTGCCGTACGCCTTCATCAGGCGGCGCACGGTGTCCGCGTCGAGCGGGCCCGCGCCGTAGAGCCAGGCGCGGACGGACGACACGTCGTAGTCGGCGTGGTCGGGGACCGCCTGGAGCGGGGCGATGAGCGCGATGGGGGCGCCGAAGAGGGCCGTGATCCGCTCGCGCTGGATGGTCTCCAGCATGCCGCGGGGTTCGTACTCGCGCTGGAGCACGACGGTGCCGCCCGCGAAGAGGGTGCCGAGCGTCATGTTGTTGAGCGGTGCCGCGTGCCAGATCGGCATGCAGATCAGGAAGCGTTCGTCGCCGCGCATCGACATCGTCGCGGCGGAGTACGCGGCGGTCAGGGCGGCGGTGCGGTGCGAGTGGACGCAGCCCTTGGGGGTGCCGGAGGTACCGGATGTGTAGAGGATCTCCGCCACGTCGCTGTCCGGGCGCTCCTCGCCGGTCCAGGGCTCGGCGGCGGCGAGCAGCGCCTCGAAGGAGTCCGCCGGCGGCGCGTCGGCCGGGGTGTCCGGGTGGCTGAGCAGCCAGCGCACGTCCCCGTCCGCGGCGGTCGCCCGCTCGCCGATCTCCGCGTCGACGAGGGCGATGCGCGCGCCGCAGTGCTTGAGCTGGCGCGCGACCTCGCCGGTCTGGAACTTGTGGTTGAACGGTACGAGGGTCGCGCCCAGGTGCCACGCGCCGAACGCGGCGAAGAGGAACGCCGGGGTGTTGTACGTCATCACGGCGAGCCGGTCGCCGGGGCCCAGGCCCGCCTCGCGCAGCACGGTCGCGGCACGCCGCGCGGCGGCCCCGAACTCCCGGTAGTTCCACCGCTGTTCGCGGTAGACGACGGCTTCCTTCGTACTGCCCGAGCGAACAGCGCTGTCCAGCAGGGCACTGAGGTGCATCACGTTCTCCTGACGGCCTGGCGGTACGCACCGAGCCGGTGCGGACCGAGCCGGTGCGGACCGACCATGGCGGGAAACTCTGAATGATGGTTCACTGCTTGCATGGCCTACCGCAAGACCCCAGCCGAAATTCAGCGCCTCGAAGCGGCCCGCGAGCACCTCGTCGCCTGCGCCACCTCCGTCGTCGCCGAGGTGGGCTGGGCGCAGGCGTCCGTGACGGCGGTCGCCGACGCGGCCGGGATCGCGGCGGGCTCGGTCTACCAGCACTTTCCGTCGAAGGCCGCGCTCGCGGTCGAGGTGTTCCGGCGCGCGGCGGCGCGGGAGGTGACGGTGATCGGCGAGGTGCTGCACGGCGACGGCGACCCGGTGCTGCGGCTGCGGCGCGGCGTCGAGGTGTTCGCCCGGCGCGCCCTGGAGAACCGCGGCCTCGCGCACGCCCTGCTCGTCGCCCCCGCCGATCCCAAGGTCGGCGCCGAGCGCATCGACTACCGGCGCCGCTACCACACTCTGTTCGCCGAGGTCGTGCACGAGGGCATGGCGGCGGGCCTGCTGCCGCAGCAGAACGGCGGGATCACCGCGGCCGCGCTCACCGGCGCGATCGGCGAGGTGCTCGCCGACCCGCTCGCCGCCCACGACGAGGCGGCCGGCGGCGAACTGATCGCCGAACTCACCGCGATGGCGCTGCGCTGCGCGGGCGCGCCGAGCACTGCCTGACCCGCACGTGCTCCGTACTCGACCCGCACTCGCCCCGTACTCGTCCCGCACTCATTGGAGGAGCCCCTGATGCACTCGAATCCCTCGGTGACGCACGAAGTCACCAACCAGGCACCGCCGTTGACGGGTCATGACGCGGCCGACGACCCGGTGCTCCTGGAGGGCGTCCGCCGCGAGGGCGCCGAGTGGCACATCGACGAGCTGCACCGCTTCGGCCGCTACGTCGGCAGCGAGCAGGCCCGCCTCTGGGCCGACGAGGCCAACCGGCACGAGCCCGAGCTGCGCACCCACGACCGCTACGGCAACCGTGTCGACGAGGTCGACTTCCACCCCTCGTACCACTCGCTGATGAGCGCGACGGTGGCCGCGGGCGCGGCGGGTTCCGCGTGGGCGGACGAACGCCCCGGCGCGCACGTGGCCCGCGCGGGCACCTTCATGCTCGCCACGATGCTGGAGCAGGGGCACATGTGCCCGGTCTCCATGACGTACGCGGTGGTGCCCGCGCTGCGCCGCGCGCCCGAACTCGCCAAGGTCTACGAGCCGTTGCTCACCAGCAGCGTCTACGATCCCGGGCTCCGCGCCCCCGCGGGCAAGCGCGGGCTGCTCGCCGGGATGGGCATGACGGAGAAGCAGGGCGGCACGGACGTGCGCGCGAACACGACGGCCGCGGTCGAGCAGGCGGACGGCACGTGGCGGCTGCGCGGCCACAAGTGGTTCACGTCGGCGCCGATGAACGACGTGTTCCTGGTCCTGGCGCAGGCGCCGGGCGGGCTGAGCTGTTTCCTGGTTCCGCGGGTGCTGCCGGACGGCAGCCGCAATACGTTCCGTATCCAGCGGTTGAAGGACAAGCTCGGGAACCGTTCGAACGCGTCGAGCGAGCCGGAGTTCGACGACACGGTGGCGTGGCTCGTCGGGGACGAGGGCAAGGGTGTGCGCACCATCATCGACATGGTGACGATGACGCGGCTCGACTGTGTGCTGGGTTCGGCGGCGCATGTGCGGGAGTCGCTGGCGCAGGCGGCGCACCACAGCCGTCACCGGTCGGTGTTCGGGGCGAAGTTGATCGACCAGCCGTTGATGCGGAACGTCCTCGCGGACCTGGCCCTGGAGTCGGAGGCCGCGACGACGCTCGGGCTGCGGCTCGCGGGGGCGGCGGACCGCGCGCAGCGCGGGGACGCGGGTGAGCGGGCGTTCCTGCGGCTGGCCACGGCGGTCGGCAAGTACTGGGTGTGCAAGCGGCAGCCGGTGGCGGTCGCGGAGGCGCTGGAATGCCTCGGGGGCAACGGTTATGACGAGGCGTCAGGCATGCCGCGGCTGTACCGGGAGGCGCCGCTCAACGGGATCTGGGAGGGCTCCGGGAACGTCAACGCGCTCGACATGCTGCGGGCGTTGACCCGTGAGCCGGAGTCCCTGGAGGCGTTCCGGGGGGAGGTCGAGGCGGCGGCCGGGGCGGATGCGCGGCTCGACGCGGCGTGGCGTGAGCTTCAGGTGGAGCTGGCCTCGCCGGAGGACGCGCAGCTCCGGGCCCGCCGGTTGATCGAACGGGCGGCGCTGGTCCTCCAGGGCTCGCTCCTGGTGCGGCACGCTCCGGCCGCGGTCGCCGACACGTTCTGCGCGACCCGGCTGGCCGGCGACCGGGGCCTGGCCTTCGGCACGTTGCCGCCCACGGCGGACTTCGCGGCGATCCTCTCCCGCCTCCCGTCCTGACCTCCACAGCCCCGTGGTCCCGGCCACGGGGCGCTGCCCCGGCCCCCGCGCCTCAATCGCCGGCGGGGCTCGAAGTACCTGCCCGCACCGCCCCGCCATGTCCCCCTTGCCTCGGCACGTTCCCCCGCCCAATTTCCCACCCACCCGCCCCCTCCAGGGGCGTAGGCCCCACGGGGTCCCGCAACGGTTACGGGCAGCCGCCACCGCCCTGGCCGATCCGCCACACCCCCGGCTCCCCACCCGTCACGGCCGACCCCACCCGACTTGGCCAATCCCCCGCACCCCCGGCTCCCCACCCGTTGCGATCGACCCCACCCGACTTGGGCAATCTGCCGCCTAGGGCGGCAGGGTGGGCAAGGCGGCCCCCGGTGCCGCGCACCCATGACCGAGGGCGCCGACCCCGGCAAGAGCCCCAGCCACCGGTACCGCGCGATCAGGGCGACGGGGCCCGGCCAAGGCACGGCGAACCCCCGGTGCCGTGCGATCAAGACGACGGGCCCCGCCACGGCACCGCCGACCCCGGTGCCGCGCGACAAGAACGTCAACCGGACCCCGTCCCCCGCACCTCACACGTCGTGCCGCCCGCCGCGCACCAATGCGTACGCCCGCCCACCAGGTGGAGTTCGAGGTCCGCGTCGGACATGCCGTGGTCGTCGAGCGCGGTGCGCAGCGCCGTGGGGGCCGGCTGGGGCGGCAGGCCGAGGACGCCGATCACCACCACGCCCTGCCGCGCCTCCACGGACGCGATCTGCCACTTCCCCGTCCCCGCCCACTCCTCCGCGACCGGCCGCGCGTCCGCCGCGAGGGTCCGGTCCCGCCACACCGACACCGTGCCCGTGGTGAGCGGCACCGCGATCAGCACCAGCACCCCGATCACCGCCACCAGCGTGCGGCCATGGAACTCCCCCACGTAGCGGGCGGATTCCTGCGCCGCGCCCCGGATCCCGTAGACGAGGAAGACCACGGTCCCGGTCGCCACGATCGCGGCGACGTTCGTGGCGAACAACAGAGCCGACTCGCCCGCGTCATGGAAGCGGCCGACCGTGATCAGCAGCCCCGTGACAGCCAGCGGCGGCACCAGCGAGATGGCGATCGCGACACCCGGCAGCGTGTCGGAGATGTCCGCGCGGACCAGCGCGAACGCGCCCACCGTGCCGGTGGCGAGCGCCGCGAGCAGGTCGATGAGGCGCGGGCTGATCCTGGACGACACCTGCGAGTTCGACGCGAAGTCGTCGGGCGGCGCCGCGATCCACCCCAGCAGCATGCCGATCGCCACGACCGCGAGCGCCCCGCCGAGGACGAGCAGCACGCACCGCACGACCTGGGAGCGGTCCGCGAGGACCAGGGCGAGCGCGCTGCCGAGGATCGGTGTCATCAGCGGGGCGACGATCATCGCTCCGATGACCGTGGCCGTCGAGTCGCCGACCACGCCCGCGCTCGCGATCACCGCCGCCAGCACGAGCAGCCCCCAGAACCTGGTCGAGCTCGGGCTCTTCCACGAACGCTCGATGAACAGGGCGTCCGTCATGCGGCCGACCGTGGCCGCGTCGACCTTCCCCGTCGCCATCACCTCACCGTCACCCGTCCCCGAACTCCGGCTCAGACCGCGGTCGGCGTGGGCGGGGTCCCGCTCGGCGCGTCCGCCGCACCGTCGCCGCCGCCCTCCGCCGCCAGGAACTCCACCACCGCCAGCAGGAACAGCAGGCACAGGGCGATCCCGACGACGACCCACCCGGTCGGGTACGACCACAACAGGTAGACGAGGAGCGCGCCCACGACAAGAATCCAGACGATCCATGTCCGGTACCGGCGCACGAACGGGCCGACGGGCCCCGTACGGAATCCGGCCCGGTCCGCGGTGAGCCGCGCGCCGTCGATGCCGGAGGCCCACAGCCCGCGCACCAGGCCCGCCCGCTTCCCGCGCCCGGTGAGCCACGCGCCGAGCGCGACGACGACACCGAGCGCGACGACCATCCGGACCATGGTGAACAGGAAGTGCGTCATGGTGTCGTAGACCGCTGCCGCCGCGTCCTGCGAGACGTTCGCGGGCAGCCGGTCGAGGTAGATCACGCGGAACACGCGCAGCCCGATGCCGAGCAGTCCGCAGCTCACGGCGACCGCGAGCGCGGCGGCCACGAGCGACCTGCGACGGCGTACGGAGACCAGGACGCCCGCGGCGACGAGGACGAGGGCGAGGACCGGCAGCCAGTTGCCCATCACCTGGAGCAGCCGCATGTACGTCTTGGCCTTGCCGATGTTGTCGTTCGTGACGAGCGTGAAGTCGGTGTGGACCTCGGGGATCTTGGCGGCGACGGTCAGTCCGGAGTCGACGAGCCGCTGCTTGACCTGTTCAACGACCGGGCCGAGGTCGAGGGTGACGGTGTCGCCGCCCTCCAGTTTGACCGACCCGCCGCCGCTGCCGGTCAGCGCCTTGTCGAGGGCGCCGTGGGCGGTGCGGTTGGTCTGCTTCCAGATGTTCTCGAAGGCGTCGGAGGCGACGACCCCCTCCGCCTTGTCCTGGACAAAGCTGCGGACCGCGTCTTCGAGGGAGTCGCCCAGCTTGCCCAGGGACTTCTCGACGAGCGGCCGGTCGCCGGTGGGCACGTCGGAGAGCAGTGACTCGAGGTCGATCCGCTGCATGACCGCGTTCGTGGCGCGGTTCGCGACGGCCTTCTGGATGTCGGGGTCGGAGGCGAGCGGGCCGATGGTGTCGACATAGCGATCGGTGTCGCCGACCTGGTCCGCCGCCCAGGACGCGACGATGCCGAGCGGCGCGAGAACGCAGCCGATCACGATGAGCACGACGGCGAGGAACGACCGCCCCCGGTGACGCCCGCGGCCGCCCCCGCGCTCGGCCTCCAGCTCGGCCACCCGGCCCCGCAGCCGCGCGAGTTCGGCCTGTTCGGCAGGGCCCATGGCCGCAGTGTCGTCCGCCACCGTTGCCTCCCTCTCGGCACGCTCGCGCGCGCTGTGTGGAATGCAAGGGGAACCGCTGGGCCGCCGCCGGGCGAGCGGACGGCGCCAGGTGGGTGAACGGCGGGGAGACCGGCGTGCCCCGGATGATTCACCCGAAATGCGGGGGCGACCACGGCGGGCAAGACTGCACCGGACATCCGCCGTACCCGGAACTCGACCGGAAAGCCTCATCGTGGATCCACAGAACTCGCCCTACGGGCACCAGTCCTATGGCCAGTCCTACGGCCAGTCGTACGGCCAGCCCGAACCCGGCTACGCGCCCGAGCCACAGCCGCGGCCGCAGCCCCACCTCGACGCGGGAAAGCTGTGGGCAGGCGGGCTGATGACCGCCGTGATCGCCGCGCTCACTGCGGTGGTCGCGCTCCTCCTCGTACGGGGTGTGCTCGGCGTCCCGGTGTTCGCGCCGGAGGGCGACGGCCTGATGGGCAACGCGACCACGGGCGCGCTCGCGGGCGGCGCGGCGGTGGCGGCCCTCGGCGCGACCGTCCTCCTCCATCTGCTGATCGTGGCGACCCCGCGGCCCGAGCGCTTCTTCGCCTGGATCATCGGCCTCGCGACGGCGGTCATGGTGCTGCTTCCGTTCACGACAGGGCTGACGTGGCAGGCGAAGCTCGGCACCGCCGGGGTGTACCTCGTCATCGGCATCGCCATCGGTTCCCTGCTGTCCTCGGTGGCGCGGGGCGCGGTACGGCGGTACTGACCGCCCCCCCCCGGATGACCGGGCCCCGCAAAATACCTGGCCCGTGTGGGGCGGGCCGCGTTATCCTCGGCCTCATGAACGTCATGCGCCGCAGTTTCAGCACCGCGACCGCGCGAGCGACCAGCTCGCCGGTCGCCGCCGCCTGACGTATCCACCTTTCCACCGGCGACCGGAAACGGCCGCCGGTGTTTTCGTTGTCGCAGTACGTTCCGCCCGGCCGCTTCCGGTGCCTTCCGCCCGCATCACGCGAAGGAGTCACCTCATGCGCACCGACGACGTCATCCGCACGTTCACCGAGTTCTACGAGGACCGCGGCCACCGCCCCGTCACCGGTTCGACGCTGCTGCCGCCGCCCGGCGACCCGGTCCTGTTCACCACCTCCGGGATGCACCCGCTCACCCCGTACCTGGAGGGCCGCCCCCATCCGCTCGGCCGACGGCTCGTCAACGTACAGCGGTGTCTGCGGACCACGGACCTGGAGGAGGTCGGCGACCCCACGCATCTGACGGTCTTCGAGATGCTCGGCACGTGGTCGCTCGGCGACTACGAGGGGCCGCAGAGCCTGGAGTGGGGGTACGAGCTGCTCACCGAGGGCTTCGGCATCGATCCCGGGATGCTGTACGTGACCGTGTTCGGCGGCGACGGGCAGGTGGGCCCCGACACCCGTTCCCGGGAGGTGTGGGAGCGGCGCGGGGTGCCGGTCGAGGAGACCGTCGAGGACAACTGGTGGGACAACGGGCCGACCGGTCCGTGCGGTCCGGACTCGGAGATCTTCCTGTGGACCGGTGACACCCCGCCGGAGTCGAGCCCGACCAAGGACGAGCGCTGGGTGGAGATGTGGAACCACGTGACGATGCGTTACCGGCGCCTCGACGACGGCTCGTTGGTGCCGCTCCCCCAGCGCAACGTCGACACCGGGCTCGGCGTCGAGCGTCTTTCCACGCTGCTCCAGGGCCGCTCGTCCGTCTTCGAGTGCGACGTCTTCGATCCGTGGCGGCGGCTCCTTCCGGGCCTGTGGCCGCTGGACGAGCCGTCGCTGCGGGTGGTGAGCGACCATCTGCGCTCGTCCGTCGTGGTCGTCGGCGACGACGTGCGGCCGTCGAACACCGGGCGCGGCTACGTGCTGCGCCGGCTGCTCCGACGGGTGCTCACCGTGCTGCGCCGCGAGGACCCGACCCGCACCCTCGGTGACCTGCCGGTCGAGCTGATCCGGCACACCCTCGACCACTTCCGCCAGGACGTCGACCCGTCGTACGTCCGTCAGGTGCTGCTCGACGAGGAGCTGAGCTTCGACCGGCTCCTGGAGCGCGGCAGGAAGCTGCTGTCGCGGCCGCGGTTCCAGGGCTCGCTGACCGAGGAGGACCTGCACTATCTGCACGACACGCACGGGCTGCCGCGCGAGCTCGTGCTGAGCCTGCGGGAGCAGTAGGCGCGCCACCGGCGGGGCTGTCGGCTACACCGGCAGCCCCTTCGGCTCCTTGACGCGCTTCATGATGATCTGCGAGTTCACCTCGGTGACCCCGTCGAGCGCGGTGAGCCGCTCGATCCACAGGCGTTCGTACGCGGCGAGGTCGGCGACCGCGATGCGCAGCATGCAGCCGGGGCTGCCGAAGAGCCGGTAGGCCTCGATGACGTCGGGAATGTCCTGGAGCGCGTGCTCGAAGGCCTCGACGGAGGCGCGGTCGCGGCGCACCTCGATGGAGACGAGGACCTCGAAGCCGCGGCCGACGGCCTCCGGGTCGACGACCGCGCGATAGCCCTGGATGACGCCGTCCTTCTCCAGCTGCCGCACGCGGCGCATGCACGGGGACGGGCTGAGGCCCACGCGGGCGGCCAGGTCCTGATTGCTCAGGCGGCCGTCCTCCTGGAGCTCGCGCAAGATATGCAGGTCGATCCGGTCCATGGCGCAATCATGCACCAGGCTTCGCGCGATCATCGGCCAGGATTCGCAATCCGATTGCGCAGATCACGATTTATCCTTGCTGTAGATCGAACATACGCTCCCCACGCGCGCGGGAGCGCCGACACTTGGCGAGGCAGGTCCCATGGCACGCATCACCCTCATCAGCACCGGAGGCACCATCGCCAGCCGCTGGCAGGGCACCGGTTACGCCGCCGACGCCGGCGGCGACACGGTGCTGGCGACGGCCGCGCTGCCGGAGGGTGTCGAGGTGGACGTCGTCGACCTGTTCAACGTGAACAGCTCGCGGATGACGACGGAGCTCCAGCTGACGCTGCTGCGCACGGTGCGCGAGGTGCTGGCCGACCCGGCCGTCGACGGCATCGTGGTCACGCACGGCACGGACACCCTGGAGGAGTCCGCGTTCCTGCTCGACCTGCACCACGACGACCCGCGGCCGGTCGTCTTCACCGGCGCCCAGAAGCCGCTCGGCGAGGCCGAGGGCGACGGACCGGGGAACATGTACGACGCGCTGCAGGTCGCCGCGAACGTCCGGGACATGGGCGTGCTCATCGCCTTCGACGGCAAGGTGCACGCGGCCCGCGGCACCGTGAAGACCCAGACCCTCGCGGCCGACGCCTTCGCCGACCCGTCCGCGGGACCGCTCGGCCGCCTCGGCTTCGGCCGCGTCGACCTGCGCCACAAGCCGAGCCGCCCGGCCCCGCTGCCGCGGCCGGAGGCCGATGTCGCGATACCGCGCGTCGACATCGTCATGCACCACAGCGACGCCGACGCCACGCTCTTCGACGCGGCCGTCGCCGCGGGCGCGCGCGGCATCGTGCTGGTGGCCACGGGCGCGGGCAACGCCACGCCCGAGCTGGTCGACGCGGTGTCCGCCGCCGTACGCCGCGGGGTCCTCGTCGCCGTTTCTACGCGCGTACCCGCGGGCCCGCTGGCCGAGATCTACACGGGCGGCGGCGCCGTGGACCTGGTCGCCGCGGGCGCCGTCCTCAGCGGCACGCTGCGCGCGGGCCAGACCCGGATCGCGGTCCTGGCCGCGCTGCTCGCGGACGTCTCCCCCGCCGCCCGCCCTGACCTGCTCGGCCGGCTGATCGACGCGCCGGGCCCGCTCCCCCAGGAGCAGGCCGCCGCGTAACCGGGGTCAGAACTCCACGGCCTCTTCGTTGGGCGCGAGGCTGTCCATGAACGAGCTGACCGAGAACACGGCCCGGCCCGCACCCGCCGGACCGTATCCGGGAGGCGAGGAGAGGCCGTGCTCGTCCATGGCGTTGCGGTACGCGTCGAGCAGCCGGATGTGGTACTCCAGCGGCGCGCCGTTCGGGTTCTCCTTGCCGAGCGGCGTCGTCGGCTCGGGGCACCACGTGGTGAAGCGCGGCGTGATGCCGTTCGACATGAAGAAGTTCAGGCCCTCGGTGGTGGAGGCGATGGCCTCGTCGACCGTCTTGAAGCCGAACGGCTCGGCCATCTCGACGCCCGCCACGAAGTTCGGGATCACGTTGCGCGCGCCGAAGACCTCGCGCGAGTCGAGGATCCGCTTGTGCCACTCGTCACGCCCGACGTAGCGCTCCTTGCCGGGGCAGTACATCTTGAACAGGTACTCGTCCCACACCTCGAAGTTCGGGTGGTAGATCTGCACGCCGTAGTCCTTGAAGCGCTGCACATCGTCCTTGGGCAGCGCCTGGGCGACGACCTTGCCGATCCAGCGGTCCGGGAAGTACTCCTCGATGGCCTTGGCGTACCGGCCGTAGAAGTCCGCCTCGTCCAGACCCTGGACCTTCGACGTGATCGCGCCGCCGGTCAGCGTGTACGCCTTCGACGCCTTCGCGGTGTCGTACTTGTCGATGATCTCCAGGGCCTCGAGGACCTCGTCGACGTCCTTCACGCCCGTGTACGGACGGCCCGCCGCCTTGTGCTGGCGCCAGTTGTGGTTGATGTCGCAGTACTGGCACTCCTCCTTGGCGCCGAAGTACTGGCAGACCCGGAACGCGGTCAGGTAGATCAGGTAGCCCCACTGGATCGTGGGCGCCACCTCCATGACCGACTTCCCGTTGGAGAGCTTGTGCCGGTAGTACTCCGGCATCGGCGGCACGCCCACGTCGGAGATCCGCTTGCCGTCGAGGTACAGGCCGAGCATGCCGTCCTCGTTCGCCGCGACGCGGTACGGCGAGCTCGGGTTCACGCGCACCGAGACGACCGTGCGGCGCAGGTCGTAGGGGCCGCCGGTGAGGACGATCTCCTCGGGCGGGCGGCGCAGCGCGGCCTCGCCCAGCTCCGGGAGGGTGCCGTGGTCGAAGGAGAAGATGAAGTACGACTTCGGCTTGACCTCGCCGTCCTCGTTGTCGCTCAGCGCCGACGCGTCGAAGGCGACGCCGCCGCGCAGCAGGTCCTCCTTGAAGACCGCTTCCCTCGGAACGTGCGGGAAGCGCTCCATCAGGTCCTCTACCAGCGCCGTACGGCTCTGCATCCCGTTACTCCTCGACCCTCTGCTGTGCAGCGTTTTCTACGGTTTCTCGACTCCTCACGGTACGCCCCGGCCGCCGGTCAGCCGTGCCGGGTCCCCGCTCGGGCCACGATGTGGGCGGGCGCGGTGATGCCGACGGGCAGCAGCGGATCGGCCGTGGGGGCGCCCCAGCGGGCGTTCAGCGGCAGGGTCCCGGCCCACAGGCCGAGCTCGGCGTCGGCCGACCCGCCGTCATCGGGCGCGCCGGAGCGGATCGTCACGGAGGCCTCTTCGGTGATCACGCCGCGGCCGGCCATGACACCGAGACCGGTACTCCCGTGGGGGTGCCGGTAGTTCATCGGTACCCGTAGCGTTGCGGCCTCGGGGCTCCGCCCCGGTCCCCGCGCCTCAAACGCCGGCGGGGCTGGAATCGCAGAAAGGCGCGCCGTGACGGCTGTCACCAACTGGGCCCGCAACATCACCTTCGCCGCCGATCGGTTGCACCGGCCGGTCACGCTCGACGAGTTGCGTGCGGTCGTCGTCAAGAGCGGGCACATACGGGTGCTCGGCAGCGGGCACTCGTTCAACCGGATCGCCGACGTGGACGCGGAGCGCGACGGCGTGCTCGTGTCACTCGGTGGGCTGCCGAGCGGGATCGACGTCGACACCGCGGAGCGCACCGTCCGGGTGGGCGGCGGCGTGCGCTACGCCGAGCTGGCCGCGGCCCTGCACACGCACGGGCTCGCGCTGCCCAACATGGCCTCGCTGCCGCACATCTCCGTCGCCGGTTCGGTGGCCACCGGCACGCACGGTTCGGGCAACGACAACCGGTCGCTGGCCGAGGCGGTGCGGGCCGTGGAGATCCTGACCGGGGACGGGGAACCGGTCACGCTCGCGCGCGGGGACGCCGGGTTCGAGGGGGCGGTCGTCTCCCTCGGCGCGCTCGGCGTGGTGCTGTCGTTGACCCTGGACGTGGAGCCGTCCTTCGACGTCGCGCAGCACGTGTTCCGTGAACTTCCCTTCCAGGGGCTCGACTTCGAGGCCGTGTCGTCCGCCGCGTACAGCGTGAGCCTGTTCACCGGCTGGCGCGGGCCGCGCTTCGACCAGGTCTGGGTGAAGCGGCGGATGCCGGACCCGCTGGACTTCCCGTGGGCCGAGTCCGCCGTCGAGGCCGCGCACCCGGTGCCGGGGATGCCCGCCGTGCACTGCACCGAGCAGTTCGGGGTGCCGGGGCCCTGCCACGAGCGGCTGCCGCACTTCCGGGCGGAGTTCACGCCGAGCAGCGGCGACGAGCTGCAGTCGGAGTACCTGCTGCCGCGCGAGCACGCCGTCGCCGCGCTGACCGCCCTCGACGCGGTGCGCGAGCGGATCGCCCCGGTGCTCCAGGTCTGCGAGGTGCGCACGGTAGCCGCCGACACACAGTGGCTCAGCCCCGCGTACGGCCGGGACACGGTCGCCTTCCACTTCACGTGGGTCGCGAACGCGGAGCGGGTGCTTCCGGTGGTCTCGCTGGTGGAGGAACGGCTGCGGGAGTTCGGGCCGCGGCCGCACTGGGGGAAGGTCTTCACGGCCGATCCCGCGCGGGTCGCCGAGCGGTATCCGCGCGCCGCGGACTTCGTGGCGCTGGCCGAACGGCTCGATCCGGAGGGCAAGTTCAGCAACGCGTTCGTGCGGGGGATGCTGCCGCGGGGTGCGTGAGGCCGCCGAGTGGGCGACTTTTGAAAGCCCTTTCTCCAACCCCTTGTCGAAGTCCGTCCGGCGCTCCTAGCCTGACGGCATGAAGCGCACGTCCCGCGACATACGGACGGCGAACCGGTACGAGGTGCTGCGCCGCTGCCTCGGCAGGACCGCCGTCTCCCGGCAGGAGCTGGCCGCCGAGACGGGCCTCAGCTCGGCGACCGTCGCCACGCTCGTCGGGGAACTGCTCGACCTCGGCATCCTGGTCACGGGTGGCTTCGTGGACTCGGCGGGCGGGCGGCCCCGCGGCCTCGTGTCCGTCGACGCGGGGCACGGTTCGCTCGTCGGCGTGGACGTCGCGGAGACGTATGTGCACGCCGAGCTGTTCGACCTGAACCTGCGGGTCACCGCCCGCGCCGACCGCGAACTGCGGCCGGGTGCGCACGATCCGGGGCACGTGGCCGCCGTGATCGCCGACGCCGTCCGGGCCGTGCTCGACACCGCCGTGATCGCCGGCGCCGGGCCCGTGCTCGGCGTCGGCGTCTGCATGCCAGGGCTCGTCGACCGCGAGGGCGGCATCAGCGTGTACGCCCCGAACTGGGGCTGGCACGGCGCGGTACCGCTGCGCGAACTCCTCGCCCAGCACCTCGACGTACCCCTCTACCTGGACAATCCGCTGCGCGCCTCCACCGTCGCCGAGCTGTGGTTCGGGGCGGCGCGCGGGCGGGACGACGCGGTCGTCGTCAACCTCGGCACCGGTGTCGGCGCGGGGCTCGCGCTCGGCGGGGCGCTGCACCGGGGTGTCACCAACAGCGCCGGCGAGTGGGGGCACACCACGCTCGTGCTCGACGGGCGGCCGTGCCACTGCGGGGACCGGGGGTGCGTGGAGGCGTACGTGGGGGCGCCGGGCATCATGCGCACCCTGCGGGAGCTGTGTCCCGGCTCGCCGCTGCTGCACCCGGACGACCAGACCGCCACGATCTCGGCCATCGGGCGGGCCGCGGCGGAGGGCTCCGCCGAGGCGCTGGATGTGGTGCGGGAGACCGCGCGGTATCTCGGGGCGGCGGTCGGTGACCTGGTCAATCTGCTCAACCCCGAGGTCGTGGTGCTCAGCAGTTGGGTGGCGGGGCGGCTCGGTGAGCCGCTGTTGCGCGAGGTGCGGACGGCCGTGGCACGGCATGCGCTCGCGGGGCCGTTCGGAGCGGCCGAGATCGTTCTTTCGCCCGTTCCCACGGATCCGGTGAGTCTCGGGGCGGCGACGTTCGCGCTGGAGGGATTCGTGGGCGCGTGATGTGCCCGCTCAAGAAATGCCCCAAGGGGCTCGAAGCAACGGACTCGACTTAGGGAGCGTCATGTCCATCGCCTACGTAACCGACCCGTCCCCCGGCCACGGCGCGCTCCCGCCCCGGGCCTGGTACGCCGAATCGTCCGCCAACTCGCTTTCGTTGAACGGCACTTGGAGCTTTCGACTGGCGGCGCGGGCCGACGCGCACGACGGCTCCTTCGCCTCCCCGGGGTACGAGGCCGACGGCTGGAGCGACGTCTCCGTACCCGGGCACTGGGTGTTGCAGGGGCACGGCGCGCCCGCCTACACGAACGTCCTCTACCCCTTCCCCGTCGACCCACCCCGCGTCCCCGACGAGAACCCCACCGGGGACCATCTGCGCGTCTTCGACCTGCCCGGCGACTGGCCCGATGACGGGTCGGCCGTGGTCCGCTTCGACGGAGTCGAGTCCTGCGCGCGGGTGTGGCTGAACGGCACGGAGCTGGGCGAGTTCAAGGGCAGCCGGCTGCCGCACGAGTTCGAGGTCGGCCACCTCCTCGCCCCCACCGGCAACGTGCTGGCGGTCCGCGTGCACCAGTGGTCGGCGGGCTCCTACCTGGAGGACCAGGACCAGTGGTGGCTGCCCGGCATCTTCCGCGACGTGACCCTGCTGCACCGTCCCGCCGGCGGCGCCGGGGACTTCTTCACGCACGCCTCCTACGACCACACCACCGGCCTCGGCACACTCCGCGTCGACAGTGCGGTGGCCGGGCGGATCACCGTGCCCGAGCTGGGCGTGGACGTGGCCACCGGGGAGTCCGTGGCCGTCGCCGTCGAGCCGTGGACGGCCGAGACGCCGCGTCTGTACGACGGTGAGCTGGTGACGGCCGGTGAGCGGGTGCCGCTGCGGATCGGCTTCCGCACCGTGGAGCTGTCCGACGGCCTGATCAAGGTCAACGGCACGCCGGTCCTGTTCAAGGGCGTCAACCGGCACGAGTGGCACCCCGAGCACGGCCGCGCGCTCGACCTCGACACCATGCGCCGCGACGTCGAGTTGATGAAGTCCCACAACATCAACGCCGTCCGCACCTCCCACTACCCGCCCCACCCGGCCTTCCTCTCCCTCTGCGACGAGTACGGGCTGTGGGTGATCGACGAGTGCGACCTGGAGACCCACGGCTTCGTCGAGCAGGGCTGGCGCGACAACCCCGTCGACGACGAGCGCTGGACCCCCGCGCTGCTCGACCGGGCCGCCCGCATGGTCGAGCGCGACAAGAACCACCCGTCCATCGTGCTGTGGTCGCTGGGCAACGAGGCGGGCACCGGGCGCGGGCTCACCGCCATGGCCGAGTGGATCCGCGCGCGCGACCCCGAGCGCCTCGTCCACTACGAGGGCGACATCAACTGCCGTGACACCGACGTCTATTCGCGCATGTACGCCGATCACGCCGAGGTCGAGCGGATCGGCCGGGGCCTCGACGGCGGCCCGGAGCGGCGCCGCGGCCTGCCCTTCATCCAGTGCGAGTACGCGCACGCCATGGGCAACGGGCCGGGCGGACTCGCCGACTACCAGCGGCTGTTCGAGAAGTACGACCGGCTTCAGGGCGCGTTCGTCTGGGAGTGGATCGACCACGGGATCGCCGACGAGCGGTACGGGTACGCGTACGGCGGCGACTTCGGCGAGGAGCTGCACGACGGGAACTTCGTCTGCGACGGGCTGCTGTTCCCCGACCGGACGCCGTCGCCGGGGCTCGTCGAGTTCAAGAAGGTGATCGAGCCCGTCCGGATCGCCGTCGACGGGGACGCCGGGGCGGTACGTGTCACCAACCGCTACGACTTCCGCGACCTGTCCCACCTCTCCTTCGACTGGGCGTACGAGGTGGAGGGCAAGGCCGCCGAGCGCGGCACCCTCACCGTTCCGCCGCTCGGCCCCGGCGAGTCCGCCGACGTGAAGCTGTCGGCGCCCGGGGCGAGTGACGGTTACTGGACGGTCCGGGCCCTGGACGGTGACGGCCATGAGGTGGCGTGGGGTCAGAGCACCCCGCGCTCTCGAACGTCCGTGGTCCGCACGGCAGTTGGCGCTTCTCCACGCACCACCGACGGCATTCTCACGCTCGGCCCCGCCACCTTCGACGCCCGCACCGGCGACCTGCGCGCCATCGGCGGCGTGACACTGGCCTCCGCTCCCCGGCTCGACGTGTGGCGCGCCCCCACGGACAACGACGACGGCGCGAGCTGGCAGGACGACGAGCGGATCGGGCTGCTGTGGCGGACGTTCGGCCTGCACCGCATGCAACACCGTGTGGACGGCGTCGAGTCGGACGGGGAGGCGCTGACCGTGCGCACCCGGGTCGGTCCTGCGAGCCGGGACATCGGGCTGCGGGCGGACTACCGCTGGACGGCCGACGAGCGGCGGCTGCGGCTCACCGTGTCCGTCGTCCCCGAGGGCGACTGGCGGCTCCCGCTCCCCCGGCTCGGTGTCCGGCTCGGGCTGCCCGTGGGGGACTTGGGCGTGCGCTGGTTCGGCGGCGGGCCCGGCGAGGCGTACCCGGACACGCGGGCGGCGGCGCGGCTCGGCCTGTGGGAGTCCGACGTGGCCGGGCTGCACACCCCGTACGTGCGGCCGCAGGAGAACGGGGCCCGGGTCGACGTCCGCTGGGCGGAGCTCGGCGGCCTGCGCATCGAGGGCGAGCCGGCCTACGCGCTGACGGCCCGCCGCTGGACGACGCAGCAGCTCGACGCGGCCGCCCACCGCACGGACCTGACGCCGGGCGACACGCTGTGGGTGCATCTCGACCACGCGCAGCAGGGCATCGGCTCGCAGTCCTGCGGGCCGGGTGTGCTGCCTCAGTACCGGCTCACGCCCGTGCCGGCCGAATTCTCGTTCACCTTCGCACAGTTGGCGCCGGTCACAGCCTGACGGCGAACGAGTAGAGGCGGGTGGTCTGCTCCTTGTTCCGGTTGTCGTCCGAGACGAGGAGCAGATGCCTGCGGCCCTTGTACCGTCCGGTCTTGATGGAGGCGCCGAGGGTCATGCCCTCCGCGTTGTCGAGGAGCGGGTTCGATTGGGCGTTCCCGTCGGCGTTCACCTCGCCCGGACTGCCCGCGGGGCACCGGTCGAGGTCGAAGAGGGCCCGGCTCGTGACGTAGACGTCGGCGGGCGCTCCGTACAGCTGCTTCGTGTCGGTCACGTTCTGGGCACCGGCGAGTGAGAGGTCCTTGACGTGGATCGCGTTCCCCAGGCCTCCCACGTACTGCCGTTCCAGGGCGAGCAGCCGGGTCTCGGACACGGCGACGAGGTCCGCGAGGCCGAGCCCCTCGTCGCCCCGGTAGGCGTACTGGACGTCGGGGGTGAAGTCGCCGTCGGCGTGCCGCTCGTAGCGCTGGATGCGCAGGAGGTTGCGGCCACGTTCGTCACCGTCGGCGGCGAGCGGCGTCTCCAGCGCGACGAACAGGTACCTGTCGCCCGGCGACAGGGTCATGGACTCGATGGTGTGGCCGGCCGTCGCGGCACCCTTCGGGTAGATCTCGAATGCCTTGGGCAGCGGCAGCGGGTCACCCGTCTGGCGGCCCGTGCGCAGGTCGAAGCGGCGGATGGAGGGACCGGTCTCGCCGGCGACGAGCGCCGTCCGCCCGCCCTTCTCCACGGCGATGGCCTCGGCGTCGAACCAGTCGCCGAGCGAGGCGCCCTCGGCCGTGCGCAGGGTGCGCGCCCGCTGGGCCTGCGGCGCCAGCTCACTGGGCGAGCGGAGCTCGATCGGGAAGATCCGCGTGGCGTCGTTGTCGGCCACCGCGTAGACCTTCTTCGGGTCGTCGGGCGCGTACGCGAGGCCGGAGAGGCCCGCCACCGGCTCGTTCTCCACCTCGTCCTTGTCCAGGTCGTCGGAGTGGTCGAGCAGGGCCGCGCGGGGCGAGCACGCGCCGCGTGCCTCGTGGTGGGCGGGCTTGTCCAGCTTGTCCCCGACGTACGGCGCGCCGAACCCGGCGGTGAGCCCGAGCGCGAGGCCGACGGCCAGGGCGCGCCCCCGGTGCGGCGGCGGCGCCGGGGCCGCGGGCGGGTCGGGGGCGGGCTTGCGGGCGGCGTTGCGTACGAAGGCGTACTCGCCCAGCCCGTTCTCGTCCGTGGACAGCGGGGCCGACGCGTCGCTCCGCTCCTGCCGGGCCACCCACTCCTCGACCCGCGTACGGACCCGGTCGAAGACATCCTTCAGGCGGATCGACTCGCCCGCCTCGGCGTCGCCCTGCTGAAGCACCTCCACCAGCGCGCCGGTGAACACGGAGCAGTGGTCCGGGTCGGGGGCGTGCGAGGCACGGTTGTGCGGCGACGAGGCCATCAGATAGAGGCCCTTGAGGTCGCGGACGGAGCGGGCTGCGACCTCGCCTCCGCTCTCTCCCCCGGACATCGAGCCGTCGCGCGTCCACTGGGCGCTGTAGCAGCAGTCCAGGATGAGCACGGTCCTGGGAGCGGGCGAGCGGCTGATGGCCTTGCGTACGTACTTGGTGTCGACGCAGGTCTCCGGCTGTCCCCGCTCCGTGTCGGGCAGCGTCAGGAACAGCCGGTTGTCCTCGCCGTCGCGCATGCCGTGGCCCGCGTAGTAGACGATCAGCGTGTCCTCGGCGGCGAGCTCTCCCGCGGCCTCGATCGCGGCGGTCACCTGGCGGGCGGCGAGCGGGTTGGCGAGCACGGTGACCCGGTCGCTCTCGAAGCCGCCGACGGCCGGGTCGAGCAGCACCTCAGTCAGCTGCTCCAGGTTGCGCTGGACGCTGTCGAGGCGCTCCATCGAGTCGTGCCGGTAGTCGTTGACCCCGATCAGCAGGCAAGCCGACTTCTTCGGGTCGACGCGGTGCTGTACTGCGCCCTCGCCGGGCACGGCCTGCGTCATTGCGGCGCTCCCTCGTCGCCGTGCTCGCCCTCACCCTCGCCCTCACGCAGGCCGATGTCGCGCAGCAGTCCGCCGATCCGCTCGACGTCCTCGCCCCGCACGACGAACGTGAGCTCGCCCTCGTGTCCGCGGCTGCGCCACCAGCCGCGGACGCTGTGCGTCACCTCGATCGCCAGGGACGCCGCTCCGCACGCGACCCCGAACCATTCGAGCAAGTCACCCATCGCACCGGGCCGGTCCTGGTAGACACTCTCGACGCGCATCCCTTCGGACCGCAGTTGGTCGTCGTCCTCCAGCCAGTCCCGCAGCGACTCCAGTTCCTTGTCGCCGCCCGCACCCCGTACGCCCGCTTCGCCCTGCGCGGCCGAGAACCTGATCTCCACGCTTCCCCCTGTCCGCGTGCTCCCCGCGCACGTCGCGAAGACGCTCGCACAACTCCCGTAGCGCGTACGGGAATCACAGGGAAGTCTCCCCGAACGAGAACCCACCCGAACCACTTCGCTCACGCCGCGATCGGAATGTGACGGCTCCCCGCCGCGCACGGCCACGGCCCGGTTGACATCATGGAAGGGTGAACTTCCGGTCGATCTACAGTCACGGTTTCGCGCGGGTCGCCGCGTGCACCGGCCATGCCGCCATCGCCGACCCGCGCACCAACGCGGAGGCCGTCCTGCGCCAGGGCCGCCGCTGCGCCGAGGACGGAGTCGCCGTCGCCCTCTTCCCCGAGATGGGTCTGTGCGGCTACTCCATCGAGGATCTGGTGCTCCAGGACCCGGTCCTCGACGAGGTGGAGGACGCGCTCGCCGACATCGTCACGGGCTCCGCGGACCTCCTGCCGGTGCTCGTGGTCGGCGCGCCGCTGCGCCACCGCAACCGCATCTACAACTGCGCGGTCGTCGTCCACCGCGGCCGGATCCTCGGCGCGGCGCCCAAGTCGTACCTCCCCACCTACCGGGAGTTCTACGAGAAGCGCCAGATCGCGGCGGGCGACGACGAGCGCGGCGGCACGATCCGGGTCGGGGGCGCCGAGGTGCCCTTCGGCACGGACCTCCTCTTCGCGGCCGAGGACGTCCCGGGGCTCGTCCTGCACGCCGAGGTGTGCGAAGACATGTGGGTCCCGGTGCCGCCCAGCGCGGAGGCCGCCCTCGCCGGTGCGACCGTGCTCCTCAACCTCTCCGGCAGCCCCATCACGGTCGGCCGCGCGGAGGACCGCAAGCTGCTGTGCCGCTCGGCGTCGGCCCGCTGCCTGGCCGCGTACGTGTACGCGGCGGCCGGAGCGGGCGAGTCCACCACGGACCTCTCGTGGGACGGCCAGACCATGATCTACGAGAACGGGGTGCTGCTCGCCGAGACGGAGCGCTTCCCGCTCGGCGACCAGCACGCCGTCGCCGACCTCGACCTGGACCTGCTGCGCCAGGAGCGGCAGCGGATGGGCACGTTCGACGACAACCGCCGCACGCACGCCGCGCGCACCGGCGACTTCCGCAGGGTGGACTTCCACCTGGACCCGCCGACGAGCACCGACCTGGGTCTCAAGCGCCGCGTCGAGCGCTACCCGTTCGTGCCCGCCGACGCCGAGCGGCTCGCCCAGGACTGCTACGAGGCGTACAACATCCAGGTCTCGGGCCTGGTGCAGCGCATGGGCGCGATCGGCGACCCGAAGATCGTCATCGGTGTCTCCGGCGGCCTCGACTCCACGCACGCCCTGATCGTCGCGGCCCGCGCGATGGACCGTGCGGGCCGCCCCCGCACCGACATCCTGGCCTTCACGATGCCGGGCTTCGCGACGGGCGAGCACACCAAGTCCAACGCGCACGCGCTCATGAAGGCGCTCGGCGTCACGGCCGCCGAACTCGACATCACGGACACCGCCCGGCTGATGCTCCGCGAGATGAACCACCCCTTCGCGGACGGCGAGCCGGCGTACGACGTCACCTTCGAGAACGTCCAGGCGGGCCTGCGCACCGACTACCTGTTCCGGCTCGCCAACCAGCGCGGCGGCATCGTCCTCGGCACCGGCGACCTGTCCGAGCTGGCGCTCGGCTGGTGCACGTACGGCGTCGGCGACCAGATGAGCCACTACAACGTCAACAGCGGCGTGCCCAAGACGCTCATCCAGCACCTCATCCGCTGGGTCGTCAGCAGCGGCCAGTTCGGCGACGAGGCCGGGAAGATCCTCACCGCGATCCTCGACACGGAGATCAGCCCCGAGCTGGTCCCCGGCGAGGAGCTGCAGTCCACCGAGTCGAAGATCGGCCCGTACGCGCTGCACGACTTCACGCTGTACCACGTGCTGCGGTACGGCTTCCGGCCCTCGAAGATCGCGTTCCTGGCGTGGCACGCCTGGCGGGACGTGGCGGCGGGCGAGTGGCCGCCCGGCTTCCCGGAGGACAAGCGCGGCGCGTACGACCTCGCGGAGATCAAGCACTGGCTGGAGTACTTCTGCCGGCGCTTCTTCCAGTTCGCGCAGTTCAAGCGGTCCGCGATGCCGAACGGCCCGAAGGTGTCGGCGGGCGGTTCCCTGTCGCCGCGCGGCGACTGGCGCGCCCCGTCCGACAGCAATGCCCGGGCGTGGCTGCGGGACCTGGAGCGGTGGGAGTGGCCCGAGGGGGTATGACCCGAGGGAGTGCGACCCGGTGATCACCCGGAGGCGGTCACCGGGCCCGCCCGGAACGTGCGGCGGTACGCCTGCGGGGTGACCCCGATCGTGGCGTGCAGGTGCTGGCGCAGGGAGGTGCCGGTGGCGAAGCCGACCTCCGCCGCGATGCGGTCGACCGGGAGGTCCGTGGATTCCAGCAGGTGGCGGGCGCGGTGCACGCGCTGCAGGATCAGCCAGCGGCCCGGGCTCGTGCCCGTCTCCTCCTGGAAGCGGCGGGCGAAGGTGCGCGGGCTCATCCGGGCGTGCGCGGCCCACTCCCGCAGCGCGAGCGGCCGGTCGAGGCGCTCCAGGGCCCAGGCGCGGGCGGGCGCGGTGCCGCTGTCGCCCTCGTCGGGGACGGGCTGCTCGATGTACTGGGCCTGGCCTCCCTCGCGCCACGGCGGGACGACGCAGCACTTGGCCACGAAGTTGGCGAGGGCGCTGCCGTGGTCGGAGCGCACCAGGTGCAGGCAGACGTCGAGCCCCGAGGCCGCGCCCGCGGACGTCAGCACCTCGCCGTCCTCGACGAACAGCACGTCCGGGTCCAGGGCGACGTGCGGGAACATCCGGCGGAAGCGGTCCGCGAGCGCCCAGTGCGTGGTGGCGCGGCGGCCGTCGAGCATCCCGGCGGCGGCGAGCGCGAACGCTCCCGTGCAGATGGAGACGGTGCGGGCGCCGGGCCGGATCCGGGCGAGCGCGGCCCGTTCGGCGGCGGGCAGCGGCTCGCCGATGCGCGCCATGTCGTACGGCGGGACGATCACGGTGTCCGCGCTCTCCAGCGCCTCCGGGCCGTGCGCGACGGTGATCGTGAAGTCGGCGTCCGTGCGGACGGTGCGGTCCTCGGCCGCGGCGCAGGTCAGCACCTCGTAGGCGGTGCCCGCCGAGCCGAAGACCCGCTTCGGGATGCCGAGCTCGAAGGGGTAGACCCCGTCGAGCGCGAGCACGACCACGCGGTGGGGCTGGCCTTCGGGCGTTCCAGTCGTTTCGGGCGTGCCACTCATGGCACGATTCTATCGCCGAATGACCATCTTGCCATTGTCGGTGCCGCCCCCGCGGGCGCAGGCTGGTCCTATGAGCGACGACAACACCACCGTGACCACCACCGCGACCGCCAGCATGAAGGCCATCGGCCAGGACACCCTCGGGGCGCCCGAGGTGCTCCACGAGATCGACGTTCCGCGGCCGAAGCCGGGCATCGGGCAGATCGTGGTCGCCGTGCACGCGGCGGGCCTCAACCCGACCGACTACAAGCACCGCGCGTTCGGCCTGTTCCTCGGCGAGCCGCCGTTCGTGCTCGGCTGGGACGTGTCCGGGGTCGTCGAGTCCGTGGGGCTCGGCGTCTCGCTGTTCGAGCCGGGCGACGAGGTGCTCGGCATGCTGCCCTACCCGTACGGGGCCGGTTCGCACGCCGAGTACGTGGCCGGGCCCGCCCGCGCCTTCGTGCCGAAGCCCGCGGGGCTGAGCCATGTCGAGGCGGGCGCGCTGCCGCTCGTCGGGCTCACCGCCTGGCAGGCCCTCGTCGATGTCGCCCAACTGGCCCCGGGCCAGCGGGTATTGATCCACGCCGCGGCCGGCGGCGTGGGACACGTGGCCGTACAGATCGCCAAGGCGCGCGGCGCGTACGTCATCGGGACCGCGTCGGCCGCCAAGCACGAGTTCGTACGGGGCCTGGGCGCCGACGAGGTCATCGACTACCGCACCGCCGACTTCGCGGCCGAGACCGGTGACCTCGACGTCGTCCTCGACACCCTCGGCGGCGCGGACCGGCTGCGCTCCCTGGACGTGCTGAAGCCGGGCGGCATCCTCGTCTCGCTGCTGCCGGTCGACTTCGACGAAGTCACGGCGCGGGCCGCCGAGTTGGGCGTGCGGGCCACCGCGATGCTCGTCGAGCACGATCAGGCGGGGATGCGCGCGGTCACCGACCTCGTCACGTCGGGGAAGCTCGCGGTGCACGTGGCGGACACGTATCCGCTGACCGAGGCCGCCAAGGCGCACGCGGAGGGCGACACGGGGCGGGTGACGGGCAAGCTCGTGCTCACGGTGCGGTAGGCGGCCGGGGCCGGATAGCGTCAGGACCATGACCAGCGATTCCTTCACCCGCACCGTCACCTCCGGCACGCTCGTCCTCGACGGCGGCCTGTCCAACCAGTTGGAGGCCGCCGGGCACGATCTGAGCGACGAGCTGTGGTCGGCGCGGCTGCTCGCCGAGGAGCCGGAGGCGGTCGTCGCGGCGCATCGCGCGTACTACGAGGCGGGGGCCGATGTCGCCATCACGGCGAGCTATCAGGCCACCTTCGAGGGGTTCGCGCGGCGCGGGATCGGGCGCGAGAGGGCCCGTGAACTCATCGCCTCCAGTGTGGAGTTGGCGCGCGATGCGGCCACCGGGTTCGACCGACCCCTGTGGGTGGCCGCGTCCGCCGGGCCGTACGGGGCGATGCTCGCCGACGGGTCCGAGTACCGGGGGCGGTACGGGCTGAGCGAGGAGGAGCTGTACGCGTTCCACCGGCCGCGCCTCGAAGTGCTCGCCGAGGCGGCGCCCGACGCGTTCGCCCTGGAGACGGTGCCCGACGCGGACGAGGCGCGGGCGCTGGTGCGGGCGGTGCGGGGGCTCGGGGTGCCGGCCTGGCTTTCGTACAGCGTGGAGGGCGACAGGACGCGTGCCGGGCAGCCGTTGGCGGAGGCGTTCGCGGTGGCTGCCGACACCGAGGAGGTCGTCGCGGTCGGCGTCAACTGCTGCGCCCCGGGAGACGTGGAGGGCGCGGTGCGGACCGCCGCGCGGGTCACCGGCAAACCCGTCGTCGTCTACCCCAACAGCGGCGAGGAGTGGGACGCCGAGGCGCGCGGGTGGGCGGGCCGTGCCACGTTCGCGCCGGACCGGGTGACCGCGTGGCGGGACGCCGGGGCCCGGCTGATCGGCGGCTGCTGCCGGGTCGGGCCGGACGCCGTGGCGGGGATCGCGGCGGCGCTCGGCCGTTAGGACTTGTGCGCCGTCCAGTGGATCGCGCCCGCCAGGTGTGTCCGGAAGGCCGGGTCGGCGTAGGCCTCCGTGGCGTGGCCCAGTGCCGTGTAGAACATGCGGCCGGGGCCGGGCCGCGCGGGATCCCTGCACCACACCAGCGGGTGGTCGCCGCCCATGGCCGCGCCCGAGTACGAGGATTCGTCGGCGTACGCGAGGACCCGCACGGTGGGGTCCTCGCGCGGGTCGGAACGGAAGTCGTACCACTCGTCGGTGAACTCCCAGTCGGGCGGCAGGTGTTGGGTCGCCGGGTGCTCGTGGTCGGTGACGCGGACGCGGCCGGGCTGGTACGCGGGGTGCCGGTCGAAGCGGGCCGCGAGGAGGTCCCCGTAGTAGGGCCAGCCGTACTCGGTGCAGGCCGCCGCGTGCACGCCGACGAAGCCGCCGCCCCCGTCGACGTACGCCGCGAGCCGCGCGCGTCCGGTGGGGGTGAGGACGTCGCCGCTGGTGGAGAGGAAGACGACCGTGTCGGGGCGGGTGTCGAGCGCCCGCTCGAAGTCGGCCGGGTCCTCGGTGTGCCGCACGTCGAAGCCGAGCGTGCGCAGGGCCTCGACGGCGTGCGGGATGGAGTCGTGGCGGTAGTCGGCGGTGCGGGTGTGCACGAGTGTCGTGACGGGCATGCCCGGAGGCTAGTAGGGCTCGCGCTCGCCCTGGTCGAGGCGGAACGGCGGGTACGTGTCCGTCATCAGTCCCCCGTACGCGGCGACGCGCGCCGCCCAGCGGTGCAGGCCGATGTTGAGGTCGTACATGCCGCGCGGGTACGTCCCGGTGAACAGGACGGCGACGGCCGCGTAGAACGTGAGCAGGCCCGCGACGCCGCCCGCCGTGCCGGAGCCGCCCACGAGCAGCGACACGATCAGCCACTGGGGCAGCACGAGCAGCCACCACTTGACCAGGACCAGGCCGCGCGAGAGGTGCTCGGGGTAGGCGACGTCGAGGCGGGCCGGGTAGTCGGGGGCCGGGCCGAGCGTGAACGGCGGGTAGCGGTCGGTGCCGAGGGACCCGTACGAGTAGTAGCCGACGCGCCACGCCCAGCGCATCACCCCGACGTTGAAGTCGAAGAGGAGGCGCGGGTAGTGGGTCGTGAACAGGATCGCGAACAGGGCGACAAGGGTGGCGAGGGCGGAGCCCACGAAGAGGAATGCCAGGACGACGTAGTGCGGCAGCGCGAGCAGCCACTTCACCAGCCACAGCCACCGGGAGACGGCCGGGTCGTAATCGGCTTCCAGCGTGACCGGGCTCGCGGGCGGCGCGGTCGCTACGAGAGTCTCGTTATAGGCCATATGCCTCGTGTACGGCGGTTTCGGGGCGCGCACAAGGAGACGGGCGGTGTCCGTTTCGTACAAGACGGGTCACGGTCGCGCTTCCTACGGTGGACCCATGAACGAGATCCGAATCCGCATGGACGCCATCGGCGTCGCCACCACCGACCTGTCCGCCTCGCTGGCCTTCTACCGCCGCCTCGGCCTCACCTTCCCCGAAGGTGCGGAGCAACTTCCGCACGTGGAAGCGGAGTTGGCGGGCGGCATCCGGCTGATGTTCGACCCGGTCCCGGCCGCCGAGGAGCACGGCCGGGGCCGCATCGCGCTCGCGTTCCACTGCGGGGACGCCGCGGGCGTCGACGCCGCGTACGAGGAGCTGACCGGGGCGGGGAGTCACGGCGAGGCCAAGCCGTGGGACGCGCCGTGGGGGCAGCGGTACGCCGTCGTGCTCGACCCGGACGGGAATCAGGTGGACCTGTTCGCGCCGCTCACCTGAGCAGCAGCCGCCCCAGCGTCGTTCCGGTCAACTCCCGCACGTCCCGCGCCAGATGGGCCTGGTCCGTGTACCCGGCGCGGGCCGCCGCCTCGGCGAACGGGACGTCGGTGCGGGCCAGCGCCAGGGCCCGTTGCAGCCGCAGGACGCGGGCGAGGGTCTTGGGGCCGTAGCCGAACGCGGCCAAGGAGCGGCGGTGCAGGGTGCGGGCGCCGAGGCCGGTCTCCTCGGCGACGGACGTGACGGTGCGGCCCGCGTCGAGCGCCCGCGCCACGTGGGTGAGCAGCGGGTCGGGCGGGCCCGCGGTGTCGGCGAGGCGGGCTGCCAGGGCCTCCAGTTCGGACGCCGGGTCGGCGGCCGCGTCAAGCCGTTCGGTCAGCCGCCGGGCCTCGGCGCCGCGCCACAGGTCCGCCAACTCGACGCGGGTGTCCCGGAGTTCGTGTGCCGGTACGCCGAGATAGCCGGGCGCCGTGCCGGGGGCGAAGCGGATGCCCGCGAAGCGGCGGCCCTCGCCGGGGCCCGTGGGGTGGGCGCGCGTGTCGGGCCCGGCCACGAACAGGCGGCCCTCGCTCCAGATCAGGTCCATGCAGCCGTCGGGCAGGACGGGCGAGGCCGCTCCCCCGCCCCGCGCCACCGTCCGGGTCCACACCGTCGCGCCGGGCACCCGCGATGCCGCCCGCTCCTCGTATCCCCCGGTCATGCCCGGTACTCCTGCGGGCTCACCCCGTACTCCCGCTTGAACGCGGTGGACAGGGCGAACGCGCTGCCGTAGCCGACGCGCCGGGCGATCGCCGCGACGGTCGCCTCCCCCTCGCGCAGCAGGTCCGCGGCGAGCGCGAGGCGCCAGCCGGTCAGGTACGCCATCGGGGGCTCGCCCACGAGTTCCGTGAAGCGGCGGGCGAGCGCGGCCCGCGAGACGCCGCACCGCTCGGCGAGCTCGACGACCGTCCAGGGGTGGGCGGGATCGTCCTGGACGAGGCGCAGCGCGCCGCCCACGACCGGGTCGCCCATCGCCCGGTACCAGGCGGGCGCGTCGGCCTCGGGGCGGGAGAACCAGGCCCGCAGGGAGGTGATGAGCAGCAGGTCGAGGAGGCGGTCGAGGACGACGTCCTGGCCGGGCCCGTCCTTCCCGAGCTCCTCGGCGAGCAGCGGGGTGAGCGGGCAGCGCCACACCTCGGTGGGCAGCACGAGCAGTGCGGGCAGCGCGTCGAGAAGGCGCGCCGTCAGCTCGCCGCGCAGCTGGTACGTGCCGATGAGCATCTTCGCCGGGGCGTCCGGGGACTCGCCCCACTGCCGTACGCCGAGGTCCTTGTAGCGGCCGATGTGCGCGGGGCCGAGCGGGCGGCACACCTGGCCGGGGCCGATCTCGGCGCGCGGCTCGGTGGCCGGGTCGTCGCAGCAGACGTACGGGGCCGGGCCGCGGGCGACGGCGATGTCGCCGGGGCGGATGTGCCGGGGCTTGTCCTCGTCGCCCTCCGGCAGGAGCCACGCCTCGCCCTCCTCCATGATCATCACGGAGAGCGGCGCCTCGTCGGCGATCCGTACGGCCCACGGCGGCTCGAAGCAGGCCCGGATCATGAAGGCCCCGCGCGCCCTCGGCCCTTCGAGGAGCCCTGCGAGTACGTCCATGGGGGCAGCGTAATGGGGCAGCGCAGAGGCAGCTGGACGGACGCGTATGGCGGTGAGCGGCTCGACGATGTCGGCGGGCGGCGCGCGGCGGTTCAGTGGAGGCATGACACAGACGGAGCGGAACACACGGACGGTGCTGGTGACCGGGGCGACCGGTCGTACGGGGCGACGGGTCGCCGACGCGGCGCGGGCCGCCGGGCTTGGCGTGCGGGCGGCGTCCCGGTCGGGCGCGGTGCGGTTCGACTGGGAGGAGCCCGGGACCTGGGACGCGGCGCTGCGCGGCGCCGACGGGGTGTATCTGGCCTTCCCCACGGACATCGGGGCGCCGGACGCCGCGGACCTGGTGGGCGCGCTCGCGCGGCGGGCGGTGGCGCTCGGGGTGCGGCGGCTCGTGCTGCTGTCGGCGCGCGGCGAGGACCGGGCGCTGCCCGCCGAGCGGGCGCTGCGGGAGTCGGGGGCCGAGTGGACGGTGCTGCGGTGCGCGTGGTTCCAGCAGAACTTCAGCGAGGGCCCGCTCGCCGACCAGGTGCGCGGCGGGGAACTGTCGTTCGCGGCGCCGCAGGAGCTGCGTGAGCCGTTCATCGACGCGACGGACATCGCGGAGGTCGCGGTGGCGGTGCTCGCCGAGCCGTCGGGGCGGTACGCGGGCGAGGTCCTGGATCTCACCGGGCCCGAGCTGCTCACGTGGGGCGAGGGGCTCGCGGCCGTCGCCGCGGCCACCGGGACCGAGAAGCGCTATGTGCCGATGCCGGTACGGGAGTACGGGGCCGCGCTGGGCGGGTTCGGGGTGCCGGAGGAGGAAGTGGCGTTCCTGGTGGAGCTGTTCGCGTCGCTGCTCGACGGGCGGAACGCCTCGGTCACCGGTGACGTGGAGCGGGTGCTCGGGCGCGGGCCGCGCACCTTCGCCCGGTTCGCGGAGCGGGAGGCCGCGGCCGGCGCCTGGAAGTAGCCGGGCGCCGGGGCCGGCCGGGGCCGGAAGGCCCCGGTCAGTCCTCCTCGTCCGTCGTGCCGTCGCCGTTCTTGCGGGCGTGCGTGCGCAGCCGGGACGTGACGTCCTCCGGGGGCAGGAACTTCGACCAGCGCTCGGGGAACTCGGAGGGCATGCCCGGGTCGTCGCCGTCCTCCAGGTCCTCGTCGTCGTCCGGGAGGTGGAGGGCGGCCGCCCGCGCCACCTGCTCGGCGGCGGCCGCCGTGCGGATGCGCTCGTTCGCGGCGCGCGCCGCCGCCGTCGCGACCGACGGCCACACGCGGTCGATCGCCGCGTTCACCGCGGCGCCGACGAGGACCGCGAACGCCGAGACACCGATCCACAGCAGCACCGCGACGGGCGCGGCGAGGGAGCCGTAGATGGTCGGCCCCTCGATGGTGTTGGTGAGGTAGAGGCGCAGCAGGAAGCTGCCGGGGATCCACATGGCGAGCGAGACGAGGGCGCCCGGCACGTCCTCGATCCACGGCGAGCGCACTGGCACGGACACGTGGTACAGCGTCGTGAGGAACGCGATGGACAGGACGAGGACCACGGGCCAGTAGAGGATCTGGACGAGCGACTGCGACCAGGGCACCAGGCCGATCACCGCGTCCGGGCCCGCGATCATCAGCGGCAGCGCTATCGCGCCGACGACGAGCCCCACCAGGAAGAGCAGGAACGCGAGCAGCCGCGTCTTCACGATGCCGCGCACGCCGTCGAGTCCGTACATCACGGTCACCGTGTCCACGAACGTCGACACCGCGCGCGAGCCCGACCAGAGCGAGAGCAGGAAGCCGATGGAGATGACGTCGGGCCTGCCGCCCTTGATGACGTCGTCCAGGATCGGTTCCGCGATCTCCTTGACGCCCTGGTCGGTGAGGACCGTGCGGGAGGCCTCCAGGATGTTGTCGCGGACGCCCGCGATGGTGTCGGCGCCGGTCCAGGTGTCGACGTAGGCGAGCAGTCCCACCAGGGACAGCAGCAGCGGCGGCACCGACAGGAGCGTGAAGAACGCCGCCTCGGCCGCGAGGCCCAGGATGCGGTACTCCATGCACGAGTTGACGGTGTCCTTCAGGAGCAGCCAGGCCGTCTTCCGTTTCGAGACGTTGTGGTACAGGACGCGCGCCCGGTGGAGACGTCCGGACGGCGGTTCGGGGGATTCACTTGCTGGCTGCACGTCTCAACGGTATCCGCCGGAAGGGACGGCGTCCGACGTCAGGCCCGGCCTGTGGTGGGGTTTGCGGTGTCGCGGGTAGGTTCGACAGACATGGCAGGCAGCACGCATACCGTCACCAACCAGGCCCCTCCGCTCGTCGGGTACGACGTCTTCTCCGCCGACCGGGCCCTGACGCAGGGTCTGAAGCGGCATCTGGACCCGGCACTTCTGGACGAGACCCTCGCGGACCTCTCACTTCTCGGCCGCACCGCGGGCTCCGCGCAGGCCCAGAAGTGGGGCAGGCTCGCGAACGAGAATCCGCCACGCCTGCGCACCCACGACCGCTACGGCCACCGGATCGACGAGGTGGAGTTCCATCCGGCGTGGCACCGGCTGCTCGGCAAGGGTGTGTCGTCGGGGCTCACGTCGGCGTGGACGCGGCCGGGCGGTCATCTGCGGCGCGCCGCGGCGTTCCTGGTGTGGTCCCAGGTGGACGCGGGGCACCTGTGCCCGCTCTCGATGACGCACGCGGCGGTGCCCGCCCTGCGCACGGAGCCGGAACTCGCCGCCGTGTGGGAGCCCCTGCTGACCTCCGCGGTCTACGACTCCGGGCTGCGCCCCGCGGGGCAGAAGGCCGGCGCGCTCTTCGGCATGGCGATGACGGAGAAGCAGGGCGGCAGCGACGTACGGGCCAATACGACACGGGCCGTACCGCTGGCCGAGGCCGGGACGTACACGCTCACCGGCCACAAGTGGTTCTGCAGCGCGCCGATGTCGGACGGCTTCCTGGTCCTCGCGCAGACGGACGCGGGGCTCACGTGTTTCCTCGTGCCGCGCGTCCTGGACGACGGCACGCGCAACCCGTTCGCCCTCCAGCGCCTGAAGGACAAGCTGGGCAACCGGTCCAACGCCTCGGCCGAGGTCGAGTTCGACGGGACGTGGGCGCGCCGGGTCGGCGAGGAGGGCCGCGGGGTGCCCACGATCATCGAGATGGTGGCGGCGACCCGGCTCGACTGCGTGCTCGGCTCCGCGGCCCTGATGCGGCAGGCGGTGGCGCAGGCGACGCACCACTGCGCGTACCGCGAGGCGTTCGGCGCGAAGCTGATCGACCAGCCGCTGATGAGCAACGTCCTGGCGGATCTGGCCCTGGAGTCGGAGGCCGCGACGACGCTCGCGCTGCGGCTCGCGGCGGCGTACGAGGACGGCGGCGAGCAGGAGCGGGCCTTCCTGCGGATCGCGGTGCCGGCGGCCAAGTACTGGGTGACCAAGCGCTGTACGCCCCTGGTGACGGAGGCCCTCGAATGCCTCGGCGGCAACGGGTACGTGGAGGAGTCCGGGATGCCGAGGCTGCTGCGCGAGTCGCCGCTGAACTCGATCTGGGAGGGCGCGGGGAACGTGCAGGCCCTGGACGTGCTGCGGGCGTTGCAGCGGGAGCCGCGGGCGCTCAACGCGTTCCTGGTCGAGGTCGGCAAGGCGCGCGGCGGCGATCACCGGCTCGACGCCGCGGTGAAGGACCTGCTGACCGAACTCGGCGACCTGGACGGCATCGAGGCGCGGGCACGCCGGCTCGTGGAACGGATCGCGCTGGTGCTCCAGGGTTCGCTGCTCGTGCGGTTCGGTCCCGACGACGTGGCGGACGCGTTCTGCGCGGCGCGGTTCGGGGGCGACCGGGGCTCGGGCTTCGGGACGCTGCCGCACACGCTGGACCTGGCGGCGCTGGCGGAGCGGGCGCGGCCACAGATCTGACGCGGGGATGGTGCTGCGCCGACACGGCACCATCCCCGCTCATCAGGCCCCTAGAGGAGCTCGAACGCCGTCGCGACGGCGTTGCTCTCAGTTTCAAACGCCGCACGCGTGTTCACCAGGGTTGCAGGGGGTTGCAACGTTCCTTGGGAAGACCCACCCTTGCCGGGGCTCTCAGGTGCAGGATGGGCACAACTCCCCACAACCGAGGATCCTCCGCATGAACAAGGACTCGACGATCGACCTCACGCGGTTGTCCGCCATGGACGTGGCGCACTCGTCCCGGCTGCTCAAGGGGGTGCGCGAGGCCACGCTCTCGGGGTTGCGGCCGAGGGTGCGACCGCGTCCGGTGATCGGCGACTCGTGGCAGCGGATGCTGCGGGACGGCGTCGACCCGGACCACGACGTCCGGGCCGGCCTGCTCACCACGGAGGAGCTAGAGGAGAAGCGGCAGGCCTCACCGCTCCTGCCGCTGCTTCCGATGCTGCGCGAGGCCCTGGTGACGGTGGCCGACGCGGCGCAGCACATCATGGTGATCAGTGACGCCGACGGGCGGATCCTGTGGCGCGAGGGGCATCCCGGGGTGCTGCGCATGGCCGACAGGCTCGGCTTCGAACTGGGCGCGCACTGGGCGGAGGACGTCGTAGGCACGAACGGGATCGGCACGCCGCTGGTGGCCCGCCGCCCCGTGCAGGTCTTCTCCGCCGAGCACTTCGTGCAGTCGCAGCACCCGTGGATCTGCACGGGCGCCCCGGTGACGGACCCGCGCGACGGCAGGCTCCTCGGGGTCGTGGACGTCAGCGGCCCCATGGACACGATGCATCCGGCGACGCTGTCGTGGGTGCACTCGGTGGCGCAGCTCGCCGAGGCCCGGCTGCGCGAACAGTTGCAGGGCGGCCTGGAGCGGCTGCGTTCGGTCGCCGCGCCGGTCCTCTCGCGGATGACCGGGCGGGCGCTCGCGGTCGACGAGTTCGGCTGGGCGGCGGCGGTCACCGGGATGCCGCCGGTGGACCGGGTGGCGCTGCCCAAGTCCCTGGCGGAGGGCTGCTGCTGGGTGCCGGCGCTCGGGTCGTGCCGGGTGACGCCGCTGCCGGGTGGCTGGCTCCTGCTGGTGGACGAGGAACCGTTCCCGCTCGACGCCACCCGAATAGCGCTCGACGTGAGCCGCCCGCGCCGCTGGTCCCTGGAGGTGTCGGGGGCGGCGGCCACCTGGACCCACGAACTGAGCCCGCGGCACGCCGAGTTGCTGTACGTGCTGGCGCTGCACCCGGCGGGCCGCAGCGCCTCCGAGCTGGCCGACGACCTGTTCGGCGACCGGGCCCGCACGGTGACGGTGCGCGCCGAGATGTCCCGCGTCCGCCGCTACCTCGGCGCCCTCCTCGCGCACCGCCCCTACCGTTTCGCGGACGACGCGGAGGTGGCCGTGCTGCTGCCGGAGGACCCGCGGGACCTGCTCCCGCACTCGGTGGCGCCCGCGGTGGTGGCGGCGCGGGAGGCCGGGGCGTGAGTTCGGGGGATCCGGGGTGTGGGTTCCGGGGCGGACTGTGACGGCTGATGACGCCAGAAGCGTCATCACGCGTCACAGTCCCAACGCGACCAACTTCAAGAACGCGTCCACATCCCATGCGGCCCGCCCCACGAACAGCCCCTGCACCCCAGGAAGCTCAAGCAGCCACGGCGCGTTCCCCAGGTCGACCGAACCCCCGTACAGCACGGCGCGCACCGGGAGTTCGGCGAGGGCCGCGAGCGCCGGGGCGATCTCCTCGGGGCGGGGCGGGCGGCCGTGGGCGCCGATCGCCCAGACCGGTTCGTAGGCGAGCAGCACCGCGCCCGGGTCCGACTGGCCTTCGAGCGCCGCCTCTGCCTGTGCCCGTACGACGTCGGGGCCGCGCCCCGCGTCCCTGGCCGCCGCGGATTCGCCGACGCAGACCAGCGGGGTGAGGCCGTGGCGCAGGGCCGCCGCCGTCTTGAGCCGGACCGTGTCGTCGGTCTCGGCGAAGTGGGCGCGCCGCTCCGAGTGCCCGATCTCGACGAGGCGGGCGCCCGCGTCGGCGGCCTGCGGCACGGAGATCTCGCCGGTCCAGGCGCCCTCGTCGTCCCAGTGGGCGTTCTGCACGCCGGTCAGGACGGGCGAGCCCGGCCCGAGCGTGTCGGCGACGACGGAGACGGCGGTGGCGGAGGGGATCAGGAAGGGCCGCACGCCGTCGATGCCGTCGCCGACCGCGGCCCGCACGCGCGCCGCGTAACCCGCGGCCTCGGAACGGGTCTTGGTCATCTTGAAGCTGGTCCCGATCCAGCGGCTCACGCGCTGTCCTCCTGCTCGTACGTGCTGATGGCGGCGACCTTCGCGGCCGAGGCGGAGTGCGGGTCGAAAGTGTAGGTGAGCCATTCGCGGGCCAGCCGGCGGGCGAGTTCCAGGCCGATGACGCGCTGGCCGAGGCAGAGGACCTGGGCGTCGTTGGAGAGCACGGCGCGTTCCACGGAGAAGGAGTCGTGGGCGGTGACGGCGCGGATGCCGGGGACCTTGTTCGCGGCGATGGCGACGCCGAGTCCGGTGCCGCAGACCAGCAGCGCCCGGTCGGCGCGGCCCTCGGCGACGAGCCGCGCCGCGTCGACCGCGACGTGCGGATAGGCGGTGTCCTCGCCGCCGGGTGTGATGCCCGCGTCGATGACCTCGGACACGGCGGCGCTGTCCTTGAGGTCGGCCTTGAGCGCCTCCTTGTAGTCGAGTCCGGCGCTGTCGCAGCCGACGACCACGCGCAACGTCCTCGTGCTGTTCATGTGTCCTCCTGCGGGGCGCGGTGCGGGGTGAGTGCCGTGACGATCAGGGCGAAGGAGACGGCTCCCGGGTCGGGGGTGCCGAGGGTGCGGTCGCCGTGGGTGCGGGCGCGGCCGAGGCGGGCCGGGATGCGGGCGGTGTCCTCCGCCGCGCGGGTCGCGGCCCGCGCCGCTGCCGCCCAGCCGTCGTGCGGGAGGCGTTCGGCGAAGGGGACAGCGGCGTCGACGAGCGTCTTGTCGCCGGGGCGCGCGCCGCCGATGCGGACGATCGCGTCCACCGACTCCCTTACCGCACGTACGAGTTGGGTGTACGTGACCGGGTCCCGGTCGCCGGCGACCGTGCCCGCGGCGGTGAGGGCGGCGGCCCAGAGCGCGCCGGAGGTGCCGCCCGCGCCGTCGGACCAGGCCTCGCCCGCCCGGACCAGGAGGGTGCCGGCCCCGGCGCCCGCGCCGAGCGCCCGGTCGGCGGCCTCGCAGGCGGCGTCGGCGCCGCGGCGCATGCCGATGCCGTGGTCGCCGTCGCCGCCGACCGCGTCGAGGGCGCCGAGCCGTTCCTCGTGCGCGGCGACGGTGGCGCGGAGGGTGTGGAGGGCCTCGGCGGCGCGGGCGGCGGAGCGGCGGGACGCGGGGGTGCCGGGGGCCGGGTCCGGTGGGCGGGTGGTGGCGGTCGTAGTGAGGTCGTCGGTTCGGTCGGGGCGCGGGGCGAGGTGGCCGCGCCGGAAGGCCGGGGCGAGGGCGGGCGCCTGCCACAACTCCGCGAGTCCGTCGTCCTCTTCGAAGTAGGTGAGGGTGAGGGAGAGGCCCGCCATGTCGAGGCTCGTGACGTGTTCGCCGACCTCGGGCGCGACCGGCTCGATCCCGGCGGCGGCGAGCCGCTCCGCGATCCTGCGGTAGACGACGAACAGCTCCTCGTACTTGGTGGCGCCGAGCCCGTTGAGGAGGACGGCCGCCCGGCGCGCCCCGTCGGGTGCCTCCTTCAGTACGCCGTCCAGGAGCCGGTCGGCGATGGTGTCGGCGTCGGCCAACTCCGCTTCGTCCAGGCCGGGTTCGCCGTGGATGCCGAGGCCGAGGGCCATCCGGCCGGGGGCCACGGAGAACAGGGGGCGCGGCGCGCCGGGGAGGGTGCAGCCGTCGAAGGCGTAGCCGAGGGTGCGGGTGGCGGCGTTGGCGCGGCGGCCGATCGCCTCGACCTCGTCGATCCCCGCGCCGCGTTCCGCCGCCGCGCACATGATCTTGAAGACGGTCAAGTCGCCTGCTATGCCCCGGCGTTGGGACGGTTCGGGGTGCGAGGCGAGGTCGTCGGTGACGGTGAGGACGCGGGCGTCGATGCCCTCGGCGCGCAGCCGCTGGGCGGCCTGCCCGAAGTGCAGGACGTCGCCCGCGTAGTTGCCGAAACCGAAGAGGACTCCCCCGCCGTTCTCGGCGGCCCGCGCCACGGACGCGATCTGTCCGGCGGACGGCGATGCGAAGATCTCGCCGCAGGCCGCGCCGTGCGCGAAGCCCGGCCCGACCCAGCCCGCGAACGCCGGGTAGTGGCCGCTGCCGCCGCCGAGGACGACGGCGACCTGGCCGGGCGGGGTCGCGGAGGCGCGGACGACTCCGCCGTGCACGGGGCGTACGAGGTCGGTGTGTGCGGCGGCGAAACCGTCGAGGGCCTCGCGGGCGAACCGGCGGGCGTCGTTGATCAGCGGTGCCATCCGGATCACGCCCCGAGGCGGGCACGCAGGACGCGCCGCAGGTAGTCGCGGTTGGCGGCGGAGACGCCGAGGCCGTCGCCGCCGTAGTGCTCGACGCAGATCGGGCCGTCGAAGCCGTGGTCGAGGGCCATGGCGAGCGCGGCGCGGTAGTCGATCAGTCCGCCCTCGCAGGGCGCGGGGTGGGTGAAGTAGGCGCCCGTGGCCAAGTCGTGGTCGCGGTAGTAGTTCTTGATGTGCCAGTAGTTGGTGTGCGGGAGGGTCTTGCGCAGCATGGACCGCCAGTCCTCGACGGGGCGGTGCAGGCGTATGAGGTTGCCGATGTCGGGGTTGAGGCCGACGTTCGGCAGTCCGATGTCGGTGACGAGGGACACCGCGCTGTCGGCGGTGCCGAGGTAGGTGTCCTCGTACATCTCCAGCGAGAGGCGGATGCCGTGCCGGGCGGCCCGTTCGCCGAGTTCGCGCAGGCGGGTGACCGCGCGCTCCCACGTGGGGAAGTCGCCGATCGGGTCGGTGGCGCCCGGTTCGTGCCAGAACCACAGGGCTTCTTGCTGAGCCTGCGTCAACTCCCGGTGCAGGCCCACCGATACGACTCCGATGCCGAGTTCGGCGGCCGCGTCGACGGTGCGCAGGAGGTATGCGAGGTGGGCGCGGGCCGCGTCCTCGTCGGGGTCGATGACGCTGCGGCGGATCGCGGAGATCGCGGTGACGTCGAGGCCCGACTCCTTGAGCGCGCGGGCGAGTTCGGCCCTGCGGTCGGGGTCGAGGTCGCCGGGGCGCACCCAGCTGTCGGTGAGGTCGACGTGGTCGAAGCCCTCGCCCGCCACCTCGTCGAGCACCGAACTCCACTGCTCGGCGGGGGCGTTGTGGGCGTCGGGGAACTGGAGGAGGGCGGCGCCGATGGGCCAGTCACGGGCGGTGGGTACGGAGTGGGCGGTGCTGCGGGGCATGGGCGACTCCCTCGTCGGCCGGGCGATCCACGCTGAGAACTCACGCTGGCAATCCCTGTTGAATCGTAGACCCTATAGGATCTATTCGGTCCGCGACAGACTGTCCGCACCTCCCCCTCGGATAACCTGGACGGCGAAATGAGCCCGAAGACCACGCCCCCGCAGAGCCCCAACTCGCCGCTCGTGGCCCGCCGCGCGCTGCGCGACGGGGTCTACGACGCGATCCTGGAGAAGCTGCTCGACGGCTCGACGCCGCCCGGCTCCTCGCTCGGCATCGACTCGCTCGCCCGCGAGCTCGGCGTCTCGCCGACTCCCGTGCGCGAGGCCCTCGTTCAGATGGAGCACACGGGCCTGGTCAACCGGGTCGCGCTCAAGGGCTACAAGGTGGCGCCGCCGCTCTCCCCCGAGCAGGTCACCGAGCTGTTCGACGCCCGCATCATGCTGGAGCTCGGCGCGGTGGAGCGGGCCGTCGCGCACACCGAGGACCTGGTGCCGGAGCTGCGGGCCGCGCACGCCCGGCACGTGCTCGCGGCGCACCGCGTGCGCAAGCTGCGCGGCGGTGACGCGACGGCCACCGACAACTCCGACCTGCGCGAATACTTCGCCGCCGACTGGGCGTTCCACCTGCTGATCATCCAGGCGGCGCAGAACCGGTTCATGGCGCAGATGGCCGAGTCGCTGAGCGCGCACGTGCACCGGATGCGGCAGACCGTCGACCACGGCACGTTCGACATCGACCAGGCCATCGCCGAGCACACCGCGATCCTGGCGGCCTTCGAGTCGGGCGACCCCGAGGCGCCGGCCCGCGCGATGCGCACACACCTGGAGGGCGTCGAGCGGCGCTCGCTCGACGACGCCTAGCGACGGAACATCAACTTCCGTCCGGCAGCGGGCAATTCACGCACGCCTCTTGTCACGGCTCGTTCGGCGCACCTACGGTCTCGGCCATATCCCATAGGATCTCGGATCCGCAGGAAGGTCGACGATGACGTCACCACTGCGTGCGGCGCGCCGGCTCGCCGGAACCACGGCCCTGGTCACCGCACTCACCTCGTGCACCTTGCTCAACGCCACCCCTGAAGTGCCGAAGGACTGGCACCCGCGCGGTTCGGTCTCCGCCCTCGTCGCCTTCGCGCCGGGCGGCGGCAGCGACCGCTCGGCGCGCGTGATGGCCCAGGGCCTCAACGAGCTCGACGGCGGCTATCACGTCAACGTCGAGAACAAGGAAGGCGGTTCGGGCGCCGTCGGCTGGGCCGGCTTCCTCGCCGAGAACGGGAACGGCAACGCGCTGCTCGTCGCGGAGGGCGCCCTCAACACGCTCCCGCTCGTCTACGACGTGCCGTTCACCTACAAGTCGTTCACGCCGCTGATGATGTTCGCTTCAGACTCCCGGATCGTCGTGGCCCGCAAGGACTCCCCGTACAAGACCTGTCCGGACGTGGTGAAGGCCGCGCGCGAGAAGCGTGTCGTCACCGGGTCCAGCGGCAAGACGGGCGCGGACGCGCTGGTGATCGGCAAGTTCAAGAAGCAGGGCGGGAAGTTCGGGGTCGTGCCCTACGGCTCGACCGGCGAGGTGCTCACCGGGCTGCTCGGCAAGCAGATCGAGATCGCACCCTCCAGCGCGTCCTCGGCCAAGCCGTATTTGCAGAGCGGTGACATGAAGGCGCTGTGCACCATGACCTCGAAGCGCTACGACGATCCGGTGCTCGGCAAGGTTCCGACGGCCAAGGAGCAGGGCCTGGACGCCGAAGTCACGCTGTGGCGCGGGGTGTTCGCGCCCGCCGGGATCGACGACGTGCAGCGCAGGTACTGGATCAGGTCGCTGGATCGGGCCATGAAGTCGGAGGCGTACCGCGAGTACCTGAAGGCCGACATGCTCACGCCCGCGCACCGGGGCGGCCCAGAGTTCGCCGCGTACCTGAAGAAGTACGACGCCCAGGTGAAGGAGGACCTCAAGTGACCACCCCGACTCCTTCGCGGGCGCGCCGCCCGGTCCTCCTCGCGTACGGCGCCCTGACCGCGCTCGGCACCTTGTTCTTCGCGGGCTCCTTCGCCTACCCGTGGACCCAGCCGGAGGACGGCACCATCGGCGCGGGCGTGATGCCGAGGACGGCGGGCCTGTTGCTCGCCGTTCTCGGGATGCTGCTGGTGCGTCAGGAACTGCGTACGGGCTCGGTGTTGGAGGGTGACGGGCACGTCGAGGAGGCCGCGGAGGCCGACGCCGAGGAGGCGCGGCGGGTCCGCGCGAAGCTGATCGTGGTCGTGGTGACGATGGTGGTCACCGCGCTGCTCGTGCCGTTCCTCGGGCTGCTGCCCGCGCTGACGCTGATGACGCTGTTCCTCACCGCGGTCGTGGAGCGTCAGCCGCTCGGGCGCAGCGTGCTCGTGGCGGTGCTCGTGTTCGCCGTCTCCTACCTGCTGTTCATCACGATCCTCAGCATTCCGCTGCCGTTCGGTCTCTTCGACCCCGCCGTCTGGAGCCAGCTGTGATCGACCATCTCGTCACCGGATTCGGTGCCGCGCTCAGCCCGGAGAACGTGCTGTGGTGCTTCGTCGGTGTGCTGCTCGGCACCGTGATCGGCATTCTGCCGGGGCTCGGCTCGGCGACCGGCGTGGCCATCCTGATCCCCGTCACGCTCACGTTCTCGCCGCTCACCGCGCTGATCATGCTGGCGGGGATCTACCACGGCGCCCAGTTCGGGGCGACGATCACCGCGATCCTCATCGCGACGCCCGGCGAGGCGTCGTCCGTGGTCTCCACCCTCGACGGCTATCGCATGGCGCGGGCGGGGAGAGCCGGGCCCGCGCTCGCGATCTCGGCGCTCGGCGCGTTCGTCTCGGCGATGGTGTCGCTGGTCGCGCTGATGGCGGTCGCCCCGTTCTTCGCGAACCTGGCGCTCGACTTCGGGCCGCCGGAGATGCTCGCCGTGATGATCCTCGGCCTGTGCACGATCGTCGTCTTCTCGGGCCGCAATCTGCTGCTCGGCATGGCGCTCGGCCTGACCGGTGTGCTCATCGGCTGCGTCGGCGTGGACGGCGGCAGCGGCACGCCCCGCTACACGTTCGGGCAGATCGACCTGTTCGGCGGCATCCCGTTCGTCGAGGTCATGATCGGCCTGTTCGCGATCGGCGAGCTGCTCAACCAGCTGCACATCGGCATGGCCGAGCCGATCCGCGCCCGCTTCCGCGATCTGCTCCTGACGAAGGAGGATCTGAAGCGGGCGGCGGCGCCGACCGCGCGCGGCACGGTCCTCGGCTTCCTCCTCGGCTGCCTGCCGGGCGCGGGCACGACGCTCGCCTCGTTCATGGCGTACGGGGCGGAGAAGCGGTTCTCCCGCAACCGCAAGCAGCTCGGCACCGGCGCCATCGAGGGCGTCGTCGCCCCGGACGCCGCCACGAACTCCGCCTCCAACGCCAACTTCGTGCCGACCCTCGTCCTCGGTGTCCCCGGCGGCGCGACGACGGCGGTCCTGCTCGGCGCGTTCCTCGTCTACGGCATCCAGCCGGGCCCGCTGCTCTTCGAGAACCAGCCGGAGCTGGTGTGGGGCCTGCTGGTCTCCTTCTTCATCGGCAACCTGCTGCTCCTGATCCTCAACCTGCCGCTCGCGCCGGTCTTCGCCCAACTCCTGCGCGTGCGCTACGCGTTCCTGTACCCGCTGATCATCGTGACCTCGCTGATCGGCGCGTACTCGGTGAAGAACAGCATGTTCAGCATCTGGATCGTGCTGTTCTTCGGGCTCGTCGGCTACGCGATGAAGCGGCTGAACTTCCCCGTGGCCCCGCTCGTCCTGGGCCTGGTCATCGGCCCGCTGTTCGAGAAGTCGCTGGTGCAGACGTCGGCGCTGTCGGGCGACGACTCGCTGCTCATCCTGCACAGCCCGGCCGCCGTGTCGATCCTGCTGCTCGCCGTGGTCCTCGTGGCGGGGCCGCCGGTGGCGCGGCGGCTGCGCCGGGCCCGCACCGTCCCCGAGGCCGCCGAGCCGGCCGCCGAAACCAAGACCCCGGAGAAGACCTCATGAGTACGCACACCTCGCAACGTCCCCGTGTGGCCGTCACGTTCGGCGATCCCGCCGGGATCGGGCCCGAGCTGGTGGCCCGGCTCCTCGACGATCCGAAGACCCGCGAATCCGCCGACCTCGTGCTCCTCGCCGACGAGGAGGAACTGCGCTCCGCCGGTGAGGACGCGGGCGTGGACCTGGGCTGGGCACGGGAGTTGCTGCACCCGGGGCCCGCGCCCGAGCGTCCGGCGGGCGGCTTCCAGCGCAAGGCGGCGACCGCGGAGGGCGGGCGCTGGGCACTGGGTCATCTGCGGACCGGGCTCGACCTGGCACGGGCCGGCGAGGTCGGGGCGATGCTGTTCGCGCCGCTCAACAAGTCCTCGCTGCATCTCGCCGGAATGACCCAGAGCGATGAACTGCGCTGGTTCGAGGAGGTGTTGGGCGTCGACTCCTTCACCTCCGAGCTGAACGTCGTGCCGGGCCTGTGGACCGCGCGCGTCACCTCGCACGTGTCCATCGCCGACGTCGCCGCCGGGATCACGTACGAGCGGGTGACGGCGGCGGGTCGGCTCCTGGACCGGGTGCTGCGCGGCGCGGGCGTCGAGGCGCCGCGCATCGGGGTGTGCGCGCTCAATCCGCACGCGGGCGAGAACGGCCACTTCGGGCGCCACGAACTCGACATCATCACGCCCGCGATCGGCGGCCTGCGCGAGGCGGGGCTCGACCTGAGCGGCCCCTTCCCCTCCGACACGATCTTCCTGAAGGCGCGGGCCGGGGAGTTCGACGGGGTGCTGACGATGTACCACGACCAGGGGCAGATCGCGATGAAGCTGATGGGGTTCGACGGGGGTGTGACCATCGCGGGCGGGCTGCCGATCCCGATCTGCACACCCGCGCATGGCACCGCGTTCGACCTGGTCGGTCGTGGTGCCGCCAACACGGGGTCCGTGCGGAACGCGTTCGAGCTGGCGGTGCGGTTGGCGCGGCGGTGACCTTGTTGCGGCGGGCCGGGCTTACGTCGCGGGGCTCTGCCCCGGACCCCGCGCCTCAATCGCCGGCGGGGCTTGATTTACCCGCACCGGCGTTGCGCACTCATGAACCGATGCGCCGCACCGGGCAGACACGATCACACGTTCGGTACAGTCCGCGCCCATGGCGTTCACACTCATCAAGCCGAGGACGCGGCGCGTATATCCGACGCCCCTCACCCCGCACCAGCTCTGGATGGTGTCGCTGAGCGCGCCCGTGCGGACGGGGAAGGGGGTGTCCCGCGGCACGCTTCATCCGTTCACCCGGGTCGACGAGGAGAAGGCGCGGCGGCGGCTCGTCGAGCAGTGGGAGACCGGGAGCCGGGACGAGCTGATCGCGCGGCTCGGGGCGCTGGCGCGGTCGGGGTTCCGGGAGCAGGCCCGGGCCCGCCTCGGCGGCGTCGAGCCGCTGGCCTGGGACATCGCCCTGTACGCGGACATGGCGCGGTGCGGGTTCGCCGCCGGGCTGCTCACCGAGGCGGACACCTGGAACCTGCTGAAGAACGTGGTGCCGCGGGTCGCGGGCACGTACGACACCTGGCAGGAGTACGGCGAGCACTACCTCCTCGGCCTCACCGTCTGGCGGGAGGGCGCCCGGGGCACCGACTCCGAGGCCCTGCTGCCCGCGCGGGACGTCGCCGAGGCGCACGTGAAGTCCCTGCTCGACCCGGAGAACCGCAAGAGCCCGTGGCGCCGGGCACCGCTCGACGTCATACGCCGCCCCGACCTGCGCGCCGAGTAAGCTGGCGCACCCTCGTACAGAATCAAGCGGAAGAGAAGTCGTGGTGGGCGTGGGTGGACAGACCGGGGAGACCGACGAAGGGGCCGCGTCCGCGCCGTCGGACCTGCGGCGCCTCGCGGTGGAGCTGCGCCGCCTGAACGGGGAGCTGACCCGCGTCGTGCACGGCTTCGCCTCCGGCCAGGACCTGCACCCCACGGACGTGCAGGCGCTCGCCGTCGTCCTGGACGCCACGGAGCCCGTCACCCCGAGCGTGCTGCGCCGCCGCCTCGGCCTGACGTCGGGCGCGGTGAGCGCGTGCGTGGACCGGCTCGAACGCGCCGGCCATCTGCGGCGGGTGCGGGAGAGCGCGGACCGGCGGGTGGTGCACCTGCAGTACGTGCCGGGGGCACAGGCGCGGGCGCGGAAGTACTTCGGGCCGCTCGCGGAGGCGGCCGACCGGGTGCGCGGCGACTTCAGCGCGACGGAGCTGGACGTCGTCACGCGGTTCCTCGGTTCGCTCAACCAGGAGCTCGCCGCGGTGGAGAGCCCCCGCGCATAGGACCAATAGGCCCCCTTTGACCCGTGGCCGACTGCATCCAACGGGGCGGGTGCGGCCGAAGGAACGACGTATGCCACCATCCAGTTAACTCAATCATTGAGATACTTTTTGATTGAGCTTTCCGGCCGCCTTCCTTGGGAGAACCATGCCCCGCACCCACCGACGCGCCCGCTGGCTCGTGCCGATCGTCCTGCTCTTCGGCTGGCTCGCCATCGGCGGCACGCTCGGTCCGTACGCCGGGAAGCTCGGCGAGGTCGCCACCAACGACCAGGCCGCCTTCCTGCCCCAGGGCGCCGAGTCCACCCGCGTGATCGACGCGCAGCGCGCCTTCAGCGAGGACGAGACGCTCCCCGCCGTGGTCGTCTGGACCGCCGACGGGGACGGCCGCATAACCGACGACCAACAGGCCGCCGCCACCCGCGCGTTGGGCTCCTTGAAGGGTGAGCCCGGTGTCGTCGGGCAGGTCTCGCCCGCCCTGCCGTCGGAGGACCGCGAGGCCCTGCAAGGAGTCGTCCAGCTACGGCCCGACCTGGGGGACGAACTCGCGCCGACGCTCGAAAAGATCGAGTCCGCGGCGTCCAAGGTCCCGGGCACGACGGCCGCCGTCGCGGGGCCCGCGGCCAGCCAGGCCGATCTGTCCGACGCCTTCGCCGGGATCGACGGACTACTGCTCTCGGTCGCCCTGCTGGCGGTCCTGGTGATCCTGATCCTGGTCTACCGCAGCGTGCTGCTCCCCTTCGTGATCATCTTCGGCGCGGTGTTCGCGCTCGGCGCCGCCTGCGCCGTCGTCTACTTCCTCGCCGACCGCGATGTCGTACGCGTCGACGGACAGGTGCAGGGCATCCTGTCGATCCTCGTCATCGGCGCCGCGACCGACTACGCGCTGCTGCTGACCGCCCGCTACCGCGAGGAACTCGCCTCGGGCGCCGAGCGGTTCACCGCGATGCGGGCCGCGCTGCGCCGCTCGACGGGGGCGATCGTGGCCAGCGCCGCGACCGTCGCCCTCGGACTGCTCGCCCTGCTGCTGAGCGACCTCACCAACAACCGCGCGCTCGGCCCGGTCGGCGCCATCGGCATCGCCTGCGCCGTCCTGAGCACCCTCACCTTCCTGCCCGCCGCCCTGGTGCTGCTCGGCGGCGCCGCGTACTGGCCCGCGAAGGTGCGCGCCGACGACGGTTCGGGTGCGGGGCACGGCCTGTGGCGGCGCGTCGCGCGCGCCGTGGAGCGGGCGCCGCGCAAGATCTGGGCGGTCTCGCTCGCCGGGCTGCTGGTCTGCGCGGCGTTCGCGCCCACGCTCACGTCGAAGGGCGTTCCGCTCGACGAGATCTTCGTCAACGACGCCCCCTCGGTGGCCGCGCAGGAGACCCTGGCCGAGCACTTCCCGGGCGGCTCCGGCAACCCGGCCGTGGTGATCGCGGACGCCGGCCACGCGGACGAGGTCGTCTCGCGGGCCGAGAAGGCCGACGGCGTCGCGAGCGCGGCGGTCCTGAGCGGGCAGGGCCGGCCCGGCGGCGGTGAGCCCCGTGTCGTGGACGGCAAGGTCCGTGTCGACGTCACGCTGAAGGACCCGGCCGACAGCGACGCCGCCAAGGAGGCGGTCGCCGGGCTGCGCACGAGCCTGCACGCCATCGACGGCGCGGACGCCCTCGTCGGCGGCTACACCGCGCAGCAGTACGACACCCAGCAGACGGCCGAGCGGGACCGCACGCTGATCGTGCCGGTGGTGCTCGCGATCATCCTGGTGATCCTCGTCGGGCTGCTGCGGTCCCTCATGATGCCGCTGCTGCTCGTGGCGACGGTGGCGCTCAACTTCGTTGCCACACTGGGCATTTCGTCGCTCGTCTTCGAGCACGTCTTCGGCTTCAGCGGCACCGACGCGTCCGTGCCGCTGTACGGGTTCGTGTTCCTGGTCGCGCTCGGCGTGGACTACAACATCTTCCTGATGTCGAGGGCCCGCGAGGAGTCCCTGGAGCGCGGGGCCAGGGAAGGGATCCTGCGGGCGCTCGTCGCGACGGGCGGCGTGATCACGTCGGCCGGTGTCGTGCTCGCCGCGACGTTCGCCGCGCTCGGCGTGATCCCGCTCGCCTTCCTGGTGCAGATCGCCTTCATCGTGGCGTTCGGCGTCCTGCTCGACACGCTGGTCGTGCGCTCTCTGCTGGTCCCGGCGCTCGTCCGGGACATCGGCCCGAAGTCGTGGTGGCCGGGCCGCCTCAGCCGCGGCCGCGACTGAGACAGCCACTGAGACAGCGACCGAGACGCCCGACCACGTGCGCAAGGTCTAGTAGTGCTTCGTTAGGTTCTGGTTCTGGTGAGTGGTTGGCCGCAGGTGGTGCAGGTGCCGGTCCAGCACCGGAGCATGTCCTGCAGG
>NZ_JBHWKQ010000014.1:0-208739 GCF_042730865.1 Streptomyces sp. NPDC059897 | reverse complement strand
CCGCAGACACGACGCGCCGTCGCTACGCGACGGATCCGGTGCTCCGCACCGGAGTAACTCGCCGACTCCGTCGGCGAGTTGGTGTCACTCCGTGACACCAAGTCAGTAACGCTCCGCGTTACTGACGGCTCGGACCGCTCCGCGGTCCGGCCTGCCGGGTCCACGCTCCGCGCGGCCCCTCAAAAGCCGCCGGCTGCAGGGGTGGGGCCGCGTATACGTCCCGTCCCCCGTTCGAGGTATGGGAACAAAAACCTATCTGGTCTATGGGAATCGGCGCTGTACTCCACTCGCTCGTGTCGGAGTGGTGCCTTCCATCAACTGCGCCTGATCTTAAGGTAGTTGACTTGCCTTTAGTTTCACACGTGTCTTACAAAACCAGGGGTCGATCATGACATGGCCGTCGTCGGCTTGGAGCCACTCCCTGGGTGCGGGGAAGGCCGCGAGAGTTCGGCCGTCTTGGTGAAGGAGTAGCGGGATGTTTGGTTCATCTTGCTTGTCATTAAGGTTGTTTGACGGTGTATCAGGCTGAGTTCAGTGTTGAGGGGCCGCTGTTGGAGGTGAGTTCGGATAGCGGGCTTTGTCAGTCCCTCACGCGGCGAAGCCGATGTTCATGACGTATTCGTAGGCGCCGTAGTCGGAGCCGAGGTCGGCGGTGATGTCGTCGAACCAGGCTGTGTCCATGGCCCGGCTGTCATCGGCGGCCCATGCTTGGATCATCCGGTCCCAGTGCCGCACGTTCAGGGTGCGGAAGGAGACGTCCCGTTGCAGGGGGCGGCTCACTTGGGACTGGTTGAGGGGGTGGAATTCGACGCGGGTGCCGCGGCCCTGGCGGTTGAGGCGCTGTACGAGGTAGCGGGCCACGTTGTGGCGGCGTACCCGTACGTACACGGTTTCCAGTTGCGTGAGGCTTTTCTTGGACGGGGTGGCTTTGCCGTCGGCCCAGCGTTTGAGGGTGCGGTCGGAGATGGTGAGGCCGGCGGCGCGGGCGGCGGCTTTGGCGTGCGGGGTGCGGGTGAGGTAGTTGAGGCGGGCGAGCATGCCGCGGCGTTGGGTGATGGGGGTGGCGATGAAGCCGGCGAGTTGGTCGAGCTGGCGGGCTGCCGCCTCGTGGCCCTTCATTCCTTGGGCGCCGTATTTGCCGAATTCTTTGTTGCGGTCGGGCATCTCTAGTCCTCCTCCCCTGCCTGTGGCGTGTCGTCGTGCTCCGCGCCTGCCGTGTAGATGTCTTTGATTTTGACCTCGGTGACGCCGCGGCCCTCGTTAAAGACACGCCGCCAGTCGCCGATGACGTGGAGTTCGTCGGTGCCCATCGCGCGGACGACGGTGAGGCCTTCTTCGTGGGCCTTGAGGGTTTTCATCCAGAGGTTGGCGAAGGCCTGGGAGCGGATGAGGTGCATCCAGTCGGGGCGGTTGAGTTCCCGGTTGTAGGTCGAGGTTCCCATGGTGGAGACGAACTTGGAGTACATGGCCTTCACGTACTCGAGGGTGACCTCGTCGTCGTCGGCGAGTGCGTGCTCGCGGGCGTCCTTGAGGGCGATGCGGAATTTTTCCAGCAGGCCTTCGGTGGCGCCCGAGGTGTAGGACTCGTGGATCGCCGGGGGCTCGCAGAGCCCGTATTTGGGGCCGGACAGGCGCAGCAGGAGGCGGAGGGTGGGTTCGGTGACCCATAGGGGGCCGGGTTCGTCGCGTTGGCCGAGTGGGTTGGGCAGTAGGTCGTTGTGGTCCCAGTGGGGTGGGGTGATGAGGTGGACGCCGGCCTTGCGGCGGTCGTGGTGGCCGTCGGTGGAGTGTTCGAGTTGGCCGATCGGCAGGTGGGTTTTGAGGGCGGACAGGTAGGCGCCGTTGATGTCGAGTGCGGTGATTTCGTGGGTGCCGGGGGGCAGGTGGGGCCGGGTCCATTTGGGGCGGGCTTCCCAGATCTGGTCGGCGTCGTGCTTGGTTTTCTTTTTGAGGATGTCCGGCAGCCAGGGGTGGGCGATGACGTCGTAGCGGCCGCCTTTGCGGGTTTCGTCCAGTAGGGCCATCGCGTCGGGGATCGCCTTTTTGAGCAGGGCTGCGGTGGCTGCTTCGATGTCGCCTGCGTGGGCGGTGAGGGCGGCCTGGACGGAGGAGGTGATGAGGCCGGCCGGTTGGTCGGCGGGCTGGAAGGCGCGTCGGGTGGGCGGTTTGGTGCTGTGGGGGGTGTGGTGCGGTGCGCGTGAGGCCGTGTCGGCGGGGCGGGTCGGTGGTGGCGTGGACGCGGGCTGCGCTGCGGCGGAGGCGGCCTGTGCGGGCGTCGTGGTGTGGCAGTCGGCCGGGTTCAGGTGTTGCGGGAAGCCGGCGACGCGTTGCGTGGCGGGTGTGCCGCACAGGACGCAGGGCTCGGGCACGGCAAGGGTTTCGACGTCGTCCCCGTCCCCGTCTCCGTCCCCGTCGACGGTGTCGGTCGTCATTGGTGGTGGCGGGGGTGTCGTCTGTGGGGTGGCGGGGGGCTGTGTTTTGTGGGCCTCGGGGGCGGGGGCCGGGGTGAGTTTCGCGGCCAGGCCGTCCAGGAGGTAGGCGTACCTGGTGCGGGTCTGTCCGGCGGGGTCGCGGCCGGCTTCCCATCCGGCGACTGTGGACGGGCCTACTCCCAGTGTGCGGGCCACCTGTGCCTTTGACAGGCCTGCCTGTTCGCGCAGTTCGCGGCGTACGGCTGTGTCGGGCAGTTCGGCTTCCGGGACGAGGGAGTCGAGCAGGGAGTCGATTGCGTCGAAGTCGCTCATCGCCGGTTCCCCGTGTCCTTGCTGTCCCGCTTGGCCCTGCGCCGTTCCGCGAGTGCCGGGGTGACCGTTTCCTTGACTCGCTGTTCTCCCCAGCCTGTCAGTTGCGCGGCGCGCCCGATCCGTCCGTGCACCGGGCGTCCCGTGACCGGGTCCCGTGCCAGGAATGCGCGCAGCGCCTCGGCGACCCGCTCTTCGGCGGCCTGCAACTCGGCCACTGCCGCGGCCAGTTCGCGTTCATCACCCACATCAGACACCATCCCATCATGGCAGATTCTGCGATCGGTAGCAAATTGCTGATGGTCGGCGATATTTTGAGTGTCTTGGATTTGATTACGGTCGCTCAGTCACTCGGTTCGCTCAGGGCACGCACCCTGCTGCCCCGTGTGCGGCGGCTGCTCCTGGTCCCGGAGGGGGGGGCGGGTCCACGGGTGCTGCTGTCGCGCCGTTCTTTGGTGGTGCTTCAACCGGCCTCGTCCGCCAGGGAATGCGAGGCGCGGGGGCAGGGGTGGAGTGCACCGGCCGGCTGTCCTCCCGTCCGCGGAGGTGGTGCCGACGGGCCGGGCGCCATTCGTACGTTCTGGCGCATGCGCACCCCGGTCGTGTGCGTGCCACGGCGGCGGAGCGGAGGTCCTGGGCGTCATCGCAGTGGGCCCCGCGCCCTGGGCCACGACTGGGCCACGACGCGAAAGACCGTCGGTGCGGGAGGATCCGCCGCAGGTGGTCGAATTGCCCGTCTCCGGTGCGGAGTTGCCCATTGTTTCAGCCTGGTGCGGGCTTGTGCTCGAAGCGGGTGCCGGTGTTCATCGGGGAGCAGGGCCGTTCCGAGGCTCGGGGCAGGGCCGAACGGTGGACGCCCGACCGCCCCGGGGCGTCCGCCGTGTGACGCCGGTTTCGCGCGGGGCGCGCTCCGGGGCGTGGCCGAGGCCGGCCGCACAGTCCGTGCGTCTTCCACGGAAGGGCGTCGCGCGCGAAGGGGCGTCGGCGCGCCCCTCGAGTCGCTACCGGTCGAACCTTCTCGCGCCCGCCCCGGCGCGCTGCCTGCGGGCGAGGACGCGCAAGCCCACTCCGGCGGCGACGAGCATCGCGGCGAGCGTCCCGAGGATGAGGGTGTGGCTTCGGGACTCCTGTCCCGTGTCGGCGAGCTGCGGACCGCGGGAGGGCGGGGCGGCCGGCGGCGTCGGCGGTGCCGTGGCCGTCGGTGTGGAGGAGGGAGCGGTGGACGGCGTGGAGGAGGGGGCGGCGGGCGGCGTCGACGGGGCGGTCGTCGGGGCGGTCGCGCTCGTACTCGGGGTCGGGGTCTGGCTCGCGGGTGGTGTGGTCGGCCCGCTCGGGGTCGGGGAGGGGGTGGTGGGTGTTCCCACCGACGAGGACGGTGTGGGCGAGGGGGTCTCCTCCTCGCCGTAGCCGGAGGGCTCCTCCCCCGGGCCGTAGCCGTGGTCCTCGTCGCCGTACCCGGTCGCGGGTCCCCAGTCTCCCGGAGCGTCCGCGGCCCCGTACCCGTACCCCCCCTCTGGTGCGCCGGCCGGGGGCGGACTCGCTTCGCCGGCGGCGCCCGGCGCCCCGGCGGCGACGGACAGTGCCGAAGCCGGGGCCGCGGCACAGCCGATCGCGGCGGCCGTCACGGCCCCCACCACCGCCCTGCGCACACCGGCCCGCAGGCCTCCGCAATCAAGATATGTGTAGTTTTCGCGCATACCGGTGATAATCGGTCGGCGGCCCGGCGCAGACAAGGCAACGCGCCGTCGGGCCACTTGGCCTGCGAGGGCAGTCGTGGCGCAGCGCGCGCCGGCATCTCCCTCGGCCGGCAGTGATCCGGTGGTGGGGAGTCTGTGGGACGAAGTCCGGTGCGCTGTTTGAGAGGCCCGGCTTCGGGTGGGCGGGTCTCTCGGGCGGGCCGGATTCGGGCGGGCGGCTTGTCGGCGGGAACGGGCTTCGGTCCGCTTCTGTGGTTGCGCACGCAGCATGGCGTGCTGTCGGCCTCTGGTTGACGGCTGACGCTGTCGCCCGGAGAACGCCTGCGGTGAGGAGGGGCCGGCCACGGGGGGCGCCGCTGACGAAGTCCGGGTCATGGCTCCACGAGGCGCGGCTCTCGCCCGCGGAGGGCGTCCATGTCGTGGTACTCGCCGCGGCCGGGCTGGTGTCGAGGTGGGGCTTGCGGACGGCCGGGGTCTCCTCCCCCGTCTGGCTACCAGTCGACGGAGTCAGCGGCACGGGACGCGGTCGGGAGGAAGGCGTTCCGCTCCGTTCCGGCAGAGCCGGGCCGGTGTGGGTCGGCGGACGGGGTGGGGGCTGAAGTTGAGTGGTGGGTGTCGTGGGTGTCGTGGGAATGTGCGTGCAGGTCAGCGTGTGTGAGGGAGGACCACGACCTGTACATCGTCCTCGTAGATCACGTGCCCTGGGTCGGTCGATTTCACCGCGTGGCAGTCCACGTCGTGCGCTGACAGGATCTCCAGGTAACCCGCCACGCGCTCGATGAGGTGGGATGCCGAGGGCTTGAACCAGGCCGTGGCTCCGGGGTTGACCGCCGGGTCGTACACACTCGGGTCCACCGTGGACGGGTCCGTATACGCGGCGTCGTACCACGCGTTGTTCTCGCTTCGGAACCGATCCTGCTCGGCCGTCAGCCGCCCGTTGCGGGCAAGGTTGTTGACCAGTCCGAACACTCCCTTGAACTGGCCCCGCTCGTCGGACATGGTCGACTGGAACCGCACATACTCGATGGACATCACCCGATCCTGCCACGCGCCTCCGGGGGCCGGGAGGGTTCCCGGGCCGTGCCGAAGCCATGCCAGGGCGAGCGGGCCCGCGGGGGACGGCTGGCGCCAGGAGGCCGCTGCTGAAGGGGTGTTGGGGCTCTGTCCCGCGGTTCGGGCGCCCGGATCCGGCCGGATCGCCGGCAAGGCTGTGCGAGGGCAACGGTGCTGAGGGCGAACTCCCCATGGCTCTCCCCCTCCCCCTGCGCTACTTGGGCCTCCGCCGTGGGCTCAGTGATGCCGTCCCGTGCACCCCGTCCACGGGCTCGTGCCTGTGCGGCTACCAGTTCATGTGGCGGGGCATACGGCACTTCCCGGCGGAGTCCGTCGAGGCAGTCGTCGTCGCCGATCGCGATGACGAGCGCCGCGCACAGCGCCAGCACGGCGAGGACGGCCACCAGGCCGGTACGGGTGAGCAGGAACCGGCTGAAGCGGGTGCCGGTGCGGCCGGGGCGCCGGTCGCGGGGCACCGTGGCCCGGCGCAGGTTCCAGACGGCGCAGCCGGTGACGGTCACGGCGCCGAAGGCCGCCGACACCCAGCCGTCGCGGAAGAGGCCCTGGGCGACGTAGGCGACCATGCCGCCGAAGATCAGCGCGTACATGCTCCGGACGAGCACCTTATTGATCATCAGTACTGGTCGCTGTCCTGGTCCGTGTACCGGTAGAGGATCGTGAGCAGGACGTGGAGGACGGCGCTGCCCACGAGGACACCCACGACGGTCTGCCGCCGCCCTGTGACCACACCGGCAATGCCGCCAAAGCGCAGGAAGCCGCCCGCTGCGGCGGTGCCACCGGCGGCGGGCATCGCTGCGAGCTTCTTCAGGCGCTTGATCACGTGGGGTCCTTCGTCCATGCGCGCCGCATGCGCCACCAGTTCCAGGCGGACGAGGCAATCAGCGCGCCCATACAGGCCTCCTGCACCGGGTAGCGCCGTACGGGGGGCTCGATGCCACCCGCGATGCAGTAGCCCACGGCGAGCCCGATCTGGACGGCGTTGCATCTCCGGCTGCGCGGCGGCCCGCTGGGCGAGATCCACTTCATCGGCGCTTCACCTCGCGGCGCATGAGGCGGTCGAGGCGGGTCAGCAGGGCCTGGCGCCCGGCGCGGTGCTTGCGGCGCTTCACGTGCCGTTCCCGGCCCCAGGCGCTGGCGGCCAAGAGGCCGAGGGCCGGCCAGAGCGCGCGGGCCCAGCCGGAGCAGTCCGCGGCGATATCGATGGTGCAGATGGCCAGCCAACCAATGGCGACGGCCTGCCACTTGTCTTCGCTCAGCTTCACCCGGGCCCCCACAAGCCCCAGGCGCAGAGGCCTGGCGCCACGCCGAGCACGAGCAGGCCGAGCGGCAACCGCGACCAGTCCGGGAGCGCGTCGATCCATTCGGTGCGGGTGTACGCCAGCTCGGTCACTTGCGCCCCCTGCTCATCTCGGCGAGGGTGCGCAGTATCTCGGCCCGCCCCATGCCCAGTGCACGGCGGGTCTTGCCGAGGCTGCGGAGGCCCGCGACCAGCCCCACGGCTGTCGCGACGAGAAATACGATCGCGAGCGGCACAGCCGGCCAGTCAGGGAGCAGCTCGCCGACGAGCCTCCCCGCCCCGCGTCCGTGTGCCACGTAGATCACTTGGGCCCCCGCGTGCCCCAGACGCAGATACCGATCAGCAGGGCCAGAAACAGCAGCGCGAACGGCAGCTCCGCCCAGTCGGGAAGCGCCTCGTCGTATCGTTCGCCGAATGCCATGGGGATCACTTGGGCCCCCGAAAGAAGTTGCCCCCGATCACGACACCGGCCCCCGTGGCCAGCAGGACGATCAGTGGCCACCCCCCGTGGCCCGCACGGCCGTATACCCCTCTCCCGGCGTATGCGTCGTGTGCCAGGTGGTTCACTGTCGCTCTCCGCTCGGTAAGCCCCCCGGCTGTCGATGTGTCCGGGGGACGCTAGGCGGCGGGCGGGGCGCGGCGGAAATTGATCATGGGGGGTTCGTTACGGGTCTCACACCGGCCCGGGACGGGCGATGTGCCGGACGGCTCCCTGCCCGAACCGGTGCCGTTGCGACTCGGCGCCGCCCTGCCCGCGAGCCCGCCTCACGGTCCGCTGCGCCATGCCGTCGGCTGCTGCGGCCTTCCGGGGGCGAACTGTCCTGGCGAGGGTGACTGCCGGCGTCTCCTGCGACACCCCGCGCGGATCGCCGCGTCGTCTGTCGCGCGGAGACGGTCATCGAGGCATCGGGCCCCATGAGTACGGCAGCCGAGCCGGGGGGCTGGGGTGGCGGTGTGCCGGGGGCTCGGGAAGGGGCGGAAGTGCGCGGCATGTCCAGGCCCCTTGAGGGTGTCCGAGGGGGCGGCCGTGGTCTCGGCGTCTGCGCCGCGGGCCTCGGTTTCCTCCGCTGTCGGACTGCTGATGCCCCCCCCCAGGGCTGCCCCTCTCGACGGTCGTCGCCGGGGAAGGGCGGGTGGCGCTCACGGATCTGCTCCAGAAACGTGTGCTGGGGATTCCTTCCGGTCCGGTGGTGGTGTGGGTGTCAGGGGGTGAGGGTGCGGGCGAGGGAGTCGAGGGACGTGTGGGCGCCGGGGCCGGCGGGGGAAAGGATCACGCTGGTCGCGCCGGCGGTGTGGCGGGCGGTGATCGCTGCGCGGGCCTGGCCGGGTGTGCCGGCGATGCTCAGCTCGCGGACCCAGGCGGCGGGCAGGGTCCGGGCGAACTCCCGGGCGTCGCGGCAGGCGGCACGGTGGGCGCGCAGCTCGGCGGCGAAGGGCAGCGGGTCGATGTGGGCCGCCCAGCCCGGCTCCCCGATCGCTTCCAGGCCGGCGCGGACGCGGGCGAGCGCCGTTTCCTCGTCGTCGTCGACGGCCGCGGCGTCGTAGGTGACGATCTCCGGGGTTCCTGTGGCGGCTTGGGGGTTCAGATGGTTCAGGGAGGCGGTGATGTAGGCGGGGGCGGCGGGTTCGGCCAGGAGGAGTCCGTCGGCGACCTCGCCCGCGGTCTGCTGGGACCGGGGGCCGCGCACGCCCCAGACGATGGGCGGGAGGGCCTCGGGGCCGGGGGGCTCGGTGAGGACGACGCCTTCACAGTGCACGTAGCGGCCGCCTGCGGGACCGGGCTTGCCTCGCAGGAGCAGGCGCAGCGCGGTGGTGTATTCCTCGAGGAGGGTCAGGGGGCTGTCGGGCCAGGCTCCGGCCTGGCGCATCCAGTCGGGCATGCCGTGGCCGATGCCGGCGATCAGGCGGCCGGGATGGAGCCGGGCGAGGGTGGCCAGCTCCATCGCGGCGAAGCACACGTTGCGGGCGCCTGCGGGCAGGATGCCGATGCCGACCGTGATGGTCTCGGTGCCGGCCAGGACGGAGGCGGCCTGAGCGATGCCGCCGCGCCGGCCGAGGTCCTCCACCACCCACAGCTGATCGAAGCCGAGCTCTTCGGCGCGCCGGGCGTAGGACAGCACCTCGCGGGCGGGCAGGTCCAGGGGCAGCAGGACACCGACCCGGCGGGCGCGGGCGGACCAGGCGTGAGGACCGGGCATCGGACTCCTTCTCCTTCGGGCACGGGGGCGGGGCAGGTTTCAGGGACCGTGGCGTACCAGCGGTCAACACGCAAGGGCGTACACGGCGTCCGCCCTGTCATCACCACCGGCGTGCGGGCCCCCCTACGGTCGAGGCCGGCCGCCGGGCGTGAGCCGAAGGAGCGTGCTCCGCCCGTCGCGGCACTGCGCGCCGTGTGATCCGTTCACTCAGACGTCCTTGCCCCTTGCCCGGCTTCGACCGGGGCGACCGTGGAGGGGCCGAGAGCTCCTGGCACCCGCTCACGGGCCCGTCCCCCGGAAGCCGCCAGTGCTGTGACCGGGAACGTTCACCGGGTTCCGGCCGAGGGCTGTCCGGAGGGGGTGTGGACGGGGGCCGCCGTCCACGGTTCGGCGGTACGCTGCCCATCGCCCCGCCGCCAGGACGGTCATCGCCGGCGAGGCCCCGAGAGTGAGGGCGAATCCACCGTTGGCGCCGTCCGCGTCCACCGCGTGTCCGGCCACCGCGGCGGCGGCCGCGGAACCCGCCGCGCTCGCCGAGTTGAGCCAGGTCAGCGCCTGAGTCAGGACGGCCCGGTGGACACCCGCCTCGGTCAGCACCGAGAACAGCACCAGGACCGGCGGGATCATCCCCTCCACCACCACCACCGCCCCGGCCAGCTGCACCGGGGACCCCGCGACCAGCAACAAAGGGCAGCCGGCCGCCAAAGCCGCCGTGGCCAACGCAAGTTGGGCGGACGGCGCCCTCCGCCACCGGCGCAGCCCGTACAGCCATCCGGCAAGCAGTGCGCCCACGCTCCCGGCCGCGAAGAGGGCCGGGGCGGCGGTGGCGGCGCCGCGCTCCACCACAAAAGCCGTCACGGACAGTCCCATGGCGCCGAAGTGCACGCCGATGGCGAGGTTCAGCGCGACCAGCACCACGAACCCGGGGCGCAGCAGGGTGCGTGCGGCACGGCCGCGTTCCGCCGCGTCGACGACGGAGCGGGGCGCGGTGCCGCGCTGAACGGCCAGGCCCAGACCGCCGGCGGTGATCAAAGTGGTGGCCACAGCGGTGGCGGCGGCGGGCCGCCCCAGCGCGCCGAGAAAGCTGACGAGTACCGGGCCGATCAGGAAGGCGGTGCCGTTGGCCATCGACTCGAGTGAGAAGGCAGTGGGCAGTGCCTGCGGGCCCGGCCGTCCAGGCTCCTGTTGCCGCAGCATGGCCGCCCACCGTGCTGCGGACAACGCCCCCAACTGCGGCACGGCGGCCCCCGCCAGTGCCCCGCAGGAGACCAGCGCCCACCGCGGCGCGGATGCCGACAGCAGCAGTCCGCCCACCGCCGCGGCATGCGCCACTACCGCCGGCGGCAACACCCGGACCTGACCGAACCGGTCGATCAGCCGGGCCAGTTGCGGTCCGGCAAGCGCCTCGGCAACGGCGAAAGCCCCCACGACCAGACCGGCCACGGCATAGGACCCGCTGCGATGGTGGACCAGCCAGACCAGTCCCAGACCCGTCATGGCGATCCCGATGCGGCCGACGGCCGCGGTGAAGAAGAAGGCAGCGGCCCCCTGGAGGCGCAGCAGCCCCCGACAGCCCGGCTGTGCCGGGGATGCGGTGCTCACGAATATCCCGGAATTCCCCGGCCGGCAGGAGCGGACCGCAGCAGGGTCGCCGGCGCCCGGACGGTGCAGGATGCCTGCACCGTGAAGAGTGCGACCCGCGGTCGACGCCCGGAGCCTTCCACCCCGGGTGCGGCGCGGGGACACACGCGGCCGCACCGGCTCCGTCACCGTCCGGCTTGGGTACTTGTCAGTGGCGGTCCGGGCGAGCGCCCGGACACCACGAGCGTAGTGAACACAACGTTTCCGGTCACCGGATTAGCCCCCGGCCGTGGGGTTGTGACGGTGCCCCGGCCGTGTCGTCACCGGCCGCCCCTGGCCGCCCCGGTTCAATGACCCTGCCAAAGCCACTGATCGGCGACGTGCTCGCCCCGCACCACCCCCCGCCCTCGGGGCCGGAGGAGAGGCGGGGCGAGCCGAGACGGGAGAACTCCATGCGTATCCGCACCCTGTTCGTGTCCACCCTGCTGGCGGCCTGCGCCGTCCTCGGCGGCGCCGGTATGGCGGCAGCCGACGACGGCCCCCAGGAACTCACCCCCAGAGAGCAGGCCGGCCTGGAAGCGGCCACGTCGATCGTCGACGCGCTGCTCGGCGGAGGCGTACCGATCGCCCGGTAGCGTCACGCGGAGCCCGGTGCCGTCACGGCCCTGCCCCCCGGCCCCTGCCCCACGCACGACCCGGGGGGCGGGGGCCCGGGGGGGCGGGGGGATGCTGGTGGCGGGGTGTCAGGAGCAGGGACGGTAGAACTGCTTCCAGCCGCCGGGGCATGCAAGGCGAGTCCGTCATGCCCTGGCCGTACGTGGCAATCACGGCGGGGCCCGGCGTCGCCCGGGCCGCCGCCCGGCCCGGACAGCAGGACCCGGCGCTCCTCGACGCCGCTTTTCCCTGCGTGGACGACGAAGACCGGGCCCGGGCGGGCATCCTTGTCACAGCCGGCGACCTGGGCCTCCTCCATCTCCCCCGCCTCGCCCCTGCCGAAGCTCACAGGCCGCCGAACGGAGGCCAAGTCGCCGCGGCCGCGCGGTCCGGGCGGTACTCCGAGACACCCGAGACACGGGAAGCCTGCGGGTCACCGATGCCGCAGGGCTCGACAACGCTGACGAACACGCCCACATGCCAACGCTGCCGACACTGCCGACGAAACCAGCCCCCTACCGCGGCGGTCTCGCCCGCAGCCGCACCGAGCAGCGGCGCCACCCAGGAGGCGGGAGGCTTCTCGCCGAACGAGCCATCCTTGGAACCCCAGCCGAACGAGCCGCCCACCGCCCCCCATCGGACACTCGCAGCGGTGCCGGTGCGGTCCGGGCCGGGGGGCCTTGTCCGGGCAGGGGCCGTCATCGAGCCGACCCACCAGGGCTGGGCCGTCGGCGAGGCAGCGCTTCTTCGCACCGGCAACCGTCAGGGCCGGCGTGGCGATGACAACCCGTGCGGCAAAGACAGCAGAGGACGCCTCCGGCAAAGCCGCAGAACCGTCCGGTGCGCGCCGGCGAAGACCGCCAAGGCCCGCTCCGGGGCGAGTGGGCGGGTCCCGGCAGGGGCCGGGCGGGGGCCGGGCGGGGTCCGGGCTGTCGAAAGTGGTGATCCGTACATGGCATGCTGCTCACCGGCCCGCGCACGGCACCCGCCGGTACCGCAGCGCGTCCGCCCGTCCCCCGACCGGTTCCTGCCTAGGTGAGCACCACAGTGAAAGAAAAAGTGAGATTCCCCAGCGTCGTCGGCCCCGAACTGGCCGGCGTGATCGACCTGCCGGAGGGCGAGGTCCGCGGCTGGGGGCTCTTCGCGCACGGGTTCACCCTCGGCAAGGACTCGCCGGCCGCCTCGCGTGTCAGCAAGCAACTGGCCCGCGAGGGCATCGGCATGCTCCGTTTCGACAACCTCGGCATCGGCGACTCCGACGGCGACTGGGGCGACGGCTCCTTCACCGTCAAAGTCCAGGACACCATCCGCGCCGCCGCCTTCATGGCCGACCGCGGCACCCCCGTCGACCTCCTCGTCGGACACTCCTGGGGCGGCGCCGCCGCCCTCGCCGCCGCCCCCGAGATCCCCGGCCTGCGCGCGCTCGCCACCATCGCCGCACCCGTCGACCCCAGCCACGTCGAGCGGCAGTACGACACCGTCCTCGACCGCGTCCTCAGCGACGGGGCACACGAATGGTTCGTCGGCGGACGCACCCTCGTCCTCAAGCGCGCCTTCGTCGAGGACGTCCGCAAGGCCCACCTGCGTGACCGGATCAGTGAGCTGGACCTTCCGCTGCTGGTCGCGCACTCCCCCACCGACTCCACCGTCGGCATCGACAACGCCGCGGAAATCTTCCAGGAAGCCCGCCACCCCCGCAGCTTCATCTCCCTCGAAGGGGCGGATCACCTGCTGACCGCGCGGGGGCAGGCGCAGCGCGCCGCACACATCATCAGCGCCTGGGCCGACCAGTACCTCGACGAACCCCGCCCCTGACCACACCACCCCGTACCGCCGTGGATGTCTGAGCCGGTGCCGGGCACGCCGGGCCCCGAAAAGGGGCCGGCGCCCGCCGGGCGAGGCGCATGGGACCGTGCACCCGCCGGGCGAAGTGCATGGGACCGTGCACCCGCCGGGCGAAGTGCATGGGACCGTGCACCCGCCGGGCGAAGTGCATGGGACCGTGCACCCGCCGGGTGAGGTACGTGAGGCCGTGCGCCGTCGTGCCGGCGCCGGCCGGCGCCCCGGATGCGGCGCGGCAACGGGCCACCGTCCGCGAACCGACTGCGAGCGGGGGCACCGGCAGCGCGGCACCCCTGGACGGTGCGTCAGTCTCCTTGGGCAGTGGCGCGGCACCGCCACCCGCGATGAGGAGACCGCACCCCTCTGCCCGGCCGGTGTTCACCTCGCGGGGATCCATCATCTTCCTGTGGCCCCCCTGCTGACCCGGGTGAGCATCCTCGGAGGCGGCCTTCAGCCCTGCGGGTTCGTCAGCCCGCCGCCGCCGTGATGACCTCGTCCAGGACCTCGCGCGTGTAACGCAGGCCCTCCATCGAGCGGTCGATCCGGCCGCGCTCCGCCACCAGTTGCCCGACCAGCCACGCCGTCGCCGACATGGCCGGGCCCCCGTCGTGGTCCCGCATGCAGGGAAACACCCTCGCGATCTGGCCGGCGCTCAGCCCGGCGGCCGGCACATGCTGAATGAGGATCACACGGCCGACAGCCGCCCCGGAGCACTCCCGGTGCCCGCCGGCCGTGCGCCCGTGCGCCCGCAGGCAAGCATGCACGTGTGCTCGCAGGAGCGCAGCGACCGCACACTCACGCCCGTACCGCGGGACAACTCACCGGTCTTCACGGGATTCCAGCCCTGCACCCGGCCCAGCGGTTGAACCTGACACCGGTGTCAGATCCTACGGTTCCCGCATGACGCACACGGCCACCTCACCACTCCTCGCCCCCTACACCACCGGCAGCCTCCACCTCCCCAACCGCCTCGTGATGGCCCCCATGACACGGTTTCGCGCACACGAGGACGGAACCCCCCTCCCCGTGGTCGCCGCCTACTACGCGCAGCGCGCCGAAGCCGGACTCCTCATCACCGAGGGCATCTGGCCACACCGCCGGGGACAGAGCGGCTGGCGCATCCCCAAACTGGAAACCCGGGCCCACATCGCCGGCTGGCGCACCGTGACCGAAGCCGTGCACGCACGCGGCGGACGCATCTTCGCCCAGCTCATGCACGGCGGACGCCAGGAACACCCGCGCTCACGGCTGCTCGGCGACATCCCGGCCGGACCGTCCGCCGTGCCGGTCCCAGGACCCGTGCACGTCAAGGACGGCAAGGCCCCCGCGCCCATGCCACGCGCGATGACCAAGCACGACATCCGCACCGCGATCGACGACCACGTCGCCGCCGCACACAACGCCCTGCAGGCAGGCTTCGACGGCGTCGAGCTCCACGGCGCCAACAGCTACCTCACCCACCAGTTCCTCGCCGACAACACCAACCTGCGCACCGACACCTACGGACACGACAAAACCCGCTTCGCCGTCGAACTGCTCACCGCACTCGCCGAAACCACCGGAGCACACCGCCTCGGGCTCCGCCTCTCCCCCGGCAACCCCCAGTCCGGCATGCTGGAGCACTCCCCCGCCCCCGTCTACCGCGCCCTGCTCCACGCGCTGAACCCACTCGGCCTGGCCTACCTCCACCTCACCGACAACGACACCTACCCCGCCCTGACCGACCTGCGACCCCACTGGAACGGCCCCCTCATCGCCAACATCGGCGAGAACCACACCCCCACCCCCCAACCCCAGGCAGAACACGTACTCACACAAGAACACGCCGACCTCGTCTCCCTCGGACGCGCCTTCCTCACCCACCCCGACCTACCCGCACGCATCGCCGCGAACGACCCCCTCACCACACCCATCAACACAGAACACCTCTACACACACGACCCACAGGGCTACACCGACTACCCCACCCTCGAAGAACAACACACGAAACAACCCACCACCACAACAACAGCAACAACAGCGGCGGCAGCAGCACAGTGCCCCCCCCCCCGGCCAGGCGCACACCGGCAACGAAAACAGCGAGGCCGTTGCAGCACGCCAGGAACGCAACCCGCTCCCCCAAACCCCTCACCGGGGAACAGCCCCACACCACAATGCAGCCCCCCGGGAGGGGAGAGGAGGGTAGCGGGCCCGCACGACGAGCACCCCGAACCCATGCCACGGCCCAGCGTGACCCCAGAGGCGCAGCAGGCCCGCGCAATGAACACCTCGAGGCAATGCCACGGTACGGCGCGATCCCAGAAGCGCAGCGAGCCCGCGCAATGAACACCTCGAGGCATTCGAGGCATGGGGACCGATGAAACATGGGGGACCGATGCGATACTGGGGACCGGAAGGTATGGACACGCGGTGAGCACCGTCACGCGGCCACCGTCATCAACTCCCCCCGCCCAGTGCCGCATTGAACGGCCGGCCGCTGCCGCTCACACCGTTCGCCGCCACCCCACGAGAGTCCGGACCAGCCCCGTGGCGTGCCGCGCGACCCGGGACATCACACCTTGTTGATGCTGCTGCCAGGCAACCACGCAGCACGACCGCCACAGAAGACACGGCAACCCTGGTACGGAAGCGGCATACGGCACCGCGCCGCCACGCCACGGGAAACCACACCCCGGCGGCGATCGATGCACTCGACCGAGACGCCGAGGCCGCCTTCCTCGAACACCGCCCGAAAGCACCCGCCCCGGCCCAGCTCTTCACAGCCCCGCGCCGGAATCCCGGCCAGGCACCGGCAGCGGTCACCGCCGGCACCGCCGACACACCGCCGCGGTCGACCGCCAGATCCACCGGCCGCTGCCGTTCACACCGTTCCACACCACACCGCACCACGAGAGTCCACACCGGCCTCGTCGCGTCCCGCGCGGCCCCCGGGACACTGCACCCTGCCGATGTCGATGCTGCTGCCAGACGGCCACGCAGCACGACCGCCACGGAAGACGCGGCGGCCGCGAAGGCGAGGCGGCCCCGCAATAGGAGCGGCATACGGCACCGAACCACCCCGGCACGGGAAGCCACACCCGCCACAAGCCGTACGCCCCGCACCGGCGCACTCCAGCAACCCCTACCGGCGCCCTCCCCAGACACCGACGAGCACACCCCCTCGGGCAGACGCACAAAAAAGGGGAGGGGCCGGCCCCGAACGGGCCGGCCCCTCCCCATCACCCCACGCCGCCCCCGGCGCCTACAGCGACGGCAGCGTCTGCACCGGGTCCACACCCGGCAGCGACGGCAGCTTCGGCAGACCCTTCAGATCCGGCGCCGGCAGATCACCACCCAGCACGATCGCCACCACCACGTTCACCGTGCCCGTCAACGCCGCCTGCAGCGCAGCCGCCGTCGCCTTCGCATCCCCCGCAGCGGACGCCTTCACCAAAGCGTCCACCTTGGCCTGCAGGTCCGCCGCCGCCTTCGCAACGAGCTCAGGCCCCGGCGCCTGCGCACGGCCACCCGGCACACCCGCCGTGCCGGCCGCACCCTTCGCGCCCGCCGCCAGAGAGTCCAGCGCCTTCTTCACCTCGGCCGCATGCTCGGCGGCCTCGTCCTTGGGCAACTTGCCGTCCGGCGCCTTCAACACCCCCGCAACCAGATCAGTCACCGGCTGCACCACCGCACCCGCCCCCGCCAGCGCCGCGTTCTGCTTCGCCAGCGCCTCAGCACCCGGCACCGGAGCAACAGACACACCGGACCCACTACCAGCCGGCACATCCCTAACCGACGAAAACGCCGCACCGGCCGGACCAGCCACACCCAACGCGAGCGCCCCACACAGGGCAGACGAAACAAACAGACCGGCTTTCCGGGAAACACGCATGAATCAATCCTTTTCCACGGTTGACGAACACTGCTCCCCACAACCCTCCAAAAACCACACACACCACGCAATCCCAACAACACAAACAGACGCACCCAAGCAGCCCAACACCACCCACACACCAGCAACACCAGCACAGGCCGCCGGACGCCAGGACACACCCACGGAAGCCCCCCCCCGGCACGCCGAACAGCACCACCACCCCGGAGAACACGCCCAACAACAACCAGCCGAATCAGCCGATCACGGCTCGATCAACCCCGACCGGATCGCGTACCGCGTCAACTCCAGGCGGTCGTGCAGGCCCAGCTTGTTCAAAAGGTTGGCCCGGTGGCGGTGCACCGTCTTGATGCTGATGAAGAGGAGTTCGGCGATCGCCTTCGAGGAGTGGCCCTCCGCCACCAATTTGAGGACCTCCTCCTCCCGCGGGGTCAGAAGTTCGGCGGAGGCCTCCTCACCCTGCCGCACCCGCTCCAGATAATTGCGGATCAAAGCCGTCACCGCCCCCGGATACAGGAACGGCTCATCACGCACCGCCGCCCGACACGCCGCCACCAGATCCCGGTCGGCGACCGACTTCAGGACGTAGCCGCACGCCCCCGACTTCAGCGCCTGGAACAGGTACTGCTCGTTGTCGTGCATCGTCAGCATCAGGATCCGCAAACCCGGGTGCCGCGCCGCCAGTTCACGGGCCGCCTGCAGACCGGTCAGGCGGGGCATGGTGATGTCCAGAACCGCGAGGTCTACGCCGTGCGTCCGCGCCATCTCGATGGCCTCCGCACCGTCACCCGCCTCCGCGACCACCTCGAGGTCCGGTTCCCGGTCGAGGATCAGGCGCACCCCGCGGCGTACCAGCGCATGGTCGTCGGCCAGCAGAATACGGATCGGTCCGGCGGGCCCGGGCGGGGTGGTACGGGACGGGTCGTGCATGGTCACAGCTGCTTCCTGGCCACAGGGGCCGTCAGCCGGACACGGGTGCCCGTACCCGGCGTGGACGTGATGTCGAGGTCGGCGCCGATCAGCAGAGCCCGCTCGCGCATGCCACGAACACCAGCACCCTCACACACCGTCTCCATGCCCCGGCCGTCGTCCGTGATGCTGAGTGTCACCGCGCCGCCACTGCTTTCCAGGGCCACCTCGAGACGCTCGGCGTCGGCGTGGCGGGCGGCGTTGGTCAGGCTCTCCTGCGCCACCCGGTACAACACCAGTTCCCCCTCGTCGTCCAGCGCCGGCAGACCGGCATCGAACCTGCGCACCACCCGCAGCCCGGTATGCGCCGCGAAATCGTTCACCAGCGAGGACAGCGCGCTGACCAGGCCGAGGTCGTCCAGGACTCCAGGGCGCAGCCGTCGCACCAGACGCCGTACCTCGTCCAGGCTCCCCCGGGTGATCTCCTGCGCCTGATGCAGTTCCTCGCGCAGCGCCCCGTCGGCCTCGTCCGCGGCCCGCCCGAGTACCAGCAGGACCGCCGTCATGCTCTGGCCGACCTCGTCATGCAGCTCCTGCGCGATCCGGCGCCGCTCCGCCTCCTGCGCCAGCAGAACACGCGCACTGCTCGCCGCCCGCTCGCTCTCCAATCGCTCGAGCATCGCGTTGAAACCACGGATCAGTTCGGGGACCTCGCCGCTGCCGGCCGCCGGCAGCCGCTGCCCCGGACGCAACAGGTCAACGGTCGCCATCAGAGCGGTCAGCCGGGCCAGCGGAGCCAGACCCAGCCGCAGCAGGGCACCGTTGGTGACCAGCATCACCCCCATGCCCACCACCAGAACGACGGCCTCCGTCAGCAGGATCGGCACCGAAACCGTCACCGGCGCCCACAGCAGCAGAGCCGTCGCCGCACCCAGCACCACCGCGTTCAGCCCGAAGATCCGCCAGAACAGCGACACCTCAAACCCCTCCCTCAACCACACACCCACCACCCCGTACCACTCCACTGTCCGTCATCGCGCGGCCGAGACGGAAACCGCGGTCCTGGCGGCCGGCGACCGAGCATCCCGACAGCCTCTCCCGACCCAGCCCTGTATGGCGATGGGGCCCAGCACCCATATTCCGGGGTGCGGTCTACCCACCCCTCCGTCGGGTGACCGGGCGCCCTCGTCGGGAGGCGGATGGATCCCGTGTTCCGGGGAAATGGGGCTCGCGCCCGATGGGTTCCATCCGGCGGCCGGGCCAGGGTGGACGGTGAACGGGCCCCGACGGTCCGGCACTCGGCATATCCACGTATCCCCGGCCCCGAAGGGACCCCGCACCGTGTCACTCGACTCATCCCGCACCGAACCCCGCCCCGAGCGGCCCGCCGCGAACGAAACCCGCCGGCGGCTCGAACACGCCCGCACCACCAGCCTCACCCAGCTCCAGGCCCTCGCCGCGGACGGTCACACCGACGAGCAGTTGATGTCCACGCAGAAGACCGCGATCGAGCAGACGCTGCAGGACATCGACGCCGCCCTCGCCCGCATCAAGGACGGCACCTACGGCACCTGCCAGAGCTGCCACACCCCCGTCCCCGAAGAACGGCTCGAGATCCTTCCCTACACCCGGTACTGCGTCACCTGTCGGCGTCGCACCACCACTTGATCCCCCGCGCATCGTCTCCCCGACCGCCCCTGTTTGTGCCGACCTGTCCCTCCCGCCCTGCCCCAAGGGGTGAAGTGGTGAATCACCAGACCATCATCAGCGACCACACCGCGCAGTTGTCGCTCCAGGACCTCGTAGCCCTGCGGGACGACCTCCACGAGCAGCGGCGCTTCCGTGAGGACCAACTACGCCTGCTCGCCGAGGCGGCCGCCTCCCGGCCCCGTCGGTCCCTCCCGCAGCACTCCCCTGCCCACTCGCAGGTCGACCAGGCGCTCGCGGCCTGCGCCCGCATGGTCCTCACCGACGTGGAGGCGGCCCTCGACCGCATCTCCGAGGGCCGTTATGGGCGTTGCCACCACTGCCGTCGAACCATCGACCGCGACCGGCTCATGATCGTGCCGCAGGCCCGCTACTGCGCCCGCTGCCCGCACACACCGGAGACCGGACCATGACCCTGCTCCGTCACCGGCCCTGGCCCGGGGCGCTGCGCCTGCAGCATCCCCGCATCGCTCTCGACATGGGCAGTGCACGCACCCGCGCCTGGATCGCCGGTCGGGGGCTGATCCTCGACGTGCCGACCGTGACGTTCCCCGGCGCCGGGGCCGTCCGTCCCATCCAGCGCGGCACCATCATCGATGTGCCCGGCACCGCGCGGATGCTCCAGCGGCTCCTCGCGCACCGGCTGCCCCGCCTGGCCCGGCCGCTGATCGTGGTGGCCGCACCGGTCCTCGACGGTCTCGCCTACCGCTCCCAGGCCCGCGCCGCCGTCCAGGCCCTGCGTCCGCGCAGCGTGCTGACCATTCCCAGCGCCCGCGCCATCGCCCACGCCGCAGGTGCCGACCTGTCCCGGCCGCTGATCGTCATCGACATCGGCGCCCACCTCACCGAGGTCACCCTCCTCGTCGACGGCGCCGTCCACGACGCGCGCCGTACCGCGCTGGGCACCGACGACACCCGCGACCAGACGGCCGGTCCCACGCGGATCGGCGAGGCGCTCGCCGACATGACCGCCTCGATGCTCCGCCAGGACCGCACCAGTCTGACCGCCGACGCCCTGGCCCTAGGTCCGCTGCTGGCCGGCGGCGGTGCCCTCCACCCCGACATCACCCACCGTCTCGCCGACCGGCTGCACGTGCCGCTGCGTCCCGTCCCCGCACCCCACACCGCTGCCGTCCGCGGCGCCGCTCTACTCCTCAAAGCCGTACACACCCATCCCACCACCGCGCACACCCACCCGTCGGACCCGCCGCGTTAGTCCGCGCCGTCGCTCCGGCTCACCACCCGCCGCCAGAAAGGAGGCACCCCCATGACCGGTGAGAATCACCCGGCCCAGCCACCACCCACCGGCCCCCGCCCCGCACACCGTCCCCGGACCCGCCGCCTCCCGCGGCAGTGGAGACGGTCGCCTCTCCGTCGGCCCAGCGACCGTCTGCACGCGTGGATCACCCTCACCCTCGCGCTCGCCGTGCTGGTCACCGCACCAGCCGCGATGTTCGCCGCCGGAAGCAGCGCCCAACGCCATTACCAGAGCACCGCCCAGTACGAGGCGCTCACCCGCACCCAGCGCCCCGCGACCCTCACCCATGACGCACCGCGTCACCCCGAGCCGGGGTCGGACGAGGCGAAGGAGGCCCGCTACCCGGTTCCCGTCCGCTACACCGACGCGCGCGGCAACACACGCACCGGAAAGGCCGAGGTCGCGCCGTCGCTGCCCGCCGGCCGCACAGTCCTCATCTGGACCGACGCCGAGGGCGCAGTCACCCGGCCTCCGCTGAGCACGGACGAGGTCCGCAACCACACCATGGGCTGGGCGCTCCTCGCCTTCTTCGCCGTCCCTCTCACCGGCCTCGCGGCCCACGCCGTGGCCGGTCGCCTCATCCACCGCCACAACCTCGCGCAATGGGACACCGCCTGGGCCCGCACCGCACCCCACTGGACCACCCACCCGTGACCCGCATAACCGCATAGCCGCATGACCGCAATCCACGACGACGCCCGGGCGCCGAAGTCACCCGGGCGTCAGCACCCGAACAGCAGGCGACAGTGCGTGTCACGTACCCAACGGCACATCCCTGCCTGCCAGTTGGGCGCGGATGCCGTCCTTCGTGACGGCGACGTCACGCAGCCGCAGGTCGCCCGGCAGGTCCTCGGGGAGCTGTGCCGAGAACTCCATCTTCTGCGCGACCTTCGGCTCCTGCAGCTTCCGCAGGCCTTCGATCAGCGACGGATCGATACCCGCGGGCTTCAGCAGCTCAGGGTGGTCGGCCAGCGCGTCCAGAGCGCCGCCCTTCACGAGCCTGTCCGGCCGGAGCGGCTGGCCCGTGGCCTGTTCGGTCTCGCGCTGGTCCATTTTGCTGATCACGGGAGCCGTCAGCTGGAGGCCTCCGCCCTCGCCCGGCGTGTAGGTGAGCAGTCCCGGCACCACGATCCGAGTGTCCTCCACCGACAGGGCCAGGCCGTGGTCCCCGGTCCGCTCCAGGTGCGCACGGCCCTGGATGGCGGCCTGCTTGCCGCCCACCGGGAGACCGCCCTTGGCCTGCACGGTGTTCGGCTGCTTGCCGGGGGCCAACTTCACCTGGGAGGCGCCGATTTCACGGTTGAGGTCGTCGAAGTCGAGGAGTACGTCGCCGCGCACCTTGCTCAGCACCGCGCCCTTCACGGAGGCCGGGACGCTTCCGACGATCCGGATGTCGTCCACGGAGCCCTTCACCTGCGCGACCGAGACGGGGCCCGCGGGCACGTGGGGCACATTGACCTCCACATGGTCGATGTTGCCCATGAGGACCTGCCCCAGGAAGGGGAAACTGTCGATGTGCACCTCGGGTTCGGCGTGCAGCTTAAGCGCTTCCTGGACCTTCTTCGCCGCCATGTTCTCCGCGTACAGCACGGCCCACCGGTCGCCCAGCGCGAGGAAGCCGAGCACCACGACGAGGGCGACGATCAGCTTCGCCGTCGTGCGCGCGGGAGAGCGGAGCACCTTGCGCGCCTCGCGTCGACGCGCCTTGCGGGCCTTGCGGTCCAAGGGGGGCCCTGAGGAGCCGGTGGCGGTCTCGCCGTCCGCGGACGTCGCGCCCGTTCCCCAGCCCTGAGTCTGGGTGCGCCCGGTCGACGGGGCGCCAGGTGTCTCGTCGTACCGGTCCTTGTCGCCGGAAGCGGTGCGGGTGCCCGGGATGTGGGCCGTGGAGTCTTCGGGAGGGCCGTTCTCAATCACCGCCACATACGAACACACGACCCCGCCCGCACCCAAGTCCCCGCTCCTCCACCGGCGCCCGCCGCGCAGACCTGCGGGAACACGTAGGTTTACGTACATCAACTTCCCTCGATGGGCTGGCCGTTGGCCACACCGGTCACGGCAGCCACCACCACGTGCACGTCGGCCCGGAGGCCTGTGCCTCACTCGTGAAGATTGCGTATCGACCCCGCGCCCAGTGGGAAGGCTCGCAGTTCACGATGCTTACCTGCCGAGGTACGGCCCACCAGCCGGCAGCAGACCGATCGCCAGAACGGGGAGCAACATCATGGCCAATCTCCACCTGAAGACGCTCAAGTGCATCGAGACCGAGGACTGGGTCGGCGACGACGACCCCCAGCTCGCCGTGAACGGCGAGAACGTCCCGCTGCCCAGGATGAGCGGTGGCCAGAAGTACCCGGTCGACACGTACCACGCCTTCGACGGCGAGGTCACCGTCGCGCTTCACGAAGCCGATCGCCTGCCCGGTAACCGTAGTGACTCCCTGGGCTCGCACACGCTGTCCGAGGAAGGCAGTGGCATCCTGAACTTCACCAAGGACGGCGCCAACTACCAGCTGTCGTACACCCTCACCCAGCGCTGACGCCTTCGGCCCGCTTCACGCCCGGGTCTCCCCGGGCGGTCGTCGTCTCAGCCCGCGTCCGTCAGTTCCAGCGCGAGGCGCGCGGCCACCGAGTCCGCGAGGGCCTGTGCGGCGTCCTCCCCGAGCCGTGCCGCGTGTGCGTGGGCGTGTACCAGGTGGCGTACGGCGTCGAGTTGGGCCGCGGTTCGGCAGCGGAGTTCGGGTGGGGGCTGGGGTGGGCGGCGGAACAGGTGGTACACGAGTGGCTTGCGGCGGGCGGCCTTGCAGGTGGTGCCGCGGGCGGCCTCGTCCAGTGCCAGCCACAGCACCGGCGTGACGGGCGCGGTGACGTCGACGTGGCCGCATTCGATCGGTTCCGAGTCCTCGACGCTCCGCGCGAACAGGCGGGTCACCCGGCCCTCGTCCAGGTTCGCCAGTCTGTCCAGCAGCAGGACCTCGTCCGGCGCCACCTCGGCGACCACGTCCCGCACCACGTCACGCACCCTCGCGCTCACGACGGCCCTCCGCGTCCGACCACCGGACCATCGTGCCCGGTGTCCGCGGGGTTCGTCAGGATCAGTTCACGCCGGTCCCGAACGGGCCCCGGTCTCCAGCGCGTTCACTGGATCGCGAGCGTCGCGGCATGCACGGCCAGGGGCCGGTGCAGCAGGTCGGTGCTGTCCGCCCATTGGTCCACGCCTCCCACCAGGGGCCGTTCGCGAAGGGCCGGGTGTGTGAGGGTGCGGGCCAGGGCCTGGGCGAAGTGTTCGGCGTGCAGCACCAGGAAGGGGCGGGAGTGGTACGGGCGTCGGGTCGGGTCCAGTGGAGGGGTGAGTCCGGTGGCGTTGTGCAGCGTGGCCACGGCCTCGTAGGCGTCGCACAAGTGGCATTCCCTGGTGGGGTGGTCCGGCGCCGTGAGCGCGCCGCGCAGCGACGGGGTCAGCGCCCGCGCCGCCGGCAGCCGGCCGAAGGCGCTGCCGAGCCACTTGCCGTACGGGGCGTAGCGTCGGTCCAGGAGCAGGCACAGGCGCATGAGGTCGCGCACGAGGCGGCCTGCGACCAGGGCTGATCCGAGGTCGTCGGCGCTCTCCGCGCAGCGTCCCACGAACGCCTCTTCCTGGGAGATGCGCTGCCACTGGCAGGCCAGCAGGTACCGCCACACCTGGTCCGGATACCAGGTCAGGGTGCGTCGCAGGGCGGTGAGGGTCCCGTGGTCGTCGTGGAAGACGGTGCCGGCAGTGGTCTCGAGGAGTCGCTGCTGGGGCATCGCCAGCCATTCGGTCACGCTCGGCTGCGCGTCGGCCGGGCGCAGTCCGAGGCGCTCGGCCGCCCAGTCGTCCACCGTGTGCACGTCGACGCGGTGGTTGACCGGGCCGTCGGTGGCCCGCATGCGGCCGACCGGGTCCAGCGGGTTCGCGCTCTCCTCGAAGTGCGTGGGCCAGCCCCGTACGTGCTTGGGCAGTCGCTCCCTGAGGACGCGGTGGATGTGCGCGCCGTGCTCGGCCCGGTCCGCGGGTGTCAGGAAGAGTTCGAGCCGCGGGCCCCATTCGTGGTCCGCGGAGCGTGGTGTGTCGAAGCCCAGGACCTCGGATCCGCCGCCGATGCGGGCGGCCGCGTGGCGCAGCCCGGGGAACGTCTCCCGCAGGATCGGGCGCACCGCCTCCTCGTACAGGGCCCTGGAGAGTTCGATGCCGGGGATGAACCGGGCGTCCGAGTGCGTCATGGCATCACTGTGCTGCACGCGGTATCGGGTGCGCGCGGGGTTTATCGCAGTGCGGAGCCCGAGCCCGCGCCTGCGTCCCGGTCACCCAGGGTGTCGGCCGTCCAGCGCGAGATCTCTTCGAGGGCGGCGGCGACATCGTCGTGCACGCCAAGGCTCAGCCGGTCCGCTCCTGCCGCGCGCAGCACGGCCTGTTCGGCGGCGTCCGCGACGACGGCCAGCGCGCTGCCGTCCGCCGCCATGGCCAGGCCCGCCTCGACGAACCGCCGTGCCCCGTCGGCGTCGCAGTGTTCGGCGTCGTGGAAGTCCACCACCAGGCCGGACTGGCCGGTGGCGTCCAGGCGCCCCATCAGCGCGCCCAATTCCGCCGCGGCGTCGGCGTCGAACCGGCCCACGACCTGTACGACCAGGACACCTCCGTCTTCCCAGCGCACAGGGAACCGCACCCGAGCCTGCCCCATAACCGTCCCTTCAGCCGTCGAGGCGCCCTTTTCGCCTCGCAGCGCCTCGGCGGCGCACCTACCCCCTCCCCGTCACTCCACGCATGCCGAAGTCCGGCCCTGCGCCGCTCCCCCGGCACACGGGCCCCATGATGCCCGCGCCGACGTGCTTTCGCGCGCCCCCGTGGCCGCCTTCTCGCAGTTCAGGCCGTCCGCGATACGGCACGGACGGCCTGACGTACGCCGCGGCAGGTGTGTCTGACGGCCTCAGGCCTCGGGCGCATCGCCGAAGTCCGGGATCTCCAGGCGCTGCCCGCCCTGGCGTGCCGAGTCGTGGGCGACGATGCCCGGCAGTGTGTAGCGTGCGGCCACCCACGCGTTCACCGAGGGCAGGGTGCGGGTGTTGACCGCGGTGACGAAGTCGTCCACCAGGAAGTGGTGGCTGCCCTCGTGGCCGTTGGGCAGACGGTCGTAGACGCGGGGCAGCCGGGAGCGGTCGTGGACGGGGGCCGAGCCCGAGGTGAACGCGGCGCGCAGGGCGGGTGCGATCTTCGCCAGTGAGGGGTCGTCGGGGCTGAGCGAGGGCTTCGGTTCGAGGAGTTCGGTGATGTCCTGCACACCCTTCTTGTCCTGCCAGAAGCTGGCCGTGGCGACCTGTTCCATGCTGGCGTCGGTGCCGAAGAACCGGAAGCGTGACTCCCTGATGTGCGAGGGGTAGCCGACCCTCCGGAACTCGTTCGTACGGAACGATCCGCCGCCTGCGACCTCGAAGAGCGCGGTGGCGTTCGAGATGTCGTTGCCGAACTGGCTGACCTCGGTGTCGAAGACACCGTCGCCGCGCTCGTCCTTCACACCGATCGCCGAGACACTGACGGCGTGGGTCCGCCAGGCACCGAGCACGCCGCCGACCGCGTGCGTGGGGTAGAGCAGCGGTGGATAGCTCGCCGTCTCCTTCCAGCGTTCGCCGCCGCTGTACTGGTACGCCTCGTAGAAGCCGAGGTCCATGTCGTGGACGTAGTCGCCCTCCGCGTAGAAGAGCCGCCCGAAGGCGCCGTCGGCGATCTGGTTGCGGGCGTGCACGGTGGCCGGGTTGTATTCGCTGGTCTCGCCCATCATGTAGGTGAGGCCGGTGCGGCGGACGGTGTCGATGATCGCGGCGATCTCGTCGCGTGTGACGGCCATCGGGACGGCCGAGTAGACGTGCTTTCCGGCTTCCAGGCCTTGCAGGACGAGTGGGCCGTGGGTCCAGCGCTGCGTGAAGACGGCGACGGCGTCGATGTCGGGGGACTCCAGCATCGCCTCGTACGAGGGGAAGGTGCCGGCGAGGCCCTCCTTCGCCGCCAGTTGTTCGGCTCGCTCCGGCAGCAGGTCGGTGACGTGGACGGCGTCGACGCCGGGGTGGGCGAGGAACAGCTTGGCGAAGCCGCCGGCGAACTGTCCGGCGCCGACGATGCCGAGGGTGAACGTCATGTGCGCATGCCTTTCGGTACGTGCTGCGGGGGTCACTGGTCGAGCAGGAGGTTGATCTGGTCGTTGGTCTCGTCGAGGCGGCTCGCGGGCGCCCCGTTGCCGAAGACGTCCTGCATGGCGGGGTGCATCAGGGCGTACACGTCGGCGGCGTAGTTGGTGAGCGGGAAGGAGAAGGTGCGGTACTGCCTTCGGTCGTCGACCGGGGTGGTGAAGGACGAGGTGTCGATGCCCTTCTTCTTGTAGGCGGCGACGGCCGCGTCGGTCCCCGACGGTGTCGCGGGGAAGACGATCCCGTACCGGCCGACCGTTTTCTGGCAGGCGTCGGAGGCCAGGTAGGAGACCCATTTCTTGGCGCCGGGCTTGTTGCGGGCGCCCTTGGTGACGGAGTCGGCGAGGCCGTTCATCATGGTGGCTCGCTTGCCGGTGGGTCCTGTGGGGTTGCGGACGGTGCCGGAGTCGATGCCCTTGAACCCGGCGTACGTGGAGAGCATCCAGGCGCCGTCGAAGGCGGTGGCGGCGCGGCCTGCGGCGAACTGGGCGTTGGACTGGTTGAGTCCGGCGTTCCAGGCGGTGAAGGGTGCCATGTATCCCTTCCTCGCGAGGCCGAAGTACCAGTCGACGACGGACTGGAAGGTCTTGTCTCCGTATTGGTACTTCTCGCCCCAGCGCTTCTTGTCCGTGTAGGACCATCCCGCCGAGCCGGTGAAGGGGCTCCACTGGGTCTGGCCGTCGCCGTCCCCTCCGCCGTTGGTGGCGAGGCCGTAGGTCTTGACGTGGTGTTTGTCGAAGCCGGGTTCGTCGCCGCGTTTGCCGTTGCGGTCGACGGTGAGGTGGGCGATGGCCTCCTCGAAGGTGCCGCCGTCCTTGGGGTTCCAGTTCAGCGCGTCGAGGTCCTTCGGCGTCAGGTCGGCGTCGTCGAGCATCTTCTTGTTGTAGAAGAGCGCGACGGTGTCCCAGTCCTTCGGCGCGCCGTAGCGGTGGCCGTCCTGGGCGACCCAGTTCGCGGCGAGGCCCGGCTGGTAGTCGGTGTCCTCGATGCCGAGGTCGTCGAGGGGCTCCAACACCTCCAGGTCGGCGAACTGGCCGAACTTCTGGATGTGGTTGGTGAAGACGTCCGGCTCGGTGCCGGAGATGAAACTGGCGGTGAGCTTGGTCCAGTAGTCCTCCCAGCCGATCTGGGTGAACCGCACGTCCAGGCCCTGGTGCTGTCTCTCGAAGTCTTTGGCGCAGGCCTCGTAGGCGGGCAGCTGGTTGGCGTCCCACAGCCAGTAGGTGACGGTGCTCGACGAGCGGGCTCCCGGGTCGCTTCCCGCGCATCCGGTCAGCGACAGTGCCAGCGCTCCGGTCAGCGCGACGAGCGTACGAAATCGCATCCGGTGCCTCCTACTTGAGTCCGGTGAAGCTGATGGAGCTGACGATCCGGCGCGCGAACACCCCGAAGAGCAGCAGCATCGGGAGGGCGGCGATGAGGGTCGCCGCCATGAGCCCGGACCAGTCGAAGCCGGACTGCGGGGTCTGCGCGCGGAACATCGCGAGGGCGACGGTGAGGACGCGGGAGCTGTCGCTGTACGACACCATCAGCGGCCAGAAGTAGTCGTTCCAGGAGGTGATGTACGTGAGGACGGCGAGGGTGATGACAGGGGTGGACGCCATCGGCAGCAGCACCCGGAAGAAGATCCGGATGCGGCCCGCGCCGTCCAGGAGCGCCGCCTCCTCGACCTCGCGCGGGATGTTCATGAAGAACTGGCGGAGGAAGAAGACCGCGAACGGGGTCATGAACATCGTGGGCAGCGCGATCCCGAGGAGGGAGTCGATGAGTCCGAGTTCCTTCACGAGGACGAAGTTGGGCAGCAGCGTGAAGATGGTCGGCACCATGAGTCCGCCGAGGAACAGCGCGAACACGGTGTCGCGGCCACGCCAGTTGAGGCGGGCGAACGCGTAGGCGGCCATGGCGGAGAACAGGATCTGGCAGACGGTGATCAGCGTCGAGACGCCGATCGAGTTGAGCAGATAGCGCCAGAAGTCGAGGCCGCCGCCCGCGCCGCCCTGGGCGACGGCCTCCTTCGTCGACTGCAGGCCGAGCGCGCGCTCGAAGCCGCCGCCCGTCGGGTCGACGGGGAGCACGGAGGTCGGGTCGGCGGCGACGCCCGGGTTGGAGGAGAGCGCGGTGCGCAGCACCCAGTAGAAGGGCAGCAGGGTGATGAGCACGATCGCACCCATCGCGGTCCAGGCGGCGGCGCGGCCGAAGGAGGGGCGGCGCCGGGCGGGCCGCCGTACGGCGTGGGCGGGTGCGGTGGTGGTGGCCATGTCGGTGCTCCTCTCCTCAGCCGAGGTCGGTGTGTCCGGCGCGGGTGATCCGGTACTGGACGATGGTGATCGCGCTGAGTACGACCAGGAGGGCCACGGACATCGCGGAGGCGTAGCCGAACTGGAAGCGGCCGAACGCCGAGCCGTAGATGTAGAACTGCAGGACGTTGGTGGCGTTGGCGGGCCCGCCTGCCGTGGTCACGGCGACGGTGTCGAAGACCTGGAAGGAGCCGATCACGGTCATGATGAGGACGACCGCGAGGACCGGCCGCAGCAGCGGCATGGTGATGCGGGTGAACATCCGCCATTCGCTCGCGCCGTCGACGCGGGCCGCTTCGTACATGTCGTGGGGTATCGCCTGGAGCCCCGCGAAGAGGAGCAGCGCGGTGTAGCCGACGTGCCGCCACACGTTGATGAGGGCGATGGTGGGTATCGCCCAGGTCTCGTCGGCGAGGAACGGGATGCGGTCGAGGCCGACGGCGGCGATGATCTCGTTGCCGATGCCGAGCTGGGTGTCGAGCATCCAGAGCCAGACGATGCCGGCGACGACGTTGGACATCAGATACGGCGTGAGGACGATGCCGCGCAGGAGCGAGGACTGGGTGAGCCGGTGGAGCAGGACGGCGATGGCGAGCGCCGACACCGTCTGTACGCCGATGTTCACGACGACGTACTCGATGGTGACCTTCAGCGAGTCCCAGAAGATGGGGTCGTCCAGCATGCGCTGGTAGTTGGCGAGGCCGACCCACTCCGGTGGGGTGAGGAGGTTGAAGCGGGTGAAGCTCAGCCAGATGCCGCGCAGGGTGGGCCACAGCAGGAAGACGGCGAAGCCGAGCATGGCCGGGGCGATGAAGAGTGCGGCGATCGCACCGTCCCCGAGGGGGCGTTTCTTCTTCTCCCGTGGTGTGCCGTCGGCGAGCGGGAGGTGTCTCGGCGGGCTGCTGGAGGCGACGGTCATCGGGGGACTCCCTCGTCCGGGTTTCGGCCTCGTCCTCGGCATGGTTACTTTCGCGGCAGAACTTTTGAACCGTCAAGACGCGTGCAACGACTACCTGAAAGCGATTGCCGCCGCCTAGAGTGGCAGCATTCCTTTCGCAACAGAAGGAATGGGGAGAGGAGTTGGCGATGGACGCGGAGACCGACACCTGGGAGCCGCTCAGTGCGGGCGAGCGTGCCGTGGCGTTGGAGGTGCTCACGCGGGGGCCGCTGTCGCGCAGCGAACTCGCGCGGCGCCTCGACCTGTCGGCGGGCAGTCTCACCCGGCTGACCAAGCCGCTGATCGAGACGGGGCTGCTGGTCGAGGCGCCGGAGGGACCGGCGCGCGCGGAGTCCCGGCAGGGCCGGCCGTCCCGGCCGCTGGACATCGTCGCCGAGTCCCGCGCCTTCGCCGGATTCAAGATCACCGAGGACACGGTGTACGGAGTCGTCACCACGCTCAAGAGCGACATCGTGGCCTGTCGCGACATCCCGCTCGCGAGCCGGGAGCCGGGCGATGTCGTTGCGGCCATCGGCGAGTTGACCGATGCGTTCGCCGACGCGTTCCCCTCGCTGTGCGGCATCGGGATCGGGCTCGGCGGCCGGGCGCAGGACCGTGCGGTCGTCGACGAGTCGGCGTTCCTCGGCTGGCGGGACGTGCCGCTCGCGCGGCTCGTGCGGGAGCGCACCGGGCTGCCCGCGGTCGTCGACAACGATGTGAGCGCCCTCGTCGAGGCCGAGCGCTGGTTCGGGGCGGGCCGTGGCCTGGACCGGTTCGCCGTGCTCACGATCTGTGCGGGGCTCGGGTACGGCCTGGTCAGCGGGGGCAGGCGGGTGGAGACCGCCGAGGACGGGCTCGGCGTGGGCCGCTTCTGGATCGTCGACCCGTCCGGTCCGCTGTCCGCCGACGGCCGGCGCGGCAGCGCCGTCGCGCTCCTCACGATCCCCAGCATCCGCTCCCAGGTGCGGGCCGCCACCGGCGAGGACGCGACGTACGAGGAGATCCTCGCGCGCGCCGTCGAGGGCGAGCCGCTTCCGGCGCGGGTCGTCGCGGAGGCGGCCCGCGCGCTCGGCACGCTGGTCGCGCAGATCGCCAACTTCGCGATGCCGCAGAAGATCCTGCTCGCCGGGGAGGGCGTGGGCCTCGTCGATGTGGCGGCCCCCGCGATCGAGGAGGCGATCCGGGCGAACCGTCACCCGCGGGCCGACCCGGTCAATCTGGAGACGAAGGTGTCCGACTTCCACGACTGGGCGCGCGGCGGGGCCGTGCTGGCGATTCAGGTCCTGGTGCTGGGGGCCGCAGAGTCCGGACCCGGCGGCCCCCAGCACCAGGAGACACGGGTACCGTCGCCCCGTTGAAGTCCGGCAAGATCCAAAAGGCGGTTACGCATGGCCGACGCGACACCCGGCGCCACAACACCCCCCGGCGTCACGGAAGTTGAGACCCACGGTGTCGAGCGGATCCCCGACGCGGACCGCACGGCAGGGCCCCTCGACCTGTTCCGGCTCGCCTTCGGCGGTGCCAACACCTTCGCCACGTGTGTGCTCGGCGCGTTCCCGATCCTGTTCGGCCTGTCTTTTTGGCAGGGGCTCGCCGCGACCGTTCTGGGTCTGGTGGCGGGTTCGCTGCTGCTGGCGCCGATGTCGGTGTTCGGTCCGGCCAACGGCACGAACAACGCGGTGTCCTCCTCGGCACACCTCGGTGTGCACGGCCGGGTGGTCGGTTCGTTCCTGTCGCTGCTCACGGCCATCGCGTTCTTCTCGATCTCCGTGTGGTCGTCGGGCGACGCGCTGATCGGCGCGGCGCACCGGCTGGTGGGGCTGCCCGAGTCCGATGTCTCGTACGCGGTCGCGTACGCGGTGTTCGCGGGGCTCGTCCTGACGGTGTGCGTGTACGGCTTCCGGTTCATGCTGTTCGTGAACAAGATCGCGGTGCTGGCCGCGTCGGCGCTGTTCGTGCTCGGTGTGTTCGCCTTCGCCGGGGACTTCGACCCCGGGTACACCGGCTCGTTCGCCTCGACGTCGACGCCGATGTTCTGGCCGTCGTTCATCGGCTCGGCGCTGATCGTGCTGTCCAACCCGGTGTCCTTCGGCGCGTTCCTCGGTGACTGGTCGCGGTACATTCCGGCGGCCACGCCGCGCGGGCGGGTCATGGGCGCGGCGTTCCTGTCGCAGATCGCGACGCTGCTGCCGTTCCTGTTCGGGCTCGGCACGGCATCCGTGATCGCCGCGAAGGCGGAGAAGTACCTCGATCCGGCGGCCCCGAACTACGTGGGCGGGCTGCTCGCCATCTCCCCCGGCTGGTACTTCCTCCCGCTGTGCCTGATCGCCCTGATCGGCGGCATGGCGACGGGCACGACCGCGCTGTACGGAACGGGCCTCGACTTCTCGTCGGTGTTCCCGCGCTTCAGCCGGGTGCGGGCGACGGTCTTCATCGGTTCGCTGTCGATCGCGTTCATCTTCGTCGGCCGGTTCGTCCTGAACCTCGCGCAGTCCATCTCCACGTTCGCCACGCTCATCATCACGTGCACGGCGCCGTGGATGGTCGTCATGGCCCTCGGATATGTGACCCGGCGCGGCTGGTACGACCCGGAGGCCCTCCAGGTCTTCAACCGGCGCCAGCGGGGCGGGCGTTACTGGTTCACGCACGGCTGGAACTGGCGGGGCCTCGCGGCGTGGCTGGTCTCGGCCTGCCTGGCGCTGCTGTTCACGAATCTGCCGGGGCAGTTCGTCGGCCCGCTCGGCGGCCTCGCGGGCGGCACGGACATCTCGCTGCCGGTCGGCCTCGCCCTCGCCGCCGTCGTCTACCTCGCCCTGCTGTTCGCCTTCCCGGAACCGCGCGCGGTGTACGGGCCGGCCGGGCCGCGTCTGGTGCGTGCCTCGGAGGCGGAGGTGCCGCCGATCACGGCGGACGCACCGGCGCCCGCGGCCTGACGGCCATGACGAGGGGCGCACTGACAGGATGGCCACGACGCGGTCGACACCTGATCCGCGACACCTGATCCGTGATACCCGATACCCGATCCCCGTAGCGAAAGAGGCCGTCGTGGAAGAGCGTGAACTGGACCATCTGCGCCGGTGTGTGGAGCTGGCCGCCGAGGCGTTGGACGCCGATGACGAACCGTTCGGCTCCGTCCTGGTGGACGGCGCCGGGAAGGTCCGGGCCGAGGACCGCAACCGGATCGCCGGTGGTGACTCGACCCGGCACCCCGAGTTCGAGCTGGCCCGCTGGGCGGCCGAGCACCTCACGCCCGAGGAGCGGGCCGCCGCCACCGTGTACACCTCCGGCGAGCACTGCCCCATGTGCTCGGCGGCGCACGCCTGGGTCGGCCTCGACCGGATCGTGTACGTGGCGTCCTCGGCGCAGCTCTCCGCGTGGCTGGCCGAGTGGGGCAGGCCCCAGGGCCCGGTGAACGCCCTGCCCATCCAGGAGGTCGCTCCGTCGGTGAAGGTCGAGGGACCGGTGGACGAGCTGGTGCCGGCGGTGAAGGAGCTGCACCGGCGGCTTGCGCAGGGCGCCTGAGGCCCGCACCCGAGCCGCCGTACGGCTGGTCGGTCAGTCGAGGCCCAGTTCCCGCTCCCCCAGCGGCGCGAAGTAGCGCTCCACGTCGGCGGCTCCGACCTCGGTCAGGGTCGCCGGGGACCACTTGGGGTCGCGGTCCTTGTCGATGATCTGGGCGCGGATGCCCTCGGGCAGATCGTGGGTGTGCAGGGCCGCGCAGCTCACCCGGTACTCCTGGTCGAGGGTCTGCTCCAGGGAGTCGAGGCGGGCCGCGCGGCGCAGGGACTCGAGCGTCGCCTTCACGGCCATGGGTGACCGGGACAGGATGAGGTCCGCCGCTTCCTTGGCCGCCACGTCTCCGGTGGCGAACAGGCGCTCCACGATCTCCTCGACCGTGTCCGCCGCGTAGCACGCATCGATCCAGGCGCGCTGCTCGGCGAGGACGCCAGGCGGCGCCTGCTCGGCGTGACGCGCGACCACTTCGTCGGGCCGCGCCCCGGCCAGTTCGCGCAGGAGCCCGGGCAGCACCGCGGACGGTACGTAGTGGTCGGCGAGGCCGCACAGGAGGGCGTCGGCCGCACCGATCGCCATGCCCGTGAGCGCGAGGTGGGTGCCAAGGTGTCCGGGCGCCCGCGTGAACAGATACGTGCCGCCGACGTCGGGGACCAGGCCGATGCCGACCTCGGGCATCGCGACCTTCGAGCGTTCGGTGACGATACGGATGCCGCCGTGCGCGGACAGGCCGACGCCGCCGCCCATGACGATGCCGTCCATGACCGCGACGTAGGGCTTCGGGTAGTGCGCGATACGGGAGTTGAGGCGGTACTCGTCGCGCAGGAAGTCCTGCGACGGGCGGTGGTCGCCGCTGCGCGCGTCGTCGTGGAAGAGCCGGATGTCGGCCCCCGCGCACAGGCCCCGCTCCCCCGCCCCCTGGAGCACGACGGCCTCGACGGCGGGGTCGTGCTGCCAGGTGTCGAGTGCCTGCGCGACGGACCGCAGCATCGGGTGGGTGAGGGAGTTCAGGGCCCGGGGCCGGTTCAGGGTGAGGTACGCGGCGCGTCCCTCCACGTCCTGGAGCACGGGGGCGGCGTCGGAGCTCAACGGTGGTTCCTTCCGGTGAAGATCACGGCAGGACCATCTCTATCACCTGGGACATGGACGGCGGCGCCGTGTACGACGGGCCGAACAAGGGGGTTCCCGCAAGTGAAATTGCGAGGTACGTTTATGCAATCGCACTTGCAGATTGCTCGCTCTCTCAGACTGGCTCTCTCAGAAAGCAACGCCCGTGCCTTCATCCCGCACCCCCAAGACCCCCGGCCAGGCCGACTGGCTGGGCGACGCCCTGCCCGATGTGCCGCTGTCGAAGGCCCAGGCCCGCGTCGTCGATGTCATCGTGCGCAATCCTCAGCTCGCCTCGTACGCCGAGATCGCGCAGATCGCCGAGCGGGCGGACGTGAACAGCTCCACCGTCGTCCGCGCCGCGCAGACCCTCGGCTACCAGGGCTGGCCCGACCTGCAGCGGGAGCTGCGGGCGCGGTACCTGGTGCAGATCTCGACGGAGGACACCCTCACTGAGCACGGCGAGCACCGCAGCCCGCTGCACGACGCGCTGACGCACGACCTGGAGAATCTGCGCCAGACCCTGGAGAGCAACTCCGCGGCGGAGGCCGAGGCCGCCATCGCGGCGCTGGCCGAGGCCCGGTCGATCCTCGTCGTCGGTGTCGGTTCCTTCGCGGGGCCCGCCACCGTGATGGCACACCTCGGCTCCACCATGGGCTACCCGATCACGCTGGAGACCCGGGCCGGTGTGCACCTGGCCTCGGCGGTGAACAGCGTCGGGCCGGGCGATGTGCTTCTGGTCGTCAACATGTGGCGCTCCACGAAGCAGGTCATCGCCGCCGCGGAGGCCGCGCGCGAGGCCGGGGCCACCGTCGTCGCGATCACCGACATGCGCCGCGGACGGCTGGCCACGTCCATCGCCGAGCACCTCCTCGTCGTGCCGTCCGAAGGCATCTCGTTCTTCCAGTCCGTCACGGCCGCCACGTCGGTCGTCTACGGGCTGCTCGCCGGCATGCAGGAGGCGCGGCCGGAGCGCAGCCGCGCCGCGATCCGCCGCACCCAGCAGCTCTGGCGCGACCTGGACATCTACCTCGACTGACACCCCGGGCGGCGGGGCTTCGCATCCTCCCCGCCGCCTCCCTCCCGCAAGGAGCACAGATGAGCAAGCACATCGCCGTCGTCGGCCTCGGGTCGATGGGCGGTGCCATGGCCACCGCGCTGGTCGGCGCCGGCTGGCAGGTGCGCGGTTACGACCCCTCCGCCGCCGCGCGGGCCACCGCCCGGGAGGCCGGTGTGGACGCCGTCGGCACACTGGAGGAGCTCGCCGGCATCCCGTACGTGGTGTTGTCCCTGCCGTCGGCTCAGGTCGTCGAGGCGAGCCTGCCCGTCCTGCTGGGCCGCCCGGGCACGGTCGCGGTCGTCGACACCACGACCTCGGAGCCGGACACCTCGGCGGCCTGTGCGGAGCTCGCGGCGTGTCATGGTGTGTCCTTCGTCGACGCCCCGGTCTCCGGTGGCCGCACCGGCGCCGTGGCCGGTCGTCTGACCGCGTTCGTCGGCGCCGAGCCGGACGCGCTCGACGCGGCGCGGCCCGTCCTCGACGCCCTCACCGGAGGCCAGTTCCGGCACCTCGGCGGTCCCGGGTCCGGCAATGTGGTCAAGCTGCTCAACAACATGCTGGCCGCCGTCAACCTGGTGGCGGTCGGCGAGGCCCTCGCCGTCGCGAAGTCCTACGGCGTCGACCCGGCCGCCTCGGCCGCCGGTATCAGCGGCGCGTCCGGTGCCAGCAGGGCGTCCGCCGCGATGTATCCGGACTGGGTGCTCAGCGGCACGTACGACTCCGGGTTCTCGCTCGGCCTGATGGCACGCGACGCCGCCCTGGCCGTCGAGACCGCGAAACAGCGCGGCGAGACACCTCAGTTGCTGGCCGCCGCGAGCGAGCGGTGGCAGGAGGCCCTGGCCGAACTGGGCCCGGCCGCCGACTTCTCCGAGATAGCCCGCACCGTCGCCCCGACCCTCACGCGTTAAGGACCGACGCACCATGAACACCACGACCTTCTCGATCGGCTCCGCCGCCTCCGGTGCCGCGACGGCCCGCGCGGCGCTGGACGCCCACTTCCCGCAGGGACTCGGCTCGTTCGTCGACGGCCGTGTCGTCCCCGGCCGCGGCGAGGCCGTCCGCCTCACCTCCGCCGCCACCTCGGAGTGGGTGGCCGACTACGCCGACGCCGGTATTGAGGGCGCCGACGCCGTCCTGGCGAGCGCGGCCCGCGGCGCCGAGGTGTGGGCCGCGACCGACCCCTTCGAGCGTGCGGCGATCCTGCGCGAGGTGTCCCGCACCGTTGCGGAGCACGTCGAGGAACTCGCCGCGCTGGAGTCCGCCACCACCGGCAAGCCGATCCGTGACACCCGCGGCGAGGCCGCGAAGGTCGCCGAGATGTTCGGGTACTACGCGGGCTGGGCGGACAAGCTGCTCGGACACACCATCCCGGTGCCGGGCAACTGGCACACGTACACCGAGCGGGTCCCGTGGGGTGTCGTCGTCGCCATCACACCGTGGAACGCGCCGCTGTTCACCGGCGGCTGGAACTCGGCGGCGCCGCTCGCCGCGGGCAACGCGGTCGTCGTCAAGCCCAGCGAGTTCACGCCCGCGTCGACCGTGCGCCTGGCGCAGCTGGCACACGGGGCGGGGCTGCCGGACGGTGTGTTCAACGTCGCCACCGGCCTCGGCTCCACCGCCGGTGCCACCCTGACCACGGACGCCCGCGTGGGGAAGGTGTCCTTCATCGGCTCGGTGGGCACGGGGCGGCGGGTGGCCGTCGCCGCGGCGGGCGCGGGCATTCCGACGGTTCTGGAGCTCGGCGGCAAGAGCGCCAACATCGTGTTCGCCGACGCGGATCTGGACCGGGCGGCGGACGGTGCGGTGTCCGCGATCTTCTCGGGGGCCGGGCAGTCGTGTGTCGCCGGTTCGCGGCTGCTGGTGGAGCGGTCGGTGCACGCCGAGTTCGTGGCACGGGTCGCGGAGCGCGCGGCCCGGCTGCGGGTCGGCGACCCCCTCGACCCGCAGACCGAGGTCGGCCCCATCATCACGGAGTCACAGTTCGCGACGGTCACCTCGCTCGTCGCGGCGGGCATCGAGGGCGGCGCCCACCGCGCGACGGCGGCGCACCTGCCCACTCAGGTCACCAACTCCGCACTTGCGGAAGGGCGTTGGGTGCTGCCCACTGTCCTCGACGGGGTCAGCCCCGCCAATGTTCTGGAGACCACCGAGGTGTTCGGTCCGGTCGTCGGCGTCGACTCCTTCTTCACCGAGGCCGAGGCCATCGACCGCGCCAACGCGACCACCTTCGGCCTGGCCGGAGCGGTGTGGACGCAGGATGTGGCACGGGCCCACCATGTGGCCCGCTCAGTGCGGGCAGGTACCTTTTGGATCAACTCGTACAAGACGATCCACGTGGCCGTGCCCTTCGGTGGCTTCGGTGACTCCGGGCACGGCCGGTCCTCCGGCCCCGGCGTGCTGGACGAGTACACCCAGACCAAGGCCGTGTGGACACCCACGCGTGCCGCCGGTTCCCCGTTCCCGTCGCTGAGCTACTGAGGAGTCCTCGATGAGCCAGACACACACCGTCGCCGAAGGCGACCGACTCAAGAAGGACACCTCGGCCGGTGTCACCGCGTGGGCAGGGAAGGTGCTGTCGCTCGCCCGCGGTCTGCACGCCCGTCCCGAGCTGTCCTTCGAGGAGACCGCGTCCGCCGCGGCGATCACCGAGCTGCTCGCCGAGGGCGGGCTCACGGTCGAGCACGGCACCGGCGGCCTGCCCACCGCGTTCACGGCGACCGCGGGCAGCGGCGAGCTGACGGTGGCCCTGTGTGTCGAGTACGACGCGCTGCCCGAGGTCGGTCATGCCTGCGGGCACAACCTCATCGCCGGTGCGTCGGTGGCAGCGGCCCTCGCCCTGGCCCCGTACGCCGACGAACTGGGCATCACGCTCAAGGCCATCGGCACCCCGGCCGAGGAGCACGGCGGCGGCAAGACACTCATGCTGGAGGCCGGCGCGTTCGACGGGGTGGGCCTGGCCCTGATGGTGCATCCGGTGCAGGACGGTGTCTCGTACAACCCGGCCGGGACCACCGCGCAGGCCGTCGGCCGCTACCGTGCCGTGTTCACCGGCCGTGCCGCGCACGCCGCTGCCGCACCCCACCAGGGTGTCAACGCTGCCGACGGTGCCACCATCGCCCAGGTCGCCATCGGTCTGCTGCGCCAGCAGATTCCCGGTGACCATCGCGTGGCGCTGTTCGTGTCCGAGGCCGGTGTGGCCACGAACATCATTCCGGAGCGCGCGGTCGTCGACTTCGAGTGCCGGGCGTTCACCCTGCCCGAGTACGAGTCACTGCTCGCCCGGGTGCGGCGCTGCTTCGAGGGCGCCGCGATGGCGAGTGGTACCGAGGTGACCATCGAGGCGACCGAGCCGCTGTACGAACCGCTCGTCCAGGACGACGCGCTGGCCGGGTACTGGACGGCCGCGATGGAGTCGTTCGGCCGTGACACCACGTCCGGCGGCCGGCTCGGCGGCGGCTCGACCGACATGGGCAACATCAGCCAGGTCATCCCGAGTCTGCACCCCTGGCTGAGCATTCCCGGGGCCGAAGTGCCCATCCACTCCCACGGCTTCGCCGCCGTCGCCGACACCGACGCGGCGTACGAGCTGATGCTCGAAGCGGCCCGCGCGCTCGCGTGGACCGTCGTCGACGCGGCGGGCGATCCCGAGCAGCGCGCCCGGTTCGTCGAGGCCGCCTTCCACCGTGACATCAGAAGGGCCGGGTGACGACATGTCGACCCTCCTCAAGCCGGACGACCGCGGCACGCGGACCCGTCAGACGCTGCCGATCGCCGGGCTCGCGCTGGTGATCGCGCTGGTCGTGCAGTTCGTCGGCGAGCTCGACATCGATCTGGGCATCGGCTCCATCATCATCTTCCCGATGGTGTGGGGTCTGCTGCTGGGCCTGCTGGTGTCGCTCCAGAAGTTCCGGCCGCTCGGCATCGATCTGCAGAAGGTGGCGGCCGCGCTCGTCGGTGTCGCCGTGATGATCCTGGTGGCCCGCCTTGCGTTCAACATCGGGCCCAGCCTGCCGACGCTCGCCGACGCCGGTCCCGCGCTGCTGCTCCAGGAGATCGGGCATCTGCTCGGCACGGTCGCCGTCGCGCTGCCGCTGGCCGTGCTGCTGCGGATGGGCAAGGCCACGGTCGGCGCGACGTTCTCGCTCGACCGTGAGCCGTCGTTCGCGATGGTCTCGGAGAAGTACGGGCCGGACTCGGACCAGTACCGCGGCGTCCTCGCCATGTATGTGTTCGGCACGATGTTCGGGGCGGTCTTCATCACGCTCCTGACCTCGCTGGTGTCGAACTGGAACATCTTCGATCCGCTGGCCCTGGCGATGGGCGCCGGTGTCGGCTCGGGGTCGATGATGGCCGCGTCGTCCGCCAGCATCGTGGCCGCCTATCCCGGCGACGAGCAGGCCATCCTGGGCATGGCGGCGGTCTCCAACCTGATCACTACAATCCTCGGCGTGTACGTCGGGATCTACCTGGCGCTGCCGCTGGCGGACCGCTTCTACCGGTTCCTGACGCGCCGTGGGCGCACGGAGACGGCGGAGGACGCGGCGGCCGAACCGGGCGGGCCGGAGAGCAGCGCGGCGGAGAACCGCGCGTTCCGCGAGCAGGTGGCGGCGGCCGGTGGCGAGATCAAGCTCCCGCTCTGGCTGTCGCTCGGGGTGCTGACGGTGCTCGGCCTCGGCACCGCATCCGTCGCGGCGGGGCACGTGAGCCTCGACATCGTCGGCGGCTACGCCGTGCTGCTGGCCCTGGTGCTCGTCGGGCTCGTGCTGGCCAAGGTCAGCCGGAAGATCTCGGCGATCGTGTGGATCACCACCGTCGGCGCGTATGTGTCCAGCCCGTGGTTCTTCGCCTCGGACACGCTGAACCGGCTGGTGTCCTCGGTGGACTTCCTGTCCATCGCGACCATCATGCTGACGCTGGCGGGGCTCTCCCTCGGAAAGGATCTGCCGCTGCTGCGCCGCATCGGATGGAAGATCGTCCCGGTCGGGCTCGTCGCCATCACCGCGTCGTTCATGCTCTCGGTCGTCATCGCCGAGTTCACGCTCGGGGCGTGGGGCTAAGGGCCTGTCCATGGGGTCAGCCCTGAGGGTGCCCCTCAGGACACCCCGACGCGGTCCGCTCGGACAGGCCGCTCGTGCTCGGCGCGGGCGGCCTCGAGCAGTCGCCGCCAGGAGGTGACGGTCGGCCGCCGGCGCAGCAGGGCTCGGCGCTCGCGCTCGGTCATGCCGCCCCAGACGCCGTGCTGGATACGCTGATCCAGCGCGTGGGCCAGGCATTCGGTCTTGATCACGCAGCCCCCGCAGATGCGCTTGGCGCTGCTCTGCGCGGCTCCCTCGACGAACAATTCGTCGGGGTCCGTCGTACGGCATGCCGCCCGGTCCCACCGTGAAGCCTGTTCGTGACGCACTGCTCCGCCCCCATTCCCGTACTCGCCTCTTAGAGTAGTCGAGTCGTCACTTTAGGCCATACGTGCAGCTCGCGCACCTCACCCCCTCTGAACACATGGTCAATTGCGGCTGCGAAACGGACAAAAGGCGCGCAACTGCGGGCAGTTGCGCGCCTTCGTACGGGAGTCAGTTCGCGGTCGTCGCCCCCACGGCCTCGCGGCGTACGACGTCGACGAGGGACCGGTCGGTGATCTTGAGGGCGGGCGAGACGGCGAGGGTCAGGGTCGACACGCTCATGAACGGGTTGAGGTGGCGCCAGCCCCAGCTCTCCAACGCGCCCCGCACCGCGGCCGCCTGGTCGGCGACGTCGCCCGCCGGGCGGGCGGACAGCACACCGCCCACGGGCAGCGGCATCCGTGCGGCGATCGTCCCGCCCTCGGGGCCGCGGACCACGGCGACGCCTCCCCCGTCCGCGACGACGGTCGCCGCGGCGGCGGCCATGGCGGCGCGGGAGGTGCCGATGGTCAGGAGGTTGTGGCTGTCGTGGGCGTACGTCGAGGCCACCGCGCCGTCGGTCAGTTCGCGGCCGAGCAGCGGGGCGAAGGCCGCGCCGTCACGTCCGTACCGGTTGCGGACCCGGACGACGGTGGCACGCCCCTCCCACTGCACCTCGCCGTCCTGGACCGGGAGTTGGAGCTCCGCGGCCTCGGTGTAGGTGTCCCGCTCGTTGACCCGCATGGCACGGAAGGTGTGCACACCGTCGGGCAGGTCGACGGTCCAGCGGAACGTGTCCGGGTCCTGCGGTTCGACGTCGACGCGACTGCCGAGCGGCGCCACGGCCGGAGCCTCGGTGTCCCCCTCCGAGCGTGCGGGCGCGCCGTCGCGGCCAGCCACCCGGCCGCCGGACAGCACCAACGCCGAGTCGAACGCGGCGAGTTCGCCGCGCAGCAGCACCAGGTCGGCGCGCTTGCCCGGGGAGACGACACCGCGGTCGTGCAGGCGCAGACGCTGGGCCGGCGTCCATGTCAGGGCCTTGAGGACGACGTGTGCGGGGAAGCCCGCGGCCACGGCCACCCGTGCGATGTGGTCGAGGTGGCCCTTGTCGACGATGTGGTCGGCGGCGAGGTCGTCGGTCACCAGGCACAGCGGCGGGAGCTGCGGCAGCGCGAGGAGGGCCTCGGCCACCTCCTCGTTCAGGCACTTCTCCTGGAGCATCATCGTCATGCCGAGGCGGGCCTTCTCCAGTACCACCTCGGTGCGGTTCTTGGTGTGGTCGGAGTCGACACCGGTGGCGAGGTAGGCGCTGAGTTCGGCGCCGGTCAGGTTCGGGCAGTGGCCGTCGAGGATGACCTCCTGCGCGCGGGCGGCGGCGGTGACCTCGTGCATGCGGCGGTCGCCCGCGACCACGGCCCGGTAGTCCATCACTTCGCCGAGCGCGATCACTCCGGGCCAGCGCAGCATCTCCGCGATGTCGTCGGCGGAGAGCGCGGCTCCGGCGTGCTCAAGCCCTTCAAGCGCGGGCACACACGAGGGCACGCCCCACAAGGGGGCAGCAGTGGCGACGCTCATGGAAGTGGCGCGGGCGGCGGGGGTGTCGAAGGCCACCGCCTCGCGGGCGCTGCACCGCCCCGACATGGTCGCGGCGGGCACCCGGCTGCGGGTGCGGGAGGCGGCGGACCGGCTCGGCTTCCAGCTCAACGCGGCGGCGCGCGCCCTGACCACGGGCCGTACGGGCCTTGTCGGGCTGATCGTGCCGACGCTCTCGAACCCCTTCTTCGCTCCCCTGGTCATCGGCGCGCAGCAGGCCGCGGAGGACACCGAGAGCCATCTGCTGATCGCCGTGTCCGAGTACGACGCGGAGCGCGAGGCCGCGCTCGCCGACCGGCTCTCCGAGCAGGCCGACGGGCTGATCATGGTGACTCCGGTGGGTACGGACGCGGCGCTGCGTGAGCGTTTCAAGCGCCAGCCGCTGGTGCTCGTCGACCGCCAGGTGGGCCGCCTCCCGGCCGTCGTGGCCGACACGGCGGCGGGGCTCGCCGAACTCCTCGGGCACCTCCTGGAGCTCGGCCACCGCGAGATCGCCTACGTGTCCGGGCCCGCGGGCTCGTGGGCGGACGAGCAGCGGCGGGCCGCGCTCACGGCGCAGGCCTCGGAGGCGGGCGCCCGCATCCATGTGCTCGGGCCGCTGCCGCCCACGTTCGACGCGGGCATCGAGGCGTCCCGGTCCCTGCCCGGCGCCGCCACGGCCGTCCTCGCGTACAACAGCTATCTCGCGCTTGGCCTGCTGCACGGGCTCGGGACGACGGGGCGGCGCGTGCCCGAGGACATCAGCCTGGCGGCGGCCGACGACCTGAGCACGCTCGGCGCGACGACCCCGCCGGTGACCGCGCTCGATGTGCCGTTGCGGGAGGTCGGCACGCTCGCCGTCAACCGGCTCCACGAACTGGTCGACGGGCAGCGCCGCACGGTGACGTCGCGGGTGCCCGCGGCGCCGGTGCTCCGTGCGTCGACGGCGCCGCCGCGGGTGTCGTGAGAGGGATCGGGTGGGCGGGCCCGCTCAGTGGCTCGACGCCACCGGGGCCGCGTCCAGCTCCAGTGTGTCGCCGACCTTGATACGGCCCGGTGTCACCACGTCCGCGTATACACCGAACAGGACACCGCGACCCAGGGTGCTCCGGCCCAGGCCCCGGTAGCCCTTGATCAGGGAGAGCGCGCGCACTCCCCCGGAGCCGTCGGCCGGGTCGCGGTTCACGGCGCCGCAGCGCTTCACCGGGCCCTCGACGCGCAGCACGGCCTCGCCGACACGTACCGTGCGGCCCTCCCAGGTGTCCTCGGCGTGGGGTTCGCCGCCGCTGAAGCCGAGTGTCATGCGGAAGCGTCGCCTGTCGACCGCGTCGAGGCCTGACCTGCGGGCCAGTTCGTCGACGGAGGCGTCGCCGAGGAGGGTGACGGGCCGCAGGTCCACGCCGCCGTTCTCGGCGTCGGGGCGCACCAGGCGCACCGGTTGGCCCACGCGGTCCGAGAAGAGTTCGGCCCACGGACCCTCGACCACGCGCCCGGGCACCTTGTGGTGCCGGAAGAAGTCGACCTCCAGCGCGTCGCCGAGGCGCACCTCGCCGGTGACCTCCGAACCGTCCGGGGAGGTCACGGTCAGGGTCCCGGACTCCTGCGCGTAGTGGGCGGTGTGTCCGGCCCATGCTCCCGTGCGGGTCATGGACAGCAGGTCGCCCTCCGCGTCCACCATGAGGAAGGCCCGGTCGCCCGCGACTCCCGTCCTCGTCAGCTCGACCTCGTCGCGCGGCACGACTCCGAGTCCCTTGATGGCGGTGCTCGTCAGCGAGGTGACCTGGAGTCCGTGAACGGGTGTCATGGGCCTGTGCTCCCCTACTTGGCGTATGTCTCCGAGTACAGATCGGCCACGTAATACTTTCCCGGGTCGGTGTTGTCGTCCAGTTGCTTGTTACGGACGAAGAAGTCGCCGAGCTTCTTCAGCCATGTGTCGACCTCGCCGCTCTTGGTCTTGGCGACCAGGTCCTTGGTGGAGAGCGTTTCGACGTGGGAGGCGTCGGCCCTGGCCTGGGCCTCGGTCACCTGGAGCATCTTGGCGGTGAGGGCGACGGTCTCGTCGGGGTGCTCCTTGCGCCAGTCGTTGGCCTGCTGGAGGACCTTGATGACCTTCTTGTTCTTGGCCTCGGGCACCTTGTTCCCGGCGACGAACGCGGTGGGGAAGGAGTCCTCGGTGTCCTTGGTGCTGGCTATCTCGTGCAGGCCGGGGACCTTCTTCTTGATGGTGTCGATGGCGGGGTAGAAGAAGCCGGCGCCGTCGATCTTTCCGGAGGAGAAGGCGGAGACGATGGTGGACGGGTCCATGTTGACCTTGGTGATGTCCTTGGTCGTCATCCCGGCCTTCGCCAGGGCGATGTTGAGGATCATGTCGCCGGAGGTGCCCTCGGGGACGCCGACCCGCTTGCCCTTGAGGTCCTTCATGGACTTCATGCCCGGCTGCCCGATGACACGGTCCGCGTACGTGAGGGTGTCGATGGCGATGACCTTCGACTTGCCGGAGGCGGGCAGCCACATGGCGCCGGGGCCGATGTAGCCGTAGTCGAGGCTGTCGGCGCTGAGCGCCTGGATCTGCACCGGGCCGTTGTTGAACGCCTTCACCTTCGCGGTGAGGTCGGCCTTCTTCCACAGGCCCTGCTTCTCTGCGATGGCGAGCAGGCTGGCGCCGTTGTAGTCGGCGATGTAGCCGAAGCGGACCGTGTTGTCGTCCCCCGAGCCGCCTCCGGAGCAGGCGGTGACGGAGAGCGAGAGCATCAGGGCGGCGGGCAGCGCCGTGCGGGCGGTGCGCCTGATCCTGCTTCTGGGCATGCTGGAGGTCCTCTCGGGGCGGTGCGCGGGAATGTATGAGCGGGGGGGTGGATCAGGCGGCGTGGGGTGGCGCGTCCTGGTGGTAGACCGAGGTCCACACGTCGTTGCGGATGCGGCGGAACTCTGGTGAGAGCCGGATCTGTTCGGTGCGCGGGTAGGGCAGGTCGACGTCGATGACACGGTGGATGCGGCCGGGCCGCGCGGCCATGACGACGGCGCGGCTGGCGAGGTAGACCGCCTCGTCCACGTCGTGCGTGATGAACAGGACGGTGCGCTTCTCCTGGCTCCAGGTAGCGAGCAGCTGGTCCTGCAACTGCACCCGGGTCAGGGCGTCGAGGGCGCCGAACGGCTCGTCCATCAGCAGGACTTGAGGGTCGACCGCGTAGGCTCGGGCGATGGCGCAGCGCTGCTTCATGCCGCCGGACAGAGTCTTGGGCAGAGCGTCGGCGAACTCGTCGAGGCCGACGAGGGCGATGGCGGCCGCGGCGCGGCGGCGGCGCTCCGCGGTGGGTACGGAGGCCAACTTGAGGCCGAATTCCACGTTCTGGCGGACCGTCAGCCACGGGAACAGCGCGTACTGCTGGAAGATCACACCTCGGTCGGGTCCAGGTCCCGACACGGGTGTGCCGTCGACGAGGACGGAGCCCGAGTCGGGTTCCTGGAGTCCTGCGGCCATGCTCATCAGGGTGGACTTGCCGCAGCCCGAGGGGCCGACGACCGTGACGAACTCCTGGTCGGCGATGTCCAGACTGATCCCGTCCAGCGCGGTGAAGGTGGTCCCCTTGAGCGGGAAGGTCTTCACCACGTCCCGAAAACTGATCTTGCTGTCCATCGTCGTCCCGTCGTGCGCTGCCTTGCCGTTCATCGACGCTCCTGCCAGCCGGTGAGCCGCCGTTCGGCCAGCAGCAACAGCCGGTCCATGACGAGTCCGAGCACACCGATGGAGATCAGGGACACGAAGATCGTGTCCATTTCGAACCAGGTGGACGCCTTCTGCATCCGGTACCCCAACCCCTCCTGCGCGCCGATGAGTTCGGCGGCGACCACGGTCGCCCAGGACGCGCCGAGACCGATGCGCATGCCGACGAGGATGAAGGGGGTGGAGGCGGGGACGACCACCTTGGCGAAGATGGTGCGGTCCGAGGCGCCGAGCACCCGGGCCGCGTTGATGAGTGTCTTGTCGACGTCGACCACCCCTTGGAAGGAGGAGACGACGCAGGCCATGAAGGACGCCAGGAAGATCACGGCGATCTTCGGCACCTCGCCGATGCCGAGCAGCACCACGGCCAGCGGGATCAGCGCGAGCGGCGGGATGGTGCGGAAGAACTGGATGTACGGCTCGACCAGGGCGCGCACCGTCGGGTACCAGCCCATGAGGAAGCCGACCGGCACGGCCGCGAGCACGCCGAGGGCGTAGCCGAACAGGACGCGGCGCAGGCTGGCGAGGGTGTCGTCGGCCAGCGTGCCGTCGGAGATCATGGTGCCGGCCTTCTCGGCCACGGCCGCCGGTGTGGGCAGGTTCTCGACCCAGCCCAGGGCGGCCACCGCGGCCCATACGGCGATGCCCGCCAGCACGGCGACGATGTTCAGGATCAGGGGTCGGCCGCGGCCGCGGCGCGGTGGCTGCCGCCGGGCCTCGGTGGTGGTCTTCTGAGCGGGGGTGATCACAGCCATGGTGTCCTCGCTGATGGCTTCACGCGTGCTCCTCGGAGACGGGCGGCGGGTAGTGGGTCAGGAGGGGGGATTCGTGGAGGACGAGGGCGATGCCGCCGAGCGCGCTGCCGGCCTCGCCGAGCGTCGCGCGGCGCAGGTCCACGTGGTGGTGGGCCATCGGCATCAGGTGCCGGCGCAGGGTGCGTTCGACCGGGTCGAGGAGGGCGGCTCCCGCCTCGGCGAGTTCGCCGCCGACGACGATGACGCCCGCGCCGACGACGTGGCAGACCGCGGCGAGCACGGTGCCGACGTCGGTGCCGACGCGCTCCAGTACCGCGAGGGCCGTCGGTTCGGCGGCGGTGACCGCTTCGAGGAATCCGGCGTGATCCTGGGCGCGGCCGCCGGATTCGCGGTAGCGGCACAGGACGGCGTCGAGTGCGGCGCGGGTCTCCAGGCATCCGGTTCCGCCGCACTCGCAGGTACGGCCCATGGGGTCCACGGTGATGTGTCCGAACTCGCCGGACAGGCCGTACCGGCCGCGGTGCAGTGCGCCGCCGACGACGAGTCCGCCGCCGACGCCGTGCGAGAGGCGCAGGTAGAGCACGTCGCTGCTGTCGGCCGCCGCGCCCCAGACGGCTTCGGCGAGGGCGGCGAGCCGGGTGTTGTTGTCCAGCAGGACGGGCACCCCGAACCGTTTGCGCAGCAGGTCGGGGAGGCCGTCGATGCCCTGGGCGTGGGCGTGTTCGCTGCCGGGGTCGGCGATCGGTCCGACGACGCCCACACCGATGGCGCTGAGCGCGTCGAGGTGCACGCCGCGGGAGCGGCCCTGACCACCGGCCGCGCCCGTATCGGCAGCGGGCGGGCCGGTGGCCAGGGCGTCGAGGAGCCGTTCCGCGAGGTCGACGCGTTCGGGCCAGGAGAGATCCGGGGCGTGCGGCTCGCTCGCCGAACCGACCACCTCGTGGGCGAAGTTGACGGCCGCGACGTGCACGGCGCGGCGCGCGAAGTCGATGCCGACCGCTTCACCGGCGGCCGGGTTGAGGCTGAGCTTCTCCACCGGGCGGCCGCGCTTGCGTGTCTCGACCTGCGCGGGGGCGGCGACCACGGCGCCGCTGGCCAGCAGGTCGGCGACGATGTCGTGGAGCGTGGTGCGGGAGAGTCCGCTGCGGATGCCCAACTCGGCGCGGCTCAGGGGGCCTTGTTTGCGCAGCAGTTCGAGGACGGACTGCTCGTGGCCGCGCCGGAGCCGCGTCAGCGGGCCGTCGTGTTCGTGCATGCCGGACAGCATGTGAGGGCCGACGATTTTCGTCAATGAGTCGGACCGAAATACTCGCGACGCTCCCTTCCCCCAACACCTCTCCCCCGCACTGCACTTGACCTGCGGCAACGCGACGACGCCCCACGGGCAGCCGGTACGGGGCACAGTCCCGGAACGCCATACGACTGCAACATTCGGCGCTGACCAGCCCCCTCTCGGCCACCGGCCCGCCCCTCACGCGTTCATTTATGTAGGAACTCTTGACTTAAATCCCGGGCACGCTGAAGCATGCTGCGCACACACCGGACCGTCCAGCCGAGGAGCCACGCCTGATGCCCCGGGAAGAGACCAACGCAGCGCACATCGGCCGCCGCGGAGTGCTGGCCGGCCTCGCCGGAACCATGGGAGCGGTGGCGCTCCCCTCGGGTTCCGCGCTCGCGGAACCCGCCCGCCCCGCCACGAGAAGGCCTTATCCTCCCAACTGGCCGACGCTTGAGCCGTACGGGCTCGCGGACACCCGCGAGGATCTGTGGCCGCGCGAGGACAACTCGTTCGTCCTGCCGCTGGAACTGCGGCCGCGCGACGAGGAGTTGGGGCGAGTCTGGCTGCGCGACACGTACGTGAACTGCTTCGTCGTGGGCGGCCGTCCGCTGTACGTGGCCACCGGCACCACCCGCGCGCCCGGCCTATCGGCGGCCGGGCCCTGGAACGACGGCATCTTCGTGTGGACGGCCCCGTCGCTGCACGGCCCGTGGCGCCTCGCCGACACCACCGGCATCCGGCCCGGGGCCGAGCGCGGCAAGGTGTGGTCTCCGGAGTTCGTGGACGAGAACCGGCCGGGGCGCACGGTCGTCGCACCCTGGCAGGAGTACTGGCACGACGAGCAGTTCGGCAAGCGGGCCAACGCCTGGGCGCCCGAGCTGCACCGCTTCCGCGGCAAGTGGTACATCGTGGCGTGCATGGGCGACCACTCCCAACTGGTCGGCTCCTTCATGCTGGTCAGCGACGGCGGGGTCGAGGGCCCCTACCGGCTCGTCGAGGGCAATCTCGACAAGCCGTTCGGCGACGTGGTGCCCGGCGGGCCCGCGTTCATCAAGCCCGGCGCGTACCACCACATCGACGGCGGCCTGTTCACCGAGGGCGACGACGCGTGGCTGGTGCTGCACAACCACGTGTACGCGAAGTTCCGCGACGACATGGAGGACATCGCCCCGACGACGGGCCTCCCGGCGTTCAGGCAGACCCCGTACACGCCCGAGCCATACCTGGAGGGCGCGTACATCTTCAAGTACGGCGGCAAGTACTTCCTGGTGCACGCGGCGTGGGACCGCGCCTCGACCGCAGCCGACGGCAGCACGCGGCACGCCTACGACCCGCCGGGCGCCGGCCGCACGCAGTACCAGTACGACGCGGTCGTCGCCGTCGCGGACCACCTGGAGGGGCCGTACTCCAAGCGCTGGACCGCGGGCGTCGGCGCCGGGCACAACAACTTCTTCGAGGACCACCGCGGCGGGCTCTGGGCGACGTTCTTCCGCAATCCCGCCTTCGGGTACTGGTCCGATCCGTCCCGCTCCGGCGACGCCGCGGTGGCCGGTGTCGTGCGCCTGGAGTGGACGGGCCCGAAGGGGAACCGCCTCTACGTGAAGCGGACCTAGATTGGACTCGATCCAAACTGGGACGTACTGTAAAAGAAACCGAGGTACATATCAGCGCAGCCAGTGACGTCTGCCACCTCCGGTAACACATCACCACGGAGGCCCCGACATGGCTTGCTACGACTGCATCCAGGAAAACCGCCACGACTCGACCGGAATCGGCATCTGCACCCGCTGCGGCCTGGCCACCTGCCACGACCACGCGCGCGTGCTCCCCACGCACGTCCAGCGGGCGAACGGCATGAGCCGCTCGACCAGCCGCCTCGCCGGGCGGCGCGTCGTCTGCCGCACCTGCCTGGCCGCCGAGGCCGCGTAGTGCCTGGCCGGGACGCGGGCGAACTGCTCCGGGACAGGGGCCTGCGCAGCACGGCGCAGCGGCGCGCCGTGCTGGCCGCGCTCCAGGGACTGCCGCACGCGTCCGCGGCCGACCTGGAGGAGCGGATCAGGGCGGGGGCCGAGGGCTCCGCGGGGGGCCTGTCGCGCCAGGGCCTCTACAACGTCCTGGAGGACCTCACCCGGGTCCACCTCGTGCGCTGCATCGAGCCGGCGGGCTCCCCCGCCCGGTTCGAACTGCGCGTGGGCGACAACCACCATCATCTGGTCTGCCGCTCCTGCGGCCGGATCGAGGACGTGGACTGCGCCGTCGGCGCGGCCCCCTGCCTCGACCCGGTCGAGGACAGCGGCTTCGCCGTCGACGAGGCGGAGGTGACCTGGTGGGGCCGGTGCGCCGACTGCCGCCGCGCCTCCGAGCGGCCCGCCTGAGGCACGGCCCGGAACTACGCCGCCGATCCGCCCTTCGAGCCGCTCACCGCCCGTCGTCCCTGAGCTCGGACGTCCCGTCGGGGGCCTCGGGCGCGCGACGGCCCGAGGACTCCGTCGGGTCCTCGCCCGCGGCGAGGTGTTCCAGGAGTTCGGCGAGTTCGTTGCAGGCGTGCTGCACCGAGTGCCGGGTGGCGCGCTGTTCCGTGACGAGCGCGGACAGCAGGAGCGCCGTCAGCGCGGCAGCACCGTTGAAGGCCTGCAGCTTGGTCATGACCTCGATGTTGGACAGGTCGATGAACGTGCCGCGGTCATCGTGCGCCGCGAACGTGGTGAGCACGGACGCGAACAGCGCGCAGACCATGCTTCCGGCCAGCTCGAAGCGCAGCGCCGCCCAGATCAGCAGCGGAAAGACCAGGAAGAGCATGCTCGGCGAGCTGAACACGGCGTACGGGACGATCAGCAGGGACGCGATCCCCAGGCACCCGGCCTCCACCCAGCGCCGGACGGGTATGCGCGCCGCCGACTGCCGGCGGGGCAGGAACGTGCCCCGGGCCAGTACGAGCAGCATCGGGGTCACGAGCAGCACCCCCATGGTGTCGCCCACCCACCAGGCCAGCCACACCGGCAGGAAGTCCCCTGGGGCCAGCGACCCCGTCCACACCTGTGGCGCGACGCCGGCCGTCGCGCTGATCAGCATGGCGCCGAGCCCGCCGAGGAAGACCAGACTGGTCCCGTCGCGCAGCCGTGACACCTCGGGCCGGAAGCCGACCGCCCGAAGCAGCAGCAGGGCGCACAGCGGTCCCGCGGTGTTGCCCGCGACGGTGACGATCGAGGTGAGGTCGGGGGTGGTGAGGGAGGTGATCACGAGGAAGGAGCCCAGTGCGATGCCGGGCCACACCCACACGCCGAACACCAGCAGGGCGGCCACCGAGAGGCCGGTCGGCGGCCAGATCGGGGTGACCACCACGCCCTCGACGCCGACCTGCCCGAGCAGGCCGAGGCGCCCTGCCGCGTAGTAGCAGGCAGCCACGGCAAGTGCCTTCAGGGCCATCTCCATGGCCGGTCGGAACCGCCGAGAAACCACCACAGCGCCATCAGACACCGACCGGGTCTCCTCGGCCACGCGAAGCCCTCCGCTCGTGTGGGCCTCAGCCGTCCTGCGGGCGTCTCCCCGCCGAGCCGACGTCGTGGCCGACGACGAGGACGGCCGCGTCGTCCTCGTGACCCACCGAGTCCGCCAGTTTCATCACTCCCCCGGCGAGTGTGTCGACGCCCAGACCGGCCGCCGCGGTCACCTCGGCGAGCCGCCGCACCTGGCCGAGCCCGTCGTCGAGGTCGAGCGAGGGGCCCTCGACGACGCCGTCGGTGGGCAGGACGAAGACACCGCCGGTGGTCAGCCGATGGCACGCGACGGGGAACGTGGCCCCCTCCAGCACGCCGAGCGGGGGCCCGCCCTCCGTGTCGTCAATGCCGGACCGGCCGTCGGCGGTGGCCCAGATGTGCGGGATGTGGCCGGCCCTGGCGGTCTCCAGGGTGCCGCTGGCCGGGTCGAGCCGCAGAAAGGTGCAGGTGGCGAAGAGGTCGGTGTCCAGGGAGACGAGGAGGTCGTTGGTGCGGCCGAGCAGTTCGCCCGGGTCCCCGGTGACGGAGGCCAGCGCGCGCAGCACGACACGGACCTGGCCCATGTACGCGGCCGCCTGGATGTTGTGCCCCTGGACGTCGCCGATGGACAGGCCGATGCAGCCGTCGGCCATGGTGAAGGCGTCGTACCAGTCGCCGCCGACGTTGAGGCCGTGGTTGGCGGGCATGTAACCCACAGCGAGGCGGACGCCGTCGGGGCGGGGCAGGTCGCGGGGCAGCATGCCCCGCTGCAGCGCCACCGCCAGTTCGACCCGTGAGCGCTGCAACTGCGCCAGCTCCCGCGCCCGGGCGGTGAGCGCACCGAGCTTGGTCAGCAGTGCCTGACCGTCCTCGAGGGACTCGCTGCGGAACATCGTTCGCCCCGTTCCAGGAGATTTTTCCCCACTGTGCCCGGCGAGCGGCCCGGTCGCACGTCAACGGCCCGCGCGAGCGGTACGGCCGTTTTCCTCGCCCGCGCTATTTGGCGGGGTGCCGGGGCCGGGCGAGCACCGCCGCACCGAGCGCGGCCACCAGCAGACCGGCCAGCGGCCAGCGCACCGCCGTGGTGAAGCCGTGCAGCAGCGCGGTGCGGTGCGGGGCCGCGAAACCGGCGGCCGCGCCAGCCGCCACGGTGTTGAAGACCGCGGAGCCGATCGAGCCACCGACCTGCTGGGCCGAGTTGAGCGCCGCGGAGGCGATACCGGAGTCCTCGGGCGGGAGGTTCGCGGTGGCGGTCGTCATGAGGGCGAGGAAGGTGGCGCCCATGCCCATGCCGAACAGGGCGATGCCGGGCAGGATGCCGGTCGCGTAGTCGGCGTGCACCGTCAGGCGGCTGAGCCACCACAGGCCCACCGCGGAGACGCACAGGCCGCTCACCATCATCACGCGAGCACCGAACCGGGGCAGCAGGCGGGTGCCGAGCTGGGTCGCGGTCAGCGTGGTGATCACGCTCAGCGGCAGGAAGCCGAGTCCGGTGCGGGCCGCCGACCAGCCGAGGACGGTCTGCAGGTGGAAGGTGAGGAAGAGCGAGAGGGACAGCTGCGCCGCCATCAGGCAGGCCCCCGCCACGAGGGCCGCCACCCGGGACCGGTCGCGCAGCAGCCGCGGCGGGAGCAGCGGGGTGCGGGCCTTGCGCAACCAGAGTGCGAAGAGGAGGAGCAGCACGAGGCCCGCCGACAGCGCCGCGACCACGGGCCGGCCCGTCCAGCCGCTGTTCTCCGCCGCGCTGAACCCGTAGACGAGCAGTGCCAGCCCGCCACAGGCGAGCAGCGCCCCGGGCACGTCGAGGCGGCCGCGGGTGCGGGGCGCCGTATCGGGCGGCATGAGCACGCTTCCCGCGAGGGCCGCGCCGGTGAACAGGACATTGACGTAGAGGCACCAGCGCCAGCCCGCGGTCTCGGTGAGTACGCCGCCGAGGGTGACACCGAGGGCGCCGCCCGCGCCGCCGAGTGCGCCGAAGATCGCGATGGCGCGGCGGCGTTCGCGCAGGTCGGGGAAGGTCGTCGTAATCAGGGCGAGGGCGCTCGCGGCGAGCAGCGCGGCGAACACACCTTGCAGGGCGCGGGCCGCGAACAGGGTTCCGGAGCCAGGGGCCATGCCACCCGCCGCAGAGGCGACGGCGAATCCTGCCAGGCCGGTCAGGAAGACCCGCTTGCGTCCGACGAGGTCGGCGATCCGGCCGGCCAGCAGGAGCAGCCCGCCGAAGGCGAGGGTGTAGGACGTGATGGCCCAGGGGCGGGCCGCGTCGCTCATGCCGAGGTCGCGCTGCATGGAGGGCAGTGCGACGTTCACGATGGTCGCGTCCAGCAGGATCATCAGCTGGGCGAGACCGAGCACCGCCAGGCCCCACCAGCGGCGGGGCGGGGCGGGCGGTGCCGGTGCGGCGGTGGCCGCGGCGGCGGCGCAGTCCTGTGTCATGTTGTGTGGTGGTCCGTCGGTGTCCGGTTCCGAAAGGGCGGGATGATCTTCGCACCCCGGCAGGGCCTCAGGCGCTGGTGGGGGCGCCGGGGACGCGGCGGTCGCCGCCGTTGCGCCGCTGCCACTCGCGGTAGACGTCGACGGCGTCGGCGTGCGGCTCGTAGGTCATCGGCAGCCGGCGCTCGTCCCAGTCCTTGGCGAACTCGCCGTAGAAGGTGTCGAGCTCGAAGTACTTGCGGTCGTCCACGTAGTGCGGGGCGTAGGCGTCGCGGGTCGTGACGAAGACGACCTCGGCGGGGCTGCAGTAGTAGAGCGCGGCGAGGCACATCGGGCACGGGTGGGCGAGGACGTAGATCGTGGCGTCGGTGAGGTGCTCGGTGCCCAGCTTGGTGCAGGCCTCGCGGATGGCGAGGATCTCGGCGTGCGCGGTGGGGTCGTTGGTCTGTGCGACCTGGTTGGGGCTCTCCGCGAGGATCTCGCCGTTCTGGACGATGACGGTGGCGAAGGGGCGGCCTCCGTCGGCGACATTGGCGCGGGCGATGTCGATGGTGCGCTGTGCGAAGTCCTTGACGTCCATGGCGAGCTCCTTCTCGTGCCGTTCCTGCCCGGTCGCTCCCGAAGGAGCGAACCGATGGATTCACCGTGCATCAACTGCATCCATAGCGTCAAAGACTCGATGAGCCTGACTTCTATTGGAGTTCTCTATGCCTGCTCCTACGCTGGAGGGATGTCCGTCGAACTGCGCCAGGTGCGCTACTTCATGGCCGTGGTCGAGCACGCGGGGTTCACCCGCGCCGCCGAGGCGCTGCGGATCTCGCAGCCGACGCTGTCCCAGCAGGTCAGACAGCTGGAGCGGAACCTGGGCGTACAGCTGCTCGACCGCGGCGGGCGCACCGTGCGGCCGACCGATGCGGGGCGCGCGTATCTGGACCACGCGCGGCGGGCGCTGCGGGACCTGGCCGCCGGGGAGCGTGCCATCCATGACGTACGGGACCTGTCGCGCGGGCATCTGCGCCTGGGGGTGACGCCGACGTTCACCGCGTATCTCGTCGGGCCGCTGATCGCCGCGCTGCGGGAGCGCCATCCGGGCATCACGGTCTCCGTGCGGGAGCTGACGCAGGACCTCCTTGAGGCCGAACTGCTCGCCGACGCCTGCGATGTGGGGATCGCGTTTCAGGGCGGTGAGCTGCCGGGGGTCGCGGTGGAGCCGCTGTTCACGGAGAACCTGAGCCTGGTCACGGGCGGCGGGGCCGATTCCGACCGTGCGGCGGACGGGCCGTGGGCGGCGGCCGACCTCGACCGCCTGCATCTCGCGCTGCTCAGCAAGGACTTCGCCACGCGCGGGCGGATCGACGCGTACTTCGCCGACCACGGGGTGCGGCCCTTGATCGCGGTCGAGGCCAACTCCCTGCAGACGCTGGTCGACATCGTGCGGCGCACCGGTCTCGCCACCGTCCTCCCGGACCCGGTCACCCACGGCCATCCGCACCTGACGCCGCTCCCCGTCGACCCTCCGCTGCCCACGCGGACGGCCGCCCTCCTGCGGCGCGCGGACGGCTATCGGAGCGCGGCGGCGGACGCCTTCGCGGGGCTCGTTCGCGCGCACGTGGCGGCCCACCCGTTCCGCCCTCCCGAGCCCGAACCTCATGTGACGCAGGACACACATTAAGCATGCATGATCACGGGTATGAGCCCGGGCGCTGCCTGGACAGATCCAGGGAGAACCACAAGAAACACCACACCCTGGGAGGTATCGATGTCCTCGAAGCGACGCCGTAAGAAGAAGGCCCGCCGCAAGAACGGCGCCAACCACGGCAGCCGTCCCCAGTCCTGAGGACTGACGGCAGCGATACGGAGCGGGGCGGCAGAGCACTTCTGCCGCCCCGCTTCCGTTTTCCCGGGCTTACACCCCGCCGCGCCCCACTGTGTCCCGCCGGTTCTGAACGCGCCCGCCGGGACGCGCGTATCTCTGTGCGACGCACTGCTCACTACGCGCCGCGAGGCGTGGAGGAGGACCGTGGAGATGACGGAAGCCGGCCGACCATCGCTGCACGCACTGCCCGACGGTGAGGCGGAACTCGCCGTGGTGTTGCGGCTGACGTGGGAGGACGTCGCCGCGATCGGGCAGGAGGCGAGCAGGCTCGCCGCGCGGGCGCAACGGACCGTGACCCTGGACGAGGCGGTGAGCCACCGGCTGCGCTCCCGTCCGCCGACCGCCTCCCACGCGAAACCCACCCAGGCCGCCTCGACGGCCCTGCCGGCCTTGGCACCGAACGGACACGCACCGGGTGAGCAGGCACGCCAGGCCATCGACAAGATCAACGGCAGGCCGGGCCCTGACACGGTGTGAAGCGTGCGGCGTGTGTGGGCCGTCAGTGCGGGTCCGGTGCGAACTCCGTTCCGCACGGGCCGCCGCCGGTGCTCTCCCGCGCCCGCACCACGTGGCCGTCCATCGTCTGCAATGCGTAGTAGCGGGCGATGCGTTCGGCGGACCGGCCGACGTAGTGGCAGATGAAGGATCGGCGGAAGCGGTCCTTCGTGCGGTTGGGGCCGGAGCCGTGGACCAGTGTGCCGTTGAAGAAGAGGACGTCGCCGGGCTCCATGTCGACGGGCTCGGGGACGAGTCCCGGGGGCGGCGGCACGTACTCGCGCGCGAAGGACAGGCTCGCGTCCGCCTCCTGCGGGCAGAACAGGTCCATCAGGTGGGTGCCCGGGACGACTTCGAGTCCGCCATTGTCCCGGTCGATGTGGTCGAGGGCGACCCAGGCGGCGACGCAGGTGCCGGGTTCGACCCGCAGGTAGAAGTTGTCCTGGTGCAGGGCCTGGCCGCGGGCGCCGGGCGGCTTGAAGTAGAACATGCTCTGCGCGGCGAGGGGTTCCTCGCCGAGGAGTCCCTCAAGGATGTCCGCGAGGCGCGGGTCGAGGAGGCGGCGCCGCGCGAGGTCGTTGAAGCGGTGCGGCTGCATCACGCGGGGGTACGCGAGGAGGGGGTCGAGCTCGCCGTCGACCGGTTGCGGCTTGGGCTCGAAGTGGCCGGGCACGGGGCCCGAGGCCTGCAACCCCATGAATTCCTCGGTCAGTTCGCGGGTCTCCGCTGGATCGAGGAGGGCTCGGGCGATCGCGTAGCCCCGGGTGCGGAACCGCTCCTGGAAGGCGTCGGTGTCACGGACGTCGAACGCGTCTGTCTGCACGGGATGTTCCTCTCGGCCGTCGGGCATCTCTTGAGCGCACACACACCGTGTGCTGGACTGCTGCGGACTCGTGGTCCGCGCGGCGGCGGACCGATCCGAACCTACGGCCGGGGTGGTTGACTCCGAATGACGGGCACCAGCGCGCACCTGCCTGAAACTGCTGCCGACACACCGTCCCCGCCGGCCCAACTGCTCGTCGCCTCACGGTTCTCGCAGCCTTCCGACTACCGGGTGACGCGCGCCGCGGGCGCCGCCAACTGGCTGCTCATGTGGACCGCCGAGGGGCGTGGCCAGGTGCGGGGAAGCGGCCCCTGGATCGCCCAGCGGCCGGGCGACCTCGCCGTGCTCCCGGCCCGCCGCCGACACGCCTACCGCACCGACCCTTCCGTACGTTCCTGGGGCGGCTGGTGGGTGCACTTCCAGCCGCGCGCGGCCTGGCCCGCCTGGCTGCGCGACCACGCGCGGGACGGCGGGGTGTACTGCGTCGCGGGGGTGCCCGGCGCGGCGCGCGGCCGGGTCGAGGCGGCCTTCCGGCGGCTGCACGCCGACGCACGCTGGGCCGGCGGGGAGGCGCCGCCCGTACAGGACCCGACGGGCATCGCCATCGCCGCCGCCGGGCCGGGCCGGGAACTGGCGCTCGGCGGGATCGAGGAGGTGCTGCTGCTGGCCACCGGTTCCACCGCCGCCGCGGGCCGGGCCGCCACGGCGCTGCGCGATCCGCGCGTGGTGCGGGCCGACGCGGCCATCGCAGCGGATCCGGGCGGCCCGCACACGGTCCGTTCCCTGGCGGGCCAGGTCGCCCTGTCGCCCTCACGGTTCGCGCATCTCTACGCCGAGGAGACCGGCCGTACGCCGATGCAGGCGGTGCGGGACGCGCGGCTCGGCCACGCCCAACGGCTCCTCGACGCCACCGATCTGGACATCGGTCAGGTGGCGCGGGCCTCAGGTTTCGCGAGCCCCTTCCACTTCAGCCGGGCCTTCCGGGAACGCTTCGGGGTGCCGCCGAGCGCGTACCGGACGGGCGCTCCGCAGACGCCGCGCGGATGAACGGGCCGCATGCACAGGCCGGACGAACGGGCCCGCCGTCGGTCACACCGAGGCGCCCGCCCTCAGCCCCTCGAGGACCGCTTCCTCCACCGACCGGGGGCTCACGCAGTCGCCGATCGCGACGGCGTCCGGGTGGTCCGTGAGGTCGGTGACGGGTGTGTGGCCCTGCGCGAGGACGACCGCCGCGATGTCGTCGAGGACCACGGGCTCCTCCGTCAGGGTGTGCTGGAGGTAGGCCGTGTCGTTGTCGGCGCCGTAGAGGCGGACGTTGGGCAGGACCTCGATCTTCGCGCGGACGGCGGCCGTGAGCACGGCCGCGCGTACGTACTGCTGAAGGTGTTCCCCGGCGGCGAACCCCGTGACGCCCAGGGTGACTCGGCGGCCCTGCTGGGCCAGGAGGAGTGCGACGCCGAGGCCGACCCAGTCGCCGCGCCAGTCCGCGACGAGGATGCGGCCGCGCGGCGTACGGGCACCCTGGATGACCTGCCAGGCGTCGAGCACCACCGGATCGTCCAGGCACTCCAGTTGAGGGCGCAGTGGCTTCGCGCCGGTCGCCACGATCACGGTGTCGGGTGCGGTGTCCGCGAGCAGGGCGTGGTCGACGCGGGTGTCGGTGACGATACGGACTCCGGCGCGCCGTGCCTCGCCCTCCAGGTTGGTGGCCGCTCCCCCGAACTCCGCGCGGCCCGGCAGTTCTTGGGCGAGCAGGACCTGGCCGCCGGGGCGGCGCCCTGCCTCGTACAGGGTGACGTCGTGCCCGCGGCCTGCGGCGACGGCCGCGGCCTTCAGGCCTGCCGGGCCGCCGCCGACGACCACGACACGCTTGCGCCGTGCGATCAGCGGCAGGGCGCCGAAGCGCAACTCGCGTCCGGTCTCCGGGTGTTGGATGCAGGAGATGGGGTGGCCCGACTGGAAGTGGCCGATGCACGCCTGGTTGCAGCCGATGCAGGCGCGGATCTCTTCGGTGTCACCGCGTTCGGCCTTGCCGGGCATGGCGGGGTCGCAGATCAGCGCGCGGGTCATGGCGCAGGCGTCGGCCTGACCCTTGGCGATGATGGTGTCTGCTTCCTGGGGCTGGTTGATGCGGCCCGCGACCATGACGGGGACACCCACCACCGCGCGTACGCGCGCGGCCATCGGCGTGGTGTAGCCGGCCGGGTGGGCCATCGGGGGCGCGATGTGCTGGGCCGCGGACAGGGTGGCCGAGCTTCCGGCGCACACCGACACGTAGTCGACGAGTCCTTCCGCGTCGAGCCGGGCGGCGACGTCGCACACCAGCTCCGGGCTCAGTCCGTCGTGGGCGAGTTCGTCGCCGGAGACGCGCAGGCCGACGACGAAGTCTTCACAGGCGTGCTTGCGTGCGGCCGCGAGGGATTCGCGCAGGAAGCGCAGCCGGGCGTCCGCGCTGCCGCCGTAGCCATCGGTGCGCCGGTTGACCTGCGGGTTGAGGAACTGGGCGGGCAAGTAGCCGTGGCTCGCGACCACTTCGACGCCGTCGAGGCCCGCGGCGCGCAGTCGGCGTGCCGCCTCTCCGTAGCCCTCGATCACCTCGTCGATCTCTACGCCGGTCATCGCGCGCGGCATCACGTGGAAGCGCTCGCTGGGCACGGCCGAGGGCGCCCAGGCGACGGGGGCGCTGCCGTCGGGCGATTCGAGGATCTCGCGGCCCGGGTGGAAGACCTGGCCGAAGACGGTGGCGCCGTGCCGGTGTGCGGCCTCGGCGAGGCGCGCGTATCCCTCGACGCAGGAGTCGTCGTCCGCCATGAGGACGTGCGAGGTGTAGTGGGCGCTCGCGTGCACACCGCCGACCTGGACGACGATCAGGCCGACACCGCCCTCGGCGCGCGCCGCGTGGTAGGCGACGAGTTCGTCGGTGACCTTGCCGTCGCGCACCAGGACCGTGTCGTGCCCGGACGACACGACGCGGTTCTTCACACTCAGGCCTGCGATTCGCAGCGGGCTGAACAGATGCGGGAATTGCGACTGCGGCTGCGACTTCGACTGCGGATCCATGTGGCTTCTCCGTCCCGGCGCACGACGGCGCCCTGCGGTCGGTGCTTCAACTGCCTTGCGTGTCGGCCCTGTTCATCTCTCAGCGCGCGCGGACTCCGAACATCGCGCGGGCCGTGCCGAGCAGCAGATCCGCGTACCGCTCCGGTGTCATGCCACCCCCTGCCGCCACCGCCATGTCGCAGCCGTCGACCAGCGCGGCGACGGCTGCGATGGCCGTGTCCACGGGGACCACGGGCACGAAGTCCCCCTGGGCGACGCCGTCCTCGACGATGCCGGTGAGCAGCGTGAGCCACTCGTCGTGCACGGAGCGCACGCCGTCGCGGAGCCCTGGGTGGCGGGCGGCGCTCGCGCAGAACTCCGTCCAGGTGGCGCATCTGCGCTCCAACTCCGGGTCTCCGGTGAGGGCTTGGACGAGCAGCTCGAAGCGGTGCCAGGGATCGGGCTCGTCGGCCGCCGAGGCCCGCCAGCGGGCGATCAGCTGCTCGATGGACCACTCGAACGCCTCACGGAACAGCTCATCGCGCGTGTCGAAGTGATGCTGCAAGGCACCGATGGAGACTCCAGCGGCACGGGCCACATCACGCAGCCGGGCGGCGTCCAGGCCACGCTCGGCCAGCACGCGCGCCGCTGCCCGCAGCACATCCTCACGGTCGACCACAGGCCCTCCCCGGCGTTGGCGAATGTCTCAGCGCTCTCCACCTCGCCGCGGAATAATAACGCATTATTGTGAGCTGCCCCACAGGCCTGACCACCCCAATCACCCTCAGGGGCGGCCGATTCGCACCGACCATCCCGATACATCACAGATGCAGTGCTGCCGTAACTCCCCATACTCCAGGGGCAGTTGTGAGCGGCCACACACCAGGCGGACACACACCGGACACAGCGCCTACGATGTGCCGCCGTGCCCCGCACCCGATCGTGAAGGACCCGCATGGCGCCCCCGTCCCGAGGCCCCGCCGGAAAGCGGCGCAAGCCGCGCACCCCGCTGGCCGCGTGGCTGTCCACGCGCGCGTCCGCCGGGGGCGGACGGTTCAGCCGCCGCACCGGAGCGTGCGTGGCAGGCGGTGCCGTACTGGTCGCGGGCACGGTCGGCGGAACCTTGCTGGCCACCGGCGACGGCGACGACTCTGGGGCACTGACCGCGCGCTACCAGGGCACGGCCACCTCGCAGAGCGCTTTCACCGGCCGCTACGTCATCCACAACGACGGCGAGTCCGCGGCCCCCGACTGGAAGCTGTCCTTCACCCTTCCGAAGGGCGCCGCCCTCTCGTCGCTGTCACCCGCGCACTACGCGGTGAAGGGCCGACACGTAACGGCCGAGGCCCGCCCCGACGACTCCCCGCTCGCGCCCGGGAAGTCGCTCACCCTCACCCTCAAGGCCCGCTCGTCGTCCGGTGCGCGCCCCACGGACTGCTCGGTCGACGGCACCCCGTGCACGATCGGCGCGATACCCGCACCGGACCCCGCCAAGAGCGCCTCGCCATCCGCGAAGCCCTCCCAGTCCCCGCCGAAGAAGCACACCCCGAGGCCGAGCCACTCGGCCCCGCCACCCGGGCCGGTCCCGTTCGCCCCGTACGTCGACACCTCCCTCTCCCCCGCCTTCGACCTGCCCCGGACCGCCCGGAGCACGGGCGTGAAGACCTACACCCTCGCCTTCGTGAAGCCCAAGGGCGACTGCACCCCGCAGTGGGGCAGGTCGACGCTCGACGGCAACCCGGTCGCCGCCAAGATCGGCGCACTGCGCTCCGCGGGCGGCGACGTACGTGTCTCCTTCGGCGGCCAGAGCGGCAACGAACTCGCCCGCACCTGCACGTCGGTGTCCCGCCTCACCTCCGCGTACGAGGAGGTGATCGACCACTACGGGCTGACCAAGGTCGACTTCGACATCGAGGGCGACGCGCTGACCGACCGCGCGAGCGTGGACCGCCGCAACCGTGCTGTCGCGGCACTCCAGCGCCAACATCCCTCCCTGGACGTGTCGTTCACCCTGCCGGCGCTCCCCCGCGGCCTCACCGCGGACGGCCTCGCCCTGCTGCGCGACGCGAAGAAGCACGGCGTCGACATCGGCGCCGTCAACGCCATGGCCATGAACTTCGGCTCCTCCCCCGCGCCGCACCCGCGCGGCCGCATGGGCGCCTACGCCATCGACGCGGCCGAGGCCACCCACGCCCAGCTCAAGCACATCATCGGCGGCTCCGACCGCGCGGTGTGGAACCGCGTCGCCCTCACCCCGATGATCGGCGTCAACGACATCGACGAAGAGGTCTTCACCCTCTCCGACGCGGCAAAGCTCGGCGCGTTCGCCAAGTCCAAGGGCATGGCCTGGATCTCCCTGTGGTCGGCGACCCGCGACCGCGCCTGCCCCGACGGCCCTGGCGGCCCGGCGGCGGCGACGTGCAGCGGGGTGGGGCAGTCGGCCGGCGCGTTCATGAAGGCGTTCGCGTCACAGCTGGGCTGACCTCATTTGATGGACCCGCCCGTGATCCCAGCGGCGATGTACTTCTGAGCAAGGACCAGCAGCACCGCCGCCGGGATCGCCGACAGGACGGACGCCGCCATCACCGAACCCCAGTCGCCCACATGTGCGCCGATGTACTGGTAGATGCCCAGGGTCACCGGCTTGACGTCGTCCGTCGTGTTCAGTGTGAGGGCGAACATGAAGTCGCTCCACGCGTACAGGAAGGAGAAGAGGCCCGCCGTGATCAGGGAGTTGCGGCTCATCGGCAGGACGACCTGGAGGAAGGTGCGCAGTTTGCTCGCGCCGTCGGCCTCGGCCGCCTCGATGACCTCCTTGGGGATCGCCACCATGAAGGAGCGCATGAGGACGATGGCGAAGGGGATGCCGAGCGAGGCGTCGGCGAGCATCAGGCCGAAGTAGGAGTTGACCAGGCCCAGGTCGACGTACGCGCTGTAGAGGGCGTTGGCGATGACGATGCCCGGCACCATCTGCGTGATGAGGGTGCCGAAGACGATGGTGCGGCTGCCGCGCAGGCGGAACTGGGCGAGCCCGTAGGCGGCGGGCGCGGCGACAGCCAGGCAGATCGCGACGGCGCCGAGGGCGACGGCGAGCGAGGTCAGCAGGTGGCCGCCCTGTTCGGTGATCGCTGAGGTGAAGCCGGACAGGTCGAGCGACTGCGGGACGGGCGAGACCTCGAGGAGTCCCGACTCGGGCTGCAGGGCCGTGTTGATCATCCAGTACAGCGGGAACAGCATCACGCCGAGGATGACGATCCCGGCGACGGTGGCGCCCCAGCGGCGCCCGGACGCGGTGGTGGCGTTCGCCATGCCGGTCACTTCCCCTCGGAGCGGTTGGCCCGCAGGTAGAACACCGCGAAGACGGCGGAGATGAGGATGAGGACGTTGCCGACGACAGCGCCCGCGCCGAAGTCGAGCTGGACGAAGGAGTTCTGGTACGTGAGCGTGCCGAGCGTCTGGGTGGCGTCGGCGGGGCCGCCGTCGGTGAGGGCGAGGATCAGGTCGAGGATCTTGACCGTCGACATGAAACCCAGGACGAGCACGACCGTGATGACGGGCTTGAGCAGCGGCAGCGTGATCGAGCGGAAGGTGCGCCAGGCGGACGCGCCGTCGAGCGAGGACGCCTCGTACAGTTCCTTGGGGATCTCCTGGAGGCCGCCGTAGAGGATCACCATGTTGAACGGGATGCCGATCCAGATGTTCACCATGATCACGGAGAACAGGGCCATGCCGGGACTGGTCAACCACGGGGTGGCGCCACCGAGGCCAATGGTCTCGGCGAAGGAGTTCAGCACACCGGTGTCCTGGTCGAGGATGCGGCGCCACACGATGCCGGAGACGACCATGGGGACGAGCCACGGCAGCAGGATCAGGGAGCGCAGGAACCCGTTCAGCGGGAACCGCTTGGTGAAGAAGACGGCGAGCGCGAGCCCGATGCCGAACTGGCCGAGCAGCGAGCCGACCGTGAAGACGATGGTGTGCCACAGCGCCTTGCCGAAGAGGTCGTCGTGGAAGACCTTGCTCCAGTTGTCGGTGCCGTTGAAGGGGGACTCGCCGTCGAAGAACGTGGACGGTGAGAAGTCCTGGAAGCTCATCACGACGTTGCGGACGAGCGGGTAGCCGAAGAACAGCAGCATGAAGACGACGGCGGGGGCGATGAACCCCCACTGGCCGATCCTGCGGCGGCGCCGGGCGCGTGCCGGGTCGGTCGGCTTCTGGACCGCCGTGCGTTGAGCGGCGGGTGCGGTGGCCGTGGTGGTCGACATGGTGTGAGTCCCCCTCAGTTCCCGCTCGTGGCGCGGGTCTGCGCCTTCTTCAGCGCGGCCTCGCTGGACTGCCCGGTGAGCGCCGACTGGAAGGCGCTCTGGAGGGCGAGCGACACGGACGACCAACGCGCTCCGACCTTCGCGGTGCGGGAGCGGGCGGTGGCCACCTGGTCGGCGAGCGCGTCGAGTTCGGGCACTTCCTTGCGCCAGGTCGCGGCGGCCTTCTCGTTGGCGGGGACCATCCAGCTGTTGCGGGCGTAGGTGATCTGCTCGCGCTCGGAGGACATACAGCGGATGATCTTCGCCGCGGTCTTCTGGCGCCCAGTGTCCTCGGTCTTCGGGACGGTGAGGACGGCGCCGCCGAGCGGGCCGACGGACTTCGCGCCGCGGTTCGGGACGGGGATCTGGGCGATGCCCCAGTGCAGGTTCTTCTTGGTGTTCAGGGTCTCCACCTGCCACGGGCCGTTGATCATCATCGCGGCGTTGCCGGCCATGAACTGGTCGTTGACGTCGGCCTGCGTCCAGTTGACGGTCGACTTGGAGAGCGAGCCGTCCTTGACGAGGCCCTTCCAGTAGTCGAGGGCGCCCGCGACCTTCGGACCGGCGAGGTTCGTCTCGTCACCGCCGTTGGACCACATGAACGGCGCGAACTGGAAGACACCGTCCTCCGCGCCGCCCGCGCTCAGCGCGATGCCGTACTGGCTTCCCTGGGTGAGCTTCTCGGCGCTCTCCCGCATCTCGTCCCAGGTGGTGGGTACTTCGACCCCGGCCTTCTTGAGGGTGTCCTTGTTGTAGAAGAGGGCGAGGGTGTTCACCGTGCGCGCGGCCCCGTAGTACGTGCCCTGGTACGAGCCGAAGTCGACGATGCCCTCCGGGACGTCCTTCGTGGACAGGCCGAGCGAGCGCAGGTCGACGAGGCCGCCCGCCTCCGCGAACGTCGGCATCTCGGAGGCGTCGAACTGGATGACGTCCGGGAGCGACTTCGACGACGCCATGCGCAGCGACTTCTGCATGACCTGCGCGGCGGGCACGCTCTGCTGCTCGATGGTGAGGCCCAGCTTCGTGCCGCAGCGCTTGAGCGTGGCCGCGTCCCAGCCGTGGTACGAGGCGTCGGTCGAGGAGTTGAGGACGGTGAACACACCGGGGTCGCGCCCCGCCCCGCAGCCGGTGAGCGCCGCGCCGGCGACGAGCGCGGAACAGGCGGTGAGTGCCGCGGTGGTGCTTCGGCCGCGGCGGCCGCGCCGGGGGCGCGACACGTCCGGTGGAAGTGCTGCTGTCACGGTGGATACCCAAGCCTTGAAGGGGTGGCCGGTCCCGACGGAACTCCCGTGTCCCGACGAGGTGTTCGCATCGCGCGGTACGGCTCCGGCCCGCGCCGCACACGCAGAGCGCGTTTTTGTTTTCCGCCATGACTAATACGTCATCAAGCGCTTCGACACCAGACCTTGCGGCCGACTTCATCGCTTGCGCACGGCCCGCTACACCCTGTCGTAGAGGGATCGAAGAGCCTGTCGAAGCGCTTCGACGATTCCTGCTTCCGACCTCTTGATCTTTCGATGTCCGTGAGCTCAAATGCGGTGTAGCGGCGCCTTGCCCACGCACCTTGCCCACCCCGAGGAAGATGATGAAGTTCACCGACGGCTTCTGGCTGATGCGCGACGGGGTCCAGGCCTCGTACGCCACCGAGGTCCGCGACCTGCGCGTCGACACTGACCGTTTCACCGCGTTCGCCGCGGTCAAGCGGATCGAGCGGCGCGGCGACACGCTCAACTCCCCCTTGCTGACCGTCGATTGCTTCACCCCCGCAGAGGGTGTCATCGGCGTCCGCGTCACCCACCATGCGGGGAAGCGGCGCCCGGGGCCCGACTTCCGGCTGCCGGGCGAGGACGCCGGCACGGGCGTCGTGCGCCGCGACGGCACCCGCGTCGAGCTGTCCAGCGGCGCGCTCTCCGTGTGCCTCGACGAGGCCGCGCCCTGGGAGCTGTCCTTCCGCGACGCCGACGGCCGCGAGATCACCTCGTCGGGCCACAAGGGCACCGCCTTCTTCCGGACCGGCGACGGCGAGCACCACATGGCCGCGCAGCTGGCGCTCGGCGTCGGCGAGCAGGTCTACGGGCTCGGTGAGCGCTTCACCCCGTTCGTCAGGAACGGCCAGGTCGTCGACATGTGGCAGGCCGACGGCGGCACGAGCAGCGAACAGGCGTACAAGAACGTCCCGTTCAGCCTGCACGTCTCCCCGGCGGGCGCCTACGGCGTGTTCGTCGCGCACCCCGGCCGGGTCAGCTACGAGATCGGCTCGGAGTCGGTCGGCCAGATGCAGTTCAGCGTCGAGGACCAGTCACTCGAGTACTACGTCGTCGCGGGCCCCACCCCGAAGGACGTGCTGCGCCGCTACACCGCGCTCACCGGCCGCCCGGCGCTGCCGCCCGCGTGGTCGTTCGGCCTGTGGCTGACGACGTCGTTCACGACGCAGTACGACGAGGAGACGGTGACGTCGTTCGTCGACGGGATGGCGGAGCGCGACATCCCGCTGAGCGTCTTCCACTTCGACTGTTTCTGGATGCGCGAGTACCAGTGGTCGGACTTCGAGTGGGACCCCGCGGTCTTCCCCGACCCGGAGGGCATGCTGGCCCGCCTCAAGGAGCGCGGCCTGCGCATCTCGGTGTGGATCAACCCGTACATCGCCCAGAAGTCGACCCTGTTCGAAGAGGCCGCGGCGCACGGCTACTTGGTGAAGCGGGCAGGCGGCGACATCTGGCAGTGGGACCTGTGGCAGGCGGGCATGGCGCTCGTGGACTTCACCAACCCGCAGGCCCGCAGCTGGTTCCGCGGCAAGCTCAAGGTGCTGCTCGACCAGGGGGTCGACTGCTTCAAGACGGACTTCGGCGAGCGCATCCCCACGGACGTCGTCTGGCACGACGGTTCCGACCCGGAGCGCATGCACAACTACTACACGCACCTGTACAACGAGGTCGTCTTCGACCTCCTGGAGAAGGAGCGGGGCCGCGGCGAGTCCGTCCTGTTCGCCCGCTCGGCGACGGCCGGTGGGCAGCAGTTCCCGGTGCACTGGGGCGGCGACTGCTTCTCCTCGTTCGGCGCGATGGCGGAGTCGCTGCGCGGCGGCCTGTCCCTGTCCCTGTCCGGGTTCGGCTTCTGGTCGCACGACATCGGCGGCTTCGAGGGCACCCCGGACGCGTCGGTCTTCAAGCGCTGGCTGGCCTTCGGTCTGCTCTCCTCCCACAGCCGCCTGCACGGCTCGTCCTCGTACCGGGTGCCGTGGGAGTTCGGCGACGAAGCGGTCGACGTGGCACGGCAGTTCACTCGCCTCAAGCATCGCCTGATGCCGTACCTGTACGGTGCGGCGGCCGAGGCGCACACGACGGGTGTGCCGCTGATGCGCCCGATGCTGCTCGACTTCCCTGGCGACCCCACGGCGCGCGCCCTCGACCGCCAGTACATGCTCGGCCCCGACCTCCTGGTGGCCCCGGTGTTCTCCGAGGACGGCGACGTCGAGTTCTACGTCCCCGAGGGCACGTGGACCCATCTCCTCACCGGCGAGCGGGTCGAGGGCCCGGCCTGGCGGCGCGAACGGCACAGCTTCGACAGCCTGCCGCTGTACGTGCGGCCGGGCGCGGTCCTCCCGATGGGCGCGGACGACGCGCGCCCGGACGCCGACTGGCTCACCGGCCTCACGCTGCTCGTCGCCCCGGACGCGGACGATGTGACGGTGACCGTGCCTGACCTGCACGGAGGTGTCGCCGCGACGTACCGCGTGGTGCGCGACGGCGCGAGCGGGTCGGCGAGGATCGAGGAGGGCGACGGCGAGGTGACGCTCCGGGAACTCTGAGGAGCCGTCAGGACACGGGAGGGGCGCCCGGAACGGCCAGCCGGTCGAGGAGGTCGCGGTGCTCGGGTGCCAGGCGCAGGGCGTCGGCGGCGAGGTTCTCCTCCAAGTGCGCGATCCGGGCGGTGCCGGGGATCGGGAGGACGGCCGGTGAGTGGCCGAGCAGCCAGGCGAGCGCGACCTGCGTGGGTGTGGCGTCGAGCGACTTCGCCACGGCGGCGATGTCGGCTTCGGCCCCCGACTTCCCCCATGCGACGGGGCGCCACGGCAGGAACGCGATGCCCGCCGCCTCGCAGGCGGTGAGGACGGGTTCGTGTTCGCGGTCGAGCAGGTTGTAGCGGTTCTGGACGCTCGCGATGTCGACGATCCGCCGGGCCCGGTCGAGTTCGTCGACGGTGACCTCGGACAGCCCGATCCGGCCGATCTTTCCCTCGTCGCGCAGCTCCCGCAGCGTTCCGAGCTGGTCGGCGAGCGGGGTCCCTGGATCGATCCGGTGAAGCTGGAGCAGCTCGATCCGCTCGACCCGCAGCCGGCGCAGCGCCTGCTCCACCTGATCGCGCAGCACGGCCGGGCGCCCGTCGAGCCGCCACTCCTCCTCGGGGCTCGACCGCGCGATGCCGACCTTCGTGGTGACGAGCATCTCTTCCGGGTACGGGTGCAGGGCCTCGGCGAGGAGTTCCTCGTTGGCTCCCCCGCCGTACATGTGCGCGGTGTCGATCAGCGTCACGCCCAGTTCGACGGCCCGCCGGGCGACCGCGAGGGAGTTCGCGCGGGCGGGCCCCGGCTCGGTCGGCAGGTGCATGGCCCCGAACCCGAGCCGCCGTACGCCCAGATCCCCGCCGATGCGGAACGTGGTCGATGTCATGTGCCCCTCCACCCCTCGGTCAACGCGGCAACGTTAACAGGGCAGTTGACCGTGGAAAGCGTGCCGAGGACAGGCCGTCGGGGGCTTCAGTGGAGGGCCAGGAACGGCGCCGACGCGAGGAGGAAGGCCACCATCGCGTACTTGAGGCGGCGGGCCGGGAGGGCGTGTGCGATGCGCCAGCCGATGAGCACGCCGACCAGCTCCGGCACTCCCACCAGGGCCGCGAGCCGCCAGTCGACGGCTCCGTGCATGACGTACGCCACCGTGCCCACGCTCGCGATCACGATCGACTGGGCCTGGGCGGCGGCCAGCGACGACAGGACCGGCAGCCCGGCCACCACGAGCAGGGGCACGCTCAGCATGGGGCCGCCGAGCCCGAAGAGGCCGGCGACGACCGCGACGACGACACCGATGAACGCGGTGCGGCCCAGGGGAATGTGCGCACGCTCGGCGCCGTCCGGGGCGCGCCGGTCGCGCACCCACACGAGGATGCCGGTGACGACGACCGCGCAGGCCAGCAGGATCCCGAAGCCGCGCCCCTCGACCAGGGTGTTGCACAGCACGCCCAGCGGCGCCCCCACGAGCGCCGCGCCGGCGAGCACGGCGGCGCAGCGCCGGGTCCCGGGGTCGCGGAGCTGTCCCGACCGGGCGTACGCCGCGGTGCCGAGCAGGCCCGTGGCGACGTGGGTGACGATCGCCGTGCCGGCCACACCGGAGGGCGTGAGCCCGGAGAACAGGAAGAGGCCCATGGTGGGCAGCACTCCGCCGGGTCCGATGGCGGTGATGCCGATGCCTCCGAGCAGCCCGGCCACCGCGAGGAGGACGAGGTGTGTCGTGTCGAGGGTCATGTGCGCTCCCGCCCGGGCCGCCGGTCTCTTCGTCGTTCGCTTCGCATGTACCGCTCCTTCAGTCCCTCGGCAGGACGGCCCGCAGGGCGAATCGGTCGGCGCGCACCCGCAGTGACTCGGCGTCGACGGGGCGGCCGTCCGCGAGCCTGGTCAGCCGGTCGATGGTGAACAGCGCGGCGCCCTCCGCCACGTCCAGCAGGCGTGCCGTGTCCGGGTCGGCGGTGACGGCGTGCACGGTCACCTCGGCGCTGCCGAGCCGGGTGCCGCTGGTCTCCTCGATGAGCGCGAACAGATCGCGGCCCGCGAGGTGGCGGTCGAGCAGCGGGCGGCCGATGTCGGGCGCGAGCCAGGTCGAGTCGAGGGAGAGCGGGTCCGCGTCGAGTGAGCGCAGGCGCTCGATGTAGACCGCCTCGGAGTGCTCCGGGAGGCCGAGGCGCTGGGTGATGGCGGGCGGGGCGTGCGGCACGACGCGTGCCTCGCGCACCTCGTTGGTGACCGTGCCGTACGCGGTCAACTCCTCGGCGAGGCCCACCAGTCGGGACAGCCCGTGTCCGGCCTTGTGGCCGGTGACGAGGGTGCCGATGCCGCGCCGCCGCGTCACGACACCCTCGTCCCGCAGCATGTTCAGGGCCTCGCGCACGGCGTTGCGGGTGGCTCCGAGCGAGTGACCGAGGCGCCGCTCGTCCGGCAGCACACCCTCGTACACCCCGTCGACGATCCCCTGCCGCAGCACATCGGCGACCCGGCGTGCCCGGTCGGCCCGGGATCCGTCACGGTCTTCCATGCCCGTCCCTTCCTCGTGGTGCATGTGACGGCAGACCGTACGCCCTCCCATGTTTCGCGGGTGTTACGCCACCCCCTCCGACCTGGGCAAACGTCTGACCTGCGGTGGAGCGGCGACGAGGCGCCGCAACGCCGGTTGGCCCGGGTGACAGCCACCGGCACACCCACCGCTCCACCCACCTGCTCGCCCCACGCCACCCACACGTACCAACTGCCGCATGGAATACCCTGGTTGACCCGTGATCCACGGCGACCCATCGACCCTTCGGAGCGACTCGTGCCCCAGGACCGTCCGCTGATCGACAGTGACGCACCGCATTCGGCCCGCATCTGGAACTACTGGCTCGGCGGCAAGGACTGCTACGAGGTCGACCGCCAGGTCGGGGACGCCATCGCGCAGGTCAACGCGGAGATCGTGCACGTGGCACGCGCCCAGCGCGCCTTCCTCGCGCGCACCGTCACCCACCTCGTACGGGACGTGGGCATCGACCAGTTCCTCGACATCGGCACCGGGCTTCCCACCATCGACAACACCCACGACGTGGCGCAGCGCCACGACCCGGCCGCGCGGATCGTCTACGTCGACCACGACCCGGTGGTGCTGCGGCACGCGGAGGCCCTGCTGACCAGCACTGCGCAGGGAGCCACCGACTACATCGAGGCCGACCTGACCGACCCCGCCGACATCCTCCGGCGGGCCGCGGACACGCTGGACTTCGGTCGTCCCGTCGCCCTGATGCTGCTCGGGGTCGTCGCCCATGTCACCGACGACCGTGCCTACCGCATCGTCGAGGAGCTCAAGAGCGCGCTGCCCGGCGGCAGTCACCTGGTCCTGTGCGACAGCACCGAGGTGTACCACCCCGAGGCCACCCGTGCGATGGTCGAGCAGTGGAACAGCACCAGTGACAACCCGCGGACCAATCGAACCCCGGAGCAGATCGGCCGGTTCTTCACGGGACTTGAGCTCGTCGCACCGGGTCTGACCTCGGTTTCCCAGTGGCGGCCCGAGGGTAGCGAGGGTGAACTCCCGGAGCCCGTCAGCAGCTTCGGTGGCATCGGCCGCAAGCCCTAGCGGGCGTCAACACGCCAACTCCCTTACCGTAAAAGGTGACCGATCTGTGCTGACGTGCCACGCGATGGGCACCCGGGTGAGTACCATCCGGCCCTACAGCACACACGTACACACACCGACAGATCACTCCTTGCCACGAAAGCGAGCCACCATGTCGGACACCACGCCTCAGACCGAGCTCAAGGCCCGTTACGCCGACCGGATCCGCGACGACATCGCGCACAACGAGAGCGAGTTGAAGCGGATCAGCGAGGAAATCACCTCGCTGCAGGCCGAGTTGGGCACCCTCGAAGAGAACCGCTCTCTTCTGGAGAGCATGCTGAAGTCCATCGGCAGCGGCGAACTGCCGCCCCTGCCGGCGCCCGCGCCCAAAAAGGCGCCCGAGAAGACTGCGGGCAAGGCGGCGGCCAAGGTGCCGCGCCAGAAGTCGCGGGCCACGACGGCCGCCAAGCCCGCGCAGGCCAAGAAGGCGGCCGGCGCCCCCGCCAAGTCGGCCAAGGCCGCGAAGCCCGCCAAGGCCGAGGCGGCGACCAAGCCCAGCGCGCCCGCCGCCGAGAAGACCGCTCCGCAGGGCTCCACGCTGGTCGAGCTGATCGTGTCCCAGCTGGACTCGGAGACCAGCCCGCGCTCGGCCGCCGAGATCACGTCGACGCTGCAGAAGGCACACCCCAAGCGGGAGTTCAGCACCAAGGTCGTCCGCAACACGCTGGAGGCCCTGGTCGCCAAGGCCCGCGCCGAGCGCACCCGGCAGCAGCGTTCGGTGTTCTACGTCGCCTCGCCCGGCGCCGACAAGCCCGCGAGGAACGCCGCCGACACCAAGGCCGGCGCGGACACCAAGGCCGGGGCGGACAAGGCGGTGGAGAGCAAGGCCGGGGCGAAGGGCGGCGCCGCGTGACACCCCGCCCGGCGCCTGCGCGATGAGTTTCGTTCGCCGTGGCAGTCTCACAGTTGTCGATCACGCAGGAGGAGCCCCGTGAAACAGCAACTGCTGAAGGTCCAGAATTTCAACGTGTCCGCGGACGGGTTCGGCGCAGGTCAGGGCCAGAGCCTGGAGCGGCCGTTCGGCCACGCCGACCCCGGGCAGATGTTCGCCTGGGCGGGGGCCACGGCGAGCTGGCCCAATCGCACGGAACCGGGAGGCTCCCGCGGCATCGACGACTATCTGACGCGGGACTACTCCCACAACATCGGCGCCGAGATCATGGGGCGCGGAAAGTTCGGGCCGCAGAACGGGCCGTGGCAGGACCACGAGTGGCGCGGGTGGTGGGGTGAGGAGCCGCCTTTCCGCACCCCCGTGTTCGTCATGACCCACCACACGCGCCCGTCGGTCACACTCTCCGACACCACGTTCCACTTCGTCGACGCCGACCCCGGCACCGTCCTCAAGCAGGCGAGGGTGGCCGCGGAGGGCAAGGACATCCGGCTCGGCGGCGGGGCCACCACCATCCGCGAGTTCCTCGAGGCGGACCTCGTCGACACGCTGCACGTGGCGGTCGCGGACGGTGTCACGCTCGGCTCCGGCGCCAAGCTCTGGGACTCCCCCGACGAGCTCCTGGACCGCTTCCACCTCGATGTCGTGCCGAGCCCGACGGGCGCGGTGCGGCACCACCTGTTCTGGCGGAAGTGACACCCGGCGCGCGGGGCGGGTCAGCTGCTCAGCGGCCCCGCGCGTGGAAGGGTTCCGGCTCGATCAGGACGCAGCGTGTGCCGGTGTAGATGGTGGGCATGCAGCGGTTGCAGTGAATGCACAGCGAGTGCGTGGGCCGGCCCGCCGCACGGTCCTCGGCGAAGCGGTTGATGAGGTCGGGTTCGCGCAGCAGTGCGCGGCCCATCGCCACGAACTCGAAGCCCTCGGTCATGGCCGCTTCGGCGGTCGCGCGGTCCGCGATGCCGCCGAGCAGGATCAGCGGCAGTTTCAGCGCGGCCCTGAACTGGCGCGCCGAGGGCAGCAGGTACGCCTCCTCGTAGGGATAGGCGCGGATGAACTTCTTTCCGACGCGCTCGATGCCGAACCGCTGGGGCTGGGGGAACGTCGCCGCGAACTGGCGCACGGGCGCGCCCCCGCGGAACAGGTACATGGGGTTGAGCAGGGAGCTGCCCGCGGTGAGTTCTAGGGCGTCGACGCTGCCGTCGGCCTCCAGCCAGGCGGCGGTGCGCAGGCTCTCGTCGAGCCAGATGCCGCCGGAGACACCGTCGTCCATGTTGAGCTTGGCGGTGATCGCGATCTCGTCGCCGACCTCGTCCCGGACCGCACGGGCGACGCCCCGGGCGACCTTGGCCCGGTTGGCGAGGGTGCCTCCGTACTCGTCCTTTCGCTTGTTGAGTTTCGGGCTGAGGAAGGCGCTCGCGAAGTAGTTGTGGCCGAGGTGGATCTCCACCGCGTCGAACCCGGCCTCGACCGCGGTGCGGGCCGCGCGGGCGTGGGCGCGGGTGACACGCGCGATGTCGGCGCGGGTGGCCGGGCGGGCGAAGCGGAAGGACTGGAGGTTCAGGAAGCGGCTGGGCGCGAGCGCGGGCAGGCCGTTGGACACGGGGTCGGCGACGGGTCCCGCGTGGCCGATCTGCGCCGAGACCGCGGCACCCTCCGCGTGCACGGCGTCGGTGAGCCGGCGCAGGCCGGGAACGGCCTCGGGGCGCATATGGATCTGGTCGCGTTCGGTGCGGCCCTCGGGGGCGACGGCGCAGTACGCGACGGTCGTCATGCCGACGCCGCCGGCCGAGGGGCGCCGGTGGTACTCGATGAGTTCGTCGCTGACCAGGGCGTCCCGCGTGACACCTTCGAAGGTGGCCGCCTTGATGACGCGGTTGCGCAGGGTGAGGGGCCCGAGGCGTGCGGGGGCGAGCAGGTCGGGAGCGGGCCCGGTGGTGTCGCGGGTGGAGTCGGCTGTGCTCATGGCTGTGCAACTCCTCAACTGTCGGTCCACGGACGGGCGTCGAGGCCGCCACGACGAAGGGGAGACCGACACCTGCTCGTACCCCTTGGTGGGCACCGGCGCAGGAAAGCACGGCGCGGCACACTTTTCAATCAGTGATGGAGAACCGCGGAAGGGCTCGCACAGAAGGGCCCGCGCGCCGTTTCGCCCCGTGTTCGGCGGTCGGCATTACCGAACACAAGCACCCAAACTGTTAGATATCGCTCCGATCGGGAACGCGATGTCCATGGACATCGGATACACCTTGATGACCGAGCAGGCGGGACCGCGCGAGCTGGTGGGGCACGCGGTCGGGGCCGAGGAGGCCGGATTCGACTTCTCGGTGACCAGCGACCACTACTTTCCCTGGCTGCGTTCCCAGGGGCACTCCCCCTACGCCTGGAGCGTGCTCGGCGCCGTCGCGCAGGCGACGTCGCGGCTCCCGCTGATGACGTACGTGACCTGCCCGACCTTCCGCTACCACCCGGCGGTCGTGGCGCAGAAGGCGGCGACGATGCAGCTGCTGTCGCAGGGCCGCTTCCGCCTCGGGCTCGGCTCCGGGGAGAACCTGAACGAACACGTGGTGGGCCGCGGCTGGCCCGCGGTGGACGTGCGGCACGAGATGTTCGAGGAGGCCGTCACGATCATCCGCGCCCTGTTCGAGGGCGGGCATGTCACCCACCACGGCAAGCACTACGACGTCGACTCGGCCCGCTTGTGGGATCTGCCCGAGACCGCCCCGCCGATCGGCATCGCCGTGTCCGGCGAACAGTCCTGCGCGCTGGCGGGCCGCCTCGCCGATCTGCTCATCGCCACCGAGCCCAAGGCGGACCTCGTGACCGCGTTCGACCGGCACGGCGGCGAGGGCAAGCCGCGCATCGGCCAGCTGCCCGTCTCCTACGATCCCGACCGCGGGGCCGCGGTCGCCCGCGCGCACGAGCAGTTCCGCTGGTTCGCCGGCGGCTGGAAGGTCAACGCCGAGCTGCCGCACCCGGACTCGTTCGAGGGCGCGACCCAGTTCGTACGGCCCGACGATGTCGCGGACTCGATCCCGTGCGGCGCCGACGTGGACACGTTCGTGAAGGCGGCACGCCCCTTCGCGGAGGTCGGATTCACCGGTCTCGCGCTGGTCCAGATCGGCGGTGACCAGCAGCGCGACTTCCTGCGGTGGTCCACAGAAAAGCTGCTGCCCGCCCTGCGCGAGGCCTTCGGGTGAGGCGGCGATGACCGAGCACACACCCGCCCCGCCGGCCGACCGCTCGGCGCTCGTCGTGATCGACATGATCAACACCTACGACCACGACGACGCCGAGCTGCTGCTGCCCGCGTCCCGCGCCATCGTCCCCGCGGTCGTGGAACTGCTCGACCGGGCCCGTGCGGCCGGTGTCCCGGTGATCTACGTGAACGACAACTTCGGCGAATGGCGCTCGCACCACGGCGAATTGGTGGACACGGCGCTCGCCGGGCCGCACGCCGAGCTGGTGGAACCGCTGCGGCCCGACGACGACTCCCTCTTCGTCGTCAAGGCCCGGCACTCGATCTTCTACGAGACCCCGCTCTCGTATCTGCTGTGGGAACTGGGCGTCGGGCACATCGTGCTGTGCGGCCAGGTCACCGAGCAGTGCGTGCTCTACTCCGCGCTCGACGCGCACATCCGCCATCTGCGGACCACGGTGCCGCACGACGCGGTGGCCGCCATCCATCCCGAGCTCGCGAGCGCCGCCCTGGAGATGATGCGGCGCAACATGGGCGCACACATCGTCCCGACGTCGGACGTGACGTTCGACAAGCAGGTCTGAGCCCGGCGCGAAATTGCCCATGGACATGGTGCGAGCTGCTGTGATCTCATCCGTTGCAGCGGATCGGACACCCTCGACGCTGCTCGACGGGCGATCCCTGTGTGTGGCACGTGACCCGACCGCTCGCGTCGGCTCGTGACCCCTGTGGGCCGGCTTCCCCACGCCTCCCGCACAGGTCCGAAAGACGACACACCTCCCATGCAGAAGACCAAGGCCGCGCTCTGGGAGTTCCTCCAGAGCCTCGGCAAGACGTTCATGCTCCCCGTGGCGCTGCTCGCGTTCTGCGGCATCATGCTGGGCATCGGCTCCTCGCTCTCCAGCGAGGCCGTCACCGGCAATCTGACCTTCCTTCAGGGCCAGGGCTTCCACCTGGTCTTCACGTGGATGGCCAACACCGGCCAGGTCGCCTTCCAGTTCCTGCCCGTGATGTTCGCGATGGCCATCCCCCTCGGGCTCGCCCGCGAGGACAAGGGCGTGGCCGCGTTCTCCGGCTTCGTCGGCTACGCCGCGATGAACCTCGCGGTGAACTTCTTCCTCACCGCCAAGGGTGTGGACTTCGACGACGAGAAGGCGATCGCCCACTACGGCATCGCCGATGTCATCGGCATCCAGTCCATCGATACGGGGCTCCTCGGCGCGGTCGCCGTTGGCATCGTTGTCAGCCTGCTTCACCAGCGGTTCCGTACGCAGCGGATGCCCGACGCGCTGGCCTTCTTCGGTGGTCTGCGCTTCGTGCCGATCGTCTCCGCGCTCACACTGAGCGTGCTCGGTCTGCTCATCCCGCTGGTGTGGCCGACGTTCAACGGCTGGATCACCGACCTGGGCCGCGCGATCGGTCACGCCGGGGTGTTCGGACCGTTCTTCTTCGGCATGGGCGAAGTGCTGCTGCGCCCGGTGGGCCTGCACCACATCCTCGTCGCCATGTTCCGGTTCACGGATGTCGGTGGCTCGGGCGCGGTGTGCGGGGACCAGGTCTCCGGCGCGCTGAACATGTTCTACGCGCAGCTGAACTGCGCCAAGCCGCCCACGGGCGCCGTCACCGACGCCACCCACTTCCTGTCGCAGGGCAAGATGGCGGCCTACCTCGGCGGGCTGCCGGGCGCCGCGCTCGCGATGTACCACTGCGCCCGCAAGAACATGCGCCCCGAGATCAAGGCGCTCCTGGTCTCCGGTGTCGTGGCCTGTGTCGTCGGCGGCATCACCGAGCCGCTGGAGTTCCTGTTCCTGTTCATCGCGCCGTGGCTGTACGTCCTGCACGCCGTCCTCGTCGGCCTCGGCTTCCTCGCCGCCGCCGTCCTCGGGGTGTTCATCGGCAACACGGACGGCAATGTCATCGACTGGCTCGTCTTTGGAGTGCTGCAGGGGACGACCACCAAGTGGTATCTGGTGCCGGTGATCGCCGCCGTGTGGTTCGCGGTCTACTACTTCCTGTTCCGCTGGGCGATCGTGCGCTTCGACCTCAAGACGCCGGGCCGCGAGGAGGAGACCGCCGAGGAGCCCGCGCAGGAGGACGAATCCGGGGCTCCGCGTGAGCTGGTCGCCGGGAAGTACGACGCCGTGGCGATCCTCGACGCGATCGGCGGCGCGGACAACATCACCTCGCTCGACAACTGCATCACACGGCTCCGGCTGACGGTCGAGGACGCGGAGCGCGTGGACGAGCCGCGCCTGAAGAAGCTGGGCGCCGTCGGCGTGGTGAAGCTCGACGCGCACACGGTGCAGGTGGTCATAGGCCCGCAGGTGCAGTCCGTGAAGGACGCCATCGCCACGATGATCCCGGTGGGCTGAGCCGTGCACATCCCCTCCCCCACCTACGACTTCGACACGGTCGTCGACCGGCACGGCACCTGGTGCACGCAGTGGGACTACGTCGAGGACCGCTTCGGCGTGCCGGACCTGCTGCCGTTCACGATCTCCGACATGGACTTCGAGACGGCCCCGGAGGTCCTGGCCGCGCTGCGGGCCCGGCTCGACCACGGCGTCCTCGGCTACTCCCGCTGGCGGCACGGGGACTTCCTGTCCGCGATCGTCGACTGGTACGCCGCCCGGCACGGCACCCCCGTGGACCCGGAGTCGATCGTCTACGGTCCGTCCGTCATCTACCAGGTCGGGCAGCTGCTGCGGCTGTGGTCGCGGCCCGGCGACGGTGTCGTGACGCACGCACCGACGTACGACGCCTTCCCCAAGACGGTCGCCGCGCACGAGCGGCGGCTGCTCACCTGCCCGCTGGGCGACTGGGCGGAGCTGGAGCGCCTGCTGGCGCTGCCCGACACCTCGGTGCTGCTGCTGTGCTCGCCGCACAATCCCACCGGTCACGTGTGGACGGCCGCGGAGCTGGACCGCATGGCCGACCTGTGCGCGCGCCACGGCGTGGCGGTCATCAGCGACGAGATCCACTCGGACCTCGCCCACCCGCCGGCCGTGCACCGGCCGTGGCCTCTGCACGCGGCCCCCGGCACCCGGTGGGCGCTCGTCACGTCCGCGTCGAAGTCCTTCAACATCCCGGCGCTGACCGGCAGTTACGGCATCGTCGGGGACTCCGGTTCCCGGGACGCGTATCTGCACCGGCTCAAGGAGGCCGACGGCCTGTCGTCCCCCGCGGTGCTGTCGGTGGTCGGCCACATCGCGGCCTACCGGGAGGGCGGCGCCTGGCTGGACGCGCTCGGCACGTATCTGCGCGGCAACCTGTCCTCCGTGGCGGAGCGGCTGACCGAGGCGTTCCCCGAGCTCGCCTTCACGCCGCCCGAGGCCGGCTATCTGGCCTGGATCGACCTGCGCCCCCTCGGCGTCGACGAGGAGGCGCTCCAGCGCGAGCTGGTCGAGCGGCAGCGCGTGGCGATCATGCCGGGCACCGCGTACGGCGCGGCCGGTCATGTGCGGCTCAATGTGGGCTGCCCGCGCTCGAAGGTCGAACGCGGGGTGAGCGCCCTCATCGACGGCGTACGCGCGATCCGCTGAGGTGTGGGCTCAGCGCACGAGTGCGTAGACGAGCCAGCCGAGGACGAACAGCGCCACGATCCCGGTCAGGATCGCGGTGCCCTTCCCCGGTTCCCTGCGGAGCTCCTGCTCGAGCTCCTTCTCCTTGATGAAGGCCTTCGTGTCCTCTTCGGTGCGTGTGCGCACCCATTGCCCGCTCGCCGGTCCGAACATCCCCGTGCCTCCCCGTTGTCAACTGATCCTTCGCCTCACCGAATCGAGCCGGATCAAACGTGGCGGGCGCCTCAGGCCCCGGCGCCGCGGAGTTCGGCCAGTGCCGCCGCGGTCAGTCGGCGCGGCGGGGCGTCCGTGCCGGTGCCGACGAGGACGACCGTGCAGGCGCAGGCGTGGGTGAGGGCGGTGGTGAAGCTGCCGTCGGCGAACTGGGTGAGCGGGCCGCGCGGCGAGTGCCCGACGGCCACGACGCGTGCGCCGGTGTCGGCCGCGTGCCGGGCCAGCGCGCGCCCGGCGGCGGCGTGGTCGCCCACGCTGTCCAGCACCTGCCCGGTGGCGGCCACTCCGTGCGCCGCGAGCCGATCCAGGTGGTCCTGCACGGCCGCGCGGGCCTGGGCCAGGTCCTCGGCGTCGGCGGCCTGGTCGTCGACCACCGCGGTCCGCCGGACGTGCACGACCTCCAGCGGGCCGCCGGTGTCCCGGGCGAGGCGCGCGGCGGCGTCGACGATGGCGGGCGCCCTGTCGTGGTCCCCGACGGCGACGACGACACGCGGGTCGGCGCCGCGGGCCACGGCTCCCACGGGCGTGAGCGACGGCTGCACCGGCTCGCCGCCACCCGGGTCCGTCTCGGCCCGCACCAGCAGCCGGTGCCCGCTGGCGAGCACGGGGATGGCGAGGAGGAAGGTGAGCGCGGCCAGGTAGAAGGGCACGCTGAGGTCCATGGCGTCGGCCAGCCTGCCCGCGACGTACGGGGCGAGGCCGCCGCCGATGAACCGCAGGAAGCCGTACGCGGACGAGGCGACGGGCCGCTCCACCGGCGAGACGAGCATGACGGCCTGTGTGGTGAGGGTGTTGTTGATGCCGATGAAGGCGCCGCTGACGACGACCGCGACGATCACCACGGTCGGCGTCGAGACCCCGGCCGCGATGACCGCCATCACGACGGCGAGGCAGAACAGATTCGCGTAGAGGACGGCAGCGGTGCCGTGGCGGGCCTGGAGGCGCGGCGCGAAGTAGACGCTGAAGAGGGCGACGAGGAGTCCCCAGCCGGTGAAGACGAGGCCGAGTTCGTGGGCGTCGAGCTCCATGGGGTACGGCGCGTACCCGAGCATCGTGAAGAAGCCCCAGTTGTAGAGCAGCGCCATGACGCCCATGGTCAGCAGTCCGCGGTGGCGCAGCGCCTTGAGCGGGGCGAGCGGGGACGTGATCCTCTTGGGCCTGGGCAGATCGGGGACGAACGCGATGGTGGCGACCAGTGCGATCGCCATCAGGACGGCGACGCCGAAGAACGGTCCGCGCCAGCTGATCGCCCCCAACTCGCCGCCGAGCAGCGGTCCGACGGCGATACCGAGGCCGAGCGCGGTCTCGTAGAGGATGATCGCGCCGCCGAAGCCGTCGCTCGCGGAGGCGACGATGACGGCCAGGGACGTGGCGATGAAAAGCGCGTTGCCGAGTCCCCAGCCGGCGCGGAAGCCCACGATGCCGTTGATGGAGCCCGTGGCCCCGGCGAGCGCCGAGAAGACGACGATGACGCTCAGGCCGATGACGAGGGTGCGCTTGGCGCCGAACCGGCTGGAGAACCAGCCGACGACGAGCATCGCGACCGCGGTGACGATGAGATAGCTGCTGAACAGCAGGGACACCTGGCTGGGCGTGGCATGCAGGCTGTCGGCCAGGGCGGGCAGGATCGGGTCCACGAGACCGATGCCCATGAAGGAGATGACGCAGGCGAACGCGACGGCCCAGACGGCCTTGGGCTGCTTGAAGGGGCTCGTGCTCTTCGGCTCCCGCTGATGCATGCAGCCATCATGTATTTACGTGTACACGGAAACAAGATGCCTGCGGGCGCCACTCCCCGAAAGAAGTGACGCCCGCACGGTCAGGACTCAGGCGGCCCGCTTCGGCAGCTTCCAGTTCGGCCGCGGGAAGTGGCAGGTGTACCCCTCGGGGTAGCGCTCCAGGTAGTCCTGGTGCTCCGGCTCGGCCTCCCAGAAGTCACCGACCGGCTCGACCTCGGTCACGACCTTGCCGGGCCACAGGCCGCTCGCCTCGACGTCCGCGATGGTGTCGACGGCCACCTGGCGCTGCGCCTCGTCCGTGAAGTAGATCGCGGAGCGGTAGCTGCGCCCCAGGTCGTTGCCCTGGCGGTCCCTCGTGGTCGGGTCGTGGACCTGGAAGAAGAACTCCAGCAGATCCCGGTAGGTGATCACCGAGGGGTCATAGACGATCTCGATGGCCTCGGCGTGGTCCCCGTGGTTACGGTACGTGGCGTTCGGGGTGTCACCGCCGGAGTAGCCCACGCGCGTCGACAGCACGCCCGGCCGCTTGCGGATCAAGTCCTGCATTCCCCAGAAGCAGCCGCCCGCCAGCACGGCCTTTTCTGTTACCTCCAACATACGTCACTCCCTGCGCTACCTGATGACACGACGAGCAGATCCAACAGGTCCAACAGACCGCGACCCACAGATCTTCCAGCTTAAGCCGGACCCCTAAAGCGAAGCTATCGACCCCCATAAGGCAGCCTTATGTGCCCATAGACCGGACCCGCCTACTTTCTAAGGCTTGCCTTACTTTAGGCTTCCCCTCAAGCACTCGTGGCCCGACCAGCACGTACGGACCACGGGAACCACTCGAAGGGAACCTGAACCATGCCTCGCCCCCTGAGGGTCGCCATCGTCGGAGCCGGCCCCGCCGGCATCTACGCCGCCGACGCCCTGCTCAAATCGGAAGCGGCCTCCGAGCCGGGGGTGTCCATCGACCTCTTCGAGCGCATGCCGGCCCCGTTCGGCCTGATCCGCTACGGCGTCGCGCCCGACCACCCGCGCATCAAGGGCATCGTGAAGGCCCTGCACCAGGTCCTCGACAAGCCGCAGATCCGGCTGTTCGGCAACGTCGACTACCCGCGCGACATCGACCTCGACGACCTGCGCGCCTTCTACGACGCGGTCGTCTTCTCCACCGGCGCCACGGCGGACCGGGCGCTCGACATCCCGGGCATCGAACTCGAGGGCTCCTACGGCGCCGCGGACTTCGTCTCCTGGTACGACGGCCACCCCGACGTCCCGCGCACCTGGCCGCTGGAGGCCGAGAAGGTCGCCGTCCTCGGCGTCGGCAACGTGGCGCTCGACGTGGCGCGCGTGCTCGCCAAGACGGCGGACGAACTGCTGCCCACCGAGATCCCGGCCAACGTGTACGAGGGCCTGAAGACGAACAAGGCCCTCGAGGTCCACGTCTTCGGCCGTCGTGGCCCCGCGCAGGCGAAGTTCAGCCCGATGGAGCTGCGCGAGCTCGACCACTCGCCGTCGATCGAGGTCATCGTCAACCCCGAGGACATCGACTACGACGAGGGCTCGATCGCCGCCCGCCGCAGCGAGAAGCAGACCGACATGGTCGCCAAGACGCTGGAGAACTGGGCGATCCGCGACGAGGGCGACCGCCCGCACAAGCTGTTCCTGCACTTCTTCGAGTCGCCCACCGAGATCCTCGGCGAGGACGGCAAGGTCGTCGGCCTGCGCACCGAGCGCACGGAGCTGGACGGCACCGGCAACGTCAAGGGCACCGGGAACTTCACCGACTGGGACCTCGGCGCCGTCTACCGCGCGGTCGGCTACCTCTCCGACGAACTGCCCAAGCTGCCGTGGGACATCAAGTCCGGCACCGTCCCGGACGAGGGCGGCCGGGTCATCCAGGAGAACGGCGAGCACCTGCAGTCGACGTACGTGACCGGGTGGATCCGGCGCGGCCCCGTGGGCCTCATCGGGCACACCAAGGGCGACGCCAACGAGACGGTCGCGAACCTGCTCGCCGACCACGCCCAGGGCCGCCTCCAGGAGCCCGTCTCCCCCGCCCCCGAGTCCGTCGAGGAGTTCCTCGGCGAGCGCGGCATCCGGTACACGACCTGGGACGGCTGGTACAAGCTGGACGCCGCCGAGAAGGCGCTCGGCGAGCCCCAGGGCCGCGAGCGCGTGAAGCTCGTGGAGCGCGAGGAGATGCTCAACGCCAGCGAGGCGTGACACCACGGGGTGTGTTCACCGGCTCTCAGGGCCCGGCCGACGTTCGGCCGGGCCCTGACCCGTACCCGCGGGTTCGAGGCACGACGGGCGACGGGATAAAGTGGTGTTCAGGTAGATGTAAAACCCACCCACCTTGTCCGCCGCGGAGGCGCCGTGCCTCAGATCACCGTCGACTACTCGCCCCGACTCTCCGACACGCTCGACCGGCGCGCCCTCGCCACGGAGCTGCACGCCCTGGTCGTCGAGGGGGCCGGTTCGCGCGGCACCTGCAAGACGTTCTTCCGCGCCGCCACGGAGACGTATGTCGTCGGCAGCGAACACGACGACGTGCCGGTCGTGCACGTGGAGGTGGCGCTGCTCCCGGGGCGCAGCGAGCGGACCATGACGCGTCTTTCGCAGCGGATTCTGGCGCTGCTCCTGGAGCACGTGGGCGCGTGCTCCGGTGCCGACGTGGTGTGCTCGGTGGAGGTGCGGCCCCTGGCGGCGTACAGCCTGTACCCGACGCGCCGCGAGTGGAGCGCGCGGACGGGCCCCCGCCCCGAGCACCGCGGGTGCACACCGGCCGCCTAGCGCTGCGGCCGCGCCACCTTCCGGACGTCGAACGACACCCTTTGCCTCCCCGAGCCGTCGACCACCCGCCAGGCCTCGCCCTGCGCGAGGACCAGTTCGTCGCGGCCGTCGCCGTCCACGTCGGCGGCGGCCTCCAGGCGGCCCGCGCCCGGCAGCCGGTGCCACGGCCGGGATCCGAGTCCCGCCGATCCGCCGCGCAGCACATCGACGCGGTCGTGGCCGCCCACCCGGTCGTCGTCGCCGCGCACGGCGAGGTCGTCGCAGCCGTCGCCGTTGGCGTCCGCGGCCATCAGGCCGATGCCGAAGCCGCCCTTGCGGGTCCCTCCGTCGAAGACGACCGGGGCCGCGGGCGCCTTGCCGTAACGGATCGTCACCTTGCCCTTGCGGTCGCGCGGTGCGAACTCGTCGTCCATCGGGATGCCGCTGTCGCCGAGCGCGATGTCGGGCCTGCCGTCGCCGTCGAAGTCGCCGACGGCGACGTTCTCGCCCGTCGGCAACCGTTCGGCATGCGCGGCGAGGCCGCTCGCGGTGTCGGATCCCCCGGCCAGCAGTTTGGGGCGTTCCGGTTCGCCCACGTCGTACACCAGAAGATCGGTGGCTCCGTCGCCGGTCATGTCCGCCGCGAAGATCCGCAGGCCGACGACGGCGTCGGCCGAATCCGCGTACGGGTCTGAGCGTTCGGTGATCCGCGCGGGTTTGCCGCCGCGGGTGAACGGGCCGTGCAGCACCACGAGGTGACGCTCGTGCAGACCGGTGCGGTAGGTGGCCAGGTCGGCGTGGCCGTCGCCGTCGAAGTCCCCGGCCACCGGCGGGTCCTCGTAGGCGTCGTTGCCCCTGCTGATCCGCACCGGATGCCCCTTGCCGATGTGCGGCAGCCGGACGCGCGCGGCCTGGTGGCCGGGTCGCGGCCCGTGCGGTCCGCCCCACTGCACATGGGCGCTGCCGCCCGCCACGAGGTCCAGGTGGCCGTCGCCGTCCAGGTCGGCGAGGACCGGAAGGGACTCTCCGTCGGTCATGGCGTCGTGCTCGGGCAGGTCGAGGTCGGTGGGTGTGAACACCGTGCGGTCCCCCGGCCGCGCGCCGTGCAGCAGGGCGATCCGGCCGGTCTGGTAGACGTCGCCGTTGCTCGCCGGTACACCGAGCGCGAGGTCCGGGCGGCCGTCGCCGTCGAGGTCGGGGGCGGGTCTGCCGGAGTTCTTCGCGACCGCCGCCGACGCCGCGCAGGCGCTGTCCGGGACGGAAGGGTATCCCTCCTGGTGGCGGGCGCCCGTGGCGGTGCCCAGGAGCAGCGCGGTGGCGAGCAGACCGATGCCCGGTCGCCACCGCGATCCGCCTCGGGGTGGTGTGGCCGGCTCGCGTGTCATGGGGCCACTACAACGGATGCAGTCGCCCGGCATCCAGTGCCATGATCACCCTGTTACATCCATGGGACATCGGCGTCGCACTTCGGAGGGTTCGTCAGCGCGCGACGCATTCCTTCAGCCGCGCCACATTGGCCGCCACGTCGCCGCGTGTCAGGCCGCTGCCGATGCTCACGGTGAAGGCGCCCGCGGCGAGCCACGAGGCGGCGTCGTCCACGCTCACACCGCCGGTCGCCATGATCCGGGCGCCCGGGAGCACGGAGAGCACCGACTTCAGGTAGGCGATGCCTCCGACGTGGGCGGGGAACAGCTTGGCGACGCCCCGGTCCGCCGCGACGCGCAGTTCGCTCGGGGTGAGGCCGCCCTCCACCAGGAGCCGGCCCGCGGCGTCGGCGACGGGACGTACCTCGGGCACCTGGAACGGACTCACCAGGAAGTTCGCCCCGGCCGCCAGGGCGCGCTCGGCGATGTCGGGCGAGGTGACGGTGCCGAGGCCCAGTGTCACCTCGGGGAACTCCTTCGACCAGGCCGCGACGAGGCCCTCCCACCCCGGGGTGGTGGCGGTGAACTCGAAGGCGGTGAGGCCCGATTCCACGAGGGTGCGGGCCACCGCGTCGGCGGTGTCCGCGTCGGCCTCGCGCACGGTCGGGGTGACGCGGGCGGCGCGCAGGGCGTCGATGACTTCGGCGTGCATGGGTGTCTCCGGTCGGGTACGGGCCGTGGTCATCCCGGGGCGGCGATCTCGGCGAGGGCGTCCAGGGTCGACTCGGCGTCGGCCCCACGCGCGCGCAGCACGATGGCGTCGCCGCAGCGGATGTTGAGGGTCATCAGGGACAGGACGCTGCGGGCGGGCACCTCGTGGCCGTCGTCCCGTGCGACGGTGACGTCGGCCGCGGCGCGGGCGGCGATCTGGGCGAAGGCGGTGGCAGGGCGGGCGTGCAGTCCTGCCTCCTCGGTGACCACGAGGCGGCGTTCGACGACGGTCATCGGTTGAGCTCTCCGTCCAGCAGGGCGGTCAGCCGGTCCACCAGCTGGTCCTCTTCGTCGGGGTTCATGGGGCGCGGGTCAATGGCGAGGCGGCCCGTGGCGGCGTGATGGTCCCTCAGGTACACACCGGCCGCGGCGAGTTCGGCGGCGAGGCCGGTCGCGTCCCGGCCCGCCGTCCCGGGGTCGACGGTGAGTTCGGTGCGGTGGATGTCGCGGCCCGCCTCGTCGCCGACGACGCGGGTGGTGAGGCCCGGAAGGTCCGCGAGGCGTGCGGCGAGCTTCTCCATGCGGGTCCGGTGTCCGCCGGCCTGGATGCTGCCGTATTCGCGGAGGGCTTGGACGAGGCCGAAGAGGGTCTCCTTGCCGACCTTCATCGGGCGGGCGATGCCGCCGTACTGGGCCCGGCACGCCGCCATGCGCGCGGCGCTGCCGCAGATCATGCCGGAGGTGGGTCCGCCGACGGCCTTGCCGCCGCTGTAGATGACCAGGTCGGCGCCGGTGGCGGGCCAGCGGCGCAGTTCGCCCTCGGCGGCGGCGTCGACGATGACCGGGAGGCCGTGGGCGCGGGCCACCTCGACGGTCTCGGCGAGGGACACCATGCCCTTCTGTACGGCGTGGTGGGACTGGACGTAGAGCAGGGCCGCGGTGCGCGGGCCGATCGCGCCTGCCAGGTGCTCGGCGCGCACCTTGTTCGCGGAGCCGACCTCGACGGCACGTCCGCCGCCGAGTGCGACCATCTGCCGTACGGGCGCGCCGAAGTGGACGGAGTGGCCGCGCGGCAGGATCACCTCGCAGGGGGCGTCGCCCGGGTCGGGCAGGGCTTCGATGCGGGACAGGTCGGTGCCCGCGATGACGGCTGCGACCGCGATGGCGATGCCGGACGCGGCGCCCGTGGTGGGACAGCCGTCCTCGGTGCCGGTGGCGCGGCCGATCTCGCGGCCGACGGCGGCCATCAGGTCGTCCATGACGACGTGGTGTCTGGCGGCCTCGCCCATCGCGGCGACGACGCCGTCGCTGAGGACACTGCCGCCCAGCGCCGTCATCTTGCCGCTGGCGTTGATGGCGGGCGGTGTGCCGAGGTCGTGGTGGAGAGAGTGCACGGTGTGTCCTAAGGCCAAGGGGAGGCGGTCACTTGCCGGGGATCGGGAAGAAGAGGCCCGCGATCATCGCGCCGATGATGGCTCCGCCGGTCAGCGGCTTCTGCCACTTGTAGAAGAGGGCGGCGCCGATGGTCGAGCCGATACCGACCGGCAGGGACGCGGTAGCGGCGGAGATGATGACGAGCGGGCCCAGATAGCGTCCGGCGGAGTTGCCCGCGCCCATCATCACGTCGGCGCCGAAGGTGGAGGTGCCGCCCGTCGAGTTCACGGTGGCGCGCCGGATGGCGAGGATGGCGACGCCGATCAGCGCGCCGAGGAGGGCGCCCACCGGGATGGCGAGCCAGAAGTGTTCGAGCGGTGCGGTGAATCCGGCGCCGAGCAGCATGGCGGGGATGCCGATGCCGACGCCGGTCTGCAGGGAGCCGCCGATGTCGAGGATGCCGACCATGGGCCCCTCGATGACGCGGGCGAAGAGGAAGCCGGCGCCGAAGGCGGCCGCGGCGCCGTAACTGCCGTTCTCCATACCGGCCTTGAGCATGGAGGCGACGGCGACGTCGCTGAACACGCCGGTGTGGTACACGTAATACAGGTGTGTACCGGTGAAGATGCCGGAGGCCAGGCAGGCCACGAAGACGGGGAAGGCCCATTCGGCGAGCCAGAAGCTGCCCTCCCCCGGGACCTTGCTCAGGAAGCCGCCCGTGGGCCGCCGCTCGTCCGAGCCGGAGTTCTGCGCCGGTATGCCGCCCGAGGCGGTGGTGGATGTCTCGGTCATGTCGCTGCCTGCCTCACTCGGGCTTGGTGCCGGTCACATCGTGGAAGTGCGCGAGCCAGTGCGGGACGTGCACGTTCAGCTGCTCGAGCAGGGTGAGGTCGGCGCCGCGCAGGACGGTGCTGGCCGCGAACAGCGTGATGACCACGCCTGCGAGGGACTTGGTGACCTTCGTCCAGCCCAGGTCGTCGACGCCCTTGCCGATGACGATGCCGAGCACGATGCCCGGCACGGCGTTGCCCATCACCAGGTGACCGAGGCCGCCGAGGACGGTGCCCCAGGCTCCGGTGCGCCGGCCCGCGTCGACGGCGGCCATCCAGAAGATGATCGGCATCACGGGGTTGATGAGCCACTCGGACGCGGGCCCGAGCACCTTGGCCGCGACCTCCTGCAACGAGTGCGGGATCGAGGCGGCCGTGGTGTTGAGCAGGGTGACCAGGACCATGCCGACGGCGGTACCGGTGATGGCCATGCGCCGGGGGTTGTGCAGGGTCTCGGCGAGCCTGCGGTTCTTGATCATCGCGACCGACGCGGTCCAGTGCGGCACGATGCGGTGGTCCACGTCGGAGGTGAGCGCACCGGTGCCGACCGCGCTCGACCAGGCGTTGAACAGAAAGCCCAGGCCGAACGAGAAGTGCGCGACCGGGTCGTTCTGACAGGCGTTCAGTTCGCCGAGCGTGCGGAAGGCGCCCATGCCCTGGACCTTCGGCGCGTGGAACATGCGGGCCACGCCCGCGGAGGCACCGAAGCCGATGAGTCCGCCGATGACGAGGGACTCCAGCAGGACGGTGAGGGTCTCGTTCATCGGGTCACCTCATGTGCAGGGCGTGCTGGACCGGCGACAGCCGCTCCTCGCGCACCGTGAAGTCGACGGATTCGAGGTCGAGGGAGGCCACCTGCACCTCGACGCGCAGGGTGAGTTCGAAGCGCCGCCGGGTGCGGGGGAAGAGGAGACCGAGGAAGCGTTCCGTCCAGCGGTGCTCCACGGCCGAGACGACGTCAAGTTCGAGGGGCTCGACGCGGAAGCACACACCGTCGGTCAGCTTGTCGACCGCCGACTGGACCTGGCCGATGGCGGTGGCGAACGCCTTGTCCCTGGTGGCCCCGGAGCCGGTGAGCCGCAGGGTGTGGCGGTGCTGCTTCACGAGGCGTCCTTCCCCAGCTTCTTGATGAGTGCCTCGGTGACCTTGAAGCCCAGTTCCTCGCTGTCGAGGAAGCCGAAGCCGAGGACGGTGCGGCCCTGCTCGACGGCGGTCACCCCGGCCTGCGCCGAGCGCATGCCGAACTCGATCTCGTGGCCGTACTTGGCCTTGGCGGTGACGGCTCCGGCGCCGCCGCTGCCGCAGAAGGAGATGCCGAGCGCGGCGCCCTCCGCGGCCATCACGTCGCCGACCTTCATGTCGGCGCCGGGGCCCGCGATGAGGACGGGCTCGCCGCCCGCCGCGCGTACGCCGTCGGCGACGGCCTGGCCCTTGCCGAGCCGGTGTCCGATCACGATCTTGACTGTCATGGCGGTGCTCCCTGGTGTGTGGGTCAGGCCTGCGATGTGGACTGGTGCTGGAGCTGTGCCGCCGCCTCGAAGTGCAGGGCGAGCAGCAGGACTTCGGTGTCCCCGGCGAGGAATTCGCGTGGGGCGCAGTAGGTGTCGATGAGGGTGCGGGCGGACGCGATGCGGTCGGCGCGCAGTTCGGATGCGAGTTCCGGGTCGAGCGGGTCGAGGTGTTCGACGGTGCGCACCCGGCGTACGAAGGCGAGGGCGTGCACGGCGAGGGCGAGCACCCGTGTCTCGTCGAAGTCGATCCCGGCGAGCTGCGCGTGGGCCCGCGCGAGCGGCAGGAACTCCGCCAGGTCGGCCCGGTCCTCGTCGGTGACGGGCTGCGAGGTGTCCTGGACGGCCGTCGCGAGCCGTTCGATCAGGGGCGTGCTCATTCACGGGCCTCTCGGTGGTTCGGTGGAGCGGTCGGTGTGCGGCACTCAGCCGGTGGCGGCCTTGAGGGTGTGCGGGCGTCCGGCGCGCACCGTCAGGGCCGCCTCCAGGTGGGTGTGGGTGGTACGGGTGTGGCCCTCGGCGTCGGTCAGGGCGAGCGGGCCCTCGGCGAGCCTGAGCAGTGTCAGGTCGGCGGCGGAGCCGACGCACAGGGTGCCCAACTCCTCGTCCAGGCCGAGGACTTGTGCGGGGTGCAGCGTGGCGCACCGGATCACCTGGTGCGGCGAGAGGCCGAGGGCGAGCAGTTTGTTGAGCGTGGTGACAAGGGAGTGCACCGGTCCCTCGACATTGCCCACGTGCACATCGGTGCTGATGGTGTGCGGGGTGAAGCCCGCGGCGAGGGCCCGCTCGGCGGTGACGAGGCTCAGGCTGGCGCTGCCGTGGCCGACGTCGAGGCGCACCCCGCGTGCCACGGCCCGGCGCGCGGCGTCCTCGCTGCCGAAGAGGCCGCCGGGCTTGCCGTGGAAGGCGTGCGTGACGACATCGCCCTCGCCGAGCAGGTCGAGTACGTCGGCGAGGCGCGGCGGCTCGTTGCCGACGTGCACCATCACCGGCCGCCCCACCCTTGCGGCGACCCGCTTCGCGGCCTTCAGGGGCGCGAGGCCGCTGTCACCGAGGACGGAGGAGCTCATCCGCACCTTGATGCCGCGCACCCGGTCGGGGTGTTCGCGCAGCAGCTTCTCGGTGGCGGCCTCGTCGATGTCGCCGGGGCCGCCCGCGAGTTCGGTGCGGCCGTGGACGAGGCCGTGCCGGGAGATGTTGAGCCAGCTCAGTACGCGGGTCGCGGCGGCCTCGACAACGTTGCCCTGGAAGTCGTCCCAGTGGTCGCTGCCGCAACTGCCCGCGTCCACCACGGTGGTGACACCCTGCTCGACACCGACCCTGTCGGCGGGCACACCGAGGGAGGTGCCGGGTGCGTAGACGTGGGAGTGCAGGTCGATCAGGCCGGGTGCCACGAGCAGTCCGGTGGCGTCGACGCGCTCGTCCCCGACCAGCGTGCCGGGCTCCCCCGTCGCGGCGATCCGGCCGCCCCGCAGGGCGAGGTCGCCGGCGTAGGGCTCGGCGCTCAGCGGGTCGGCCAACAGCCCGCCCGAGACGACGACATCGAATCGTTGCGGACCTTCGCAAGGAGCTGCGTGCACGGCCATGGACGGCGACCTTTCCCCGGCATGAGAGTGGTGCGTGTGACGACGGACGCAGCGCGGCGCGGCAGGCGCGTCACCGCTGCTGGACACCCGAGTTGAAGACCCGAGTTCGTTCCGTGGAGTAGAATGGCGTTCCGCTCGGCGGATCGAGTGGAAACATAGCCCGCGTCTCCTCGGAGGGTCAATGGAAGCGAGCAAGCCCGCGAATTCCGTCGTCAAGGCGCTGCGAGTGCTGCACGCGGTGGCGCGTGCGGACGGACCGCACCGGCTCGGCGACATCGCGGAGCGCTCCGGCGTCTCCAAGGCCAGCACGCACCGGGTCCTCGCCACGCTCGTCGAGGAGGGGTACGCGGCCGCCGACGGCGAGGGCCGTTACGGCTGCGGCAACCAGCTGCGGGCGATGGCCGCGCAGGTGCTCGCGGACGACGCGGTGGGCATCGACGCCGTGCTGCGCGCGCTGCAGCAGCGGCTCGGGCAGGCGGTGCACCTGGCGGTGCCGAGCGGGGACCACGCGACGTACACGCACAAGGTCGACCCTGGGCACGCCTACCGGATCGCCACCGACGTCGGGGCCCCGCTGCCGCTGCACGCGACGGCCGCGGGCAAGGCGCTGCTGGCCCATCTGCCCGCCGAGGAGGCCGCCGCCGTCCTCGATCGCACCGGTCTGCCCGCCCGTACCCCGCACACGCACACCGACCGGGCGGGCCTCGTCGAGGAGTTGGCGGCGATCCGCGATGCCGGGTACGCCACCGACTACGAGGAGGCGGACGCGTCGATCTGCTCGATCGCCGCCCCGGTCCTCGACGCGGACGGCACTCCGGTCGGTGCCGTCTCGGTCTCCTCGCTCACCTTCCTCGTCACCGAGGAGCAGCTGGCCGGGTTCGCCCCGGCGGTGCGGCAGGCGGCCGAGGACGTGTCACGCCGCCTGTGACGACACACCAGGGCCCCTCCGCGCCAGGTGCGGAGGGGCCCGTGGTCACGGCGGGGTCAGGCCGCGCACCCGCACTGGCCGCAACACCCCAGCCAGCGGCGCAGGGCGGCGTGCACGGCGTCCGGGAGCGAGCTGAGCTGCTCGATCGCCTCCGTGTCGCCGGGCGAGGGGGCGACGCCCGACGCGGTGAGCACCGCGTGCAGTTCGAGGCGCCGCATGTCCTTCGGGTCCACCCGGGAGGGCAGCCGGTCCACCCGGGAGGGCAGGCGGTCCGCCGGGTTCGGCGGGGCGAGCAGCCAGTCGTCGGCCCAGTCGATGGCACGGATCTGCTCGTCGTCCAGCCCGGTCGTGATGGTGTGCATGCCGGCCTCCTTGGTGGCGTACGCCGTTGTCTCGAAGGCAGAGAGACATCGGGGCCGCGCGCCGGTTGCAGCCGGAACCGAGGATCACACGAAGGGCGCAATGCACGGGTTATCACGCATTCCCGGCCTCTTCCGCCGGACCTCCCTCGTCGAGGAAGAGCTCCAACTCCCGCTCCATCGCGCCGTGATCGGCCTCCGTCCCGAAGGGCACGAGGGCGTGACTGCGCTCCAGGTAGGTGAGCAGCGCGCGGTGCCCCATCACGAAGCGGACCGGCTCACCGGCGGAGCGGACCTCGATCTCCACGCTCAGCGGCGCGCCCTCCTGGGCGACCGGCCGTACCGTGACGTCACCGATGCCCGCCGCGCCGGAGAGGCCCGCCGAGAGCAGATCGCGGGACAGTACCCAACTCCCGCCGCGCGCCCGGTTCCCGGGAACGACGACGCGGACGACCAGGGGGTCGTCCGCGCTGTACCGCAACTGAACCTCGCACGCGAGCCGTTCGCCGTCCGGGTAGGCGAGAACTCCCGTCGCCAGCGCCTCCAGGCGCCCATGCGTGTGCCGCTCGTCAGGGCTCACCCTGACCCACCTCATCCCTGCCGTCGCACCTGTGCGGGAGCGCTCGTCACTCCTTGCCCCGCCCCCGGCGGCACCGCCCGGTACGTGGGGTCGCCCGGCCCATCACCGCTCCCGCCGGACTGTGCTGTCATGCCATCGCCCGAAAAGGGCGACATTCCAAACCTTAGGCCAAGGGGTATACACCGAGTGGCATATGCGCGAATGCCCCTGCGGCCTTCACAACCAGTTCGACGTGCGGGGCGGGCACCGCAGAAACGTTCGACCGCGCCGCTCCCCCGCGAGGCCGGTCAGACGTCGTCCTCCGCTCCGGGCAGGTGGGTGTCACCGTCCGACCAGTGGTTGATCCAGCCACATGCGCCGCACGCGTAGCGGCCGTTGATGCCCGCCACCACGGTCCCGCAGCCACCGCACTGCTTCTCGGTGACCTGCTGCCCGGAGAGGAAGGCGGCAGCGGCCACTGCCGTCTCCACGTTCTGGTCATGCGACACGTCCATGAGCCGCCCCTACCCAGCCGGCTCCGGCTCAACATCCCTGGGGCACATTCTGTTCGGTACGACTTACCGTCCGGTATACGTGAACGGCACACGCGTCCACGGTCGCGCGTCCCCCGTCGTGCGTCCACCGTCGAGCCCTGGGAGGCCCCATGCCCACGTCCGCCCGGATCCGAGCCGGATCCGTCGTCGAGGACTTCACCCTGCCCGACGAGACGGGGGCACCCACGACCCTGTCGTCCCTGCTCTCCGAGGGGCCGGTCGTGCTCTTCTTCTACCCGGCCGCGCTCACCCCCGGCTGCACCGCAGAGGCCTGCCATTTCCGGGATCTGGCGGCCGAGTTCGCGGCGGTCGGCGCGCGCCCGGTGGGGATCAGCTCCGACGCCGTCGAACGCCAGCGGGAGTTCACCCAGCGGCACACCCTCGGGTTTCCGCTGCTTTCGGACCCGGAGGGCGAGGTGCGCCGGCGGTTCGGGGTGGCGCGCGGGTTCGGGCCGCTGCCGACCAAGCGCGCCACCTTCGTGATCGGCACCGACCGGCAGGTGCTCGAGGTGGTCCGCAGCGAGTTCAGGATGAGCGCGCATGCGGACCGGGCCCTCGAGGTGTTGCGTACGAAGGCGGGCTGAGGGCCCGCCTCCGCTACCGCCGTCCGCGTACCAGCAGATACACGAAGTACGGCGTGCCGACGACGGCCGTCATCAGGCCCGCGCCCAGCTGGGCCGGGGCGATGACGGAGCGGCCCAGCAGGTCCGCGACGCAGACGAGGGCAGCGCCGAGGAGCATCGATACGGGCACGACACGCACGTGCTTGCGCCCGACCAGGGCGCGGGCCGCGTGCGGCGCGACGAGGCCGACGAATCCGATCGTGCCCGCCGCCGCGACCGCCGTGGCGCTGAGCAGCACGCTGAGCATCAGGAAGCCGAGACGTCCGCGGGCGAGGTCGAGGCCGAGCAGCCGGGGCGTGTCCGCGTCGAGGGAGACGAGGTCGAGCTCCTTGCGCCGGGCGACCGCGATGACGGCGCCGACGACGAGCACGGCCGCGACCGGCAGCACGTCGGAGAAGCCGCGCCCGTACGTCGAGCCCGACAGCCACACCAGGGCCTTGGTCGCGCTGAACCGGTCGGTGAGCACGATCAGGAGGCTGATCAGGGCCGCCGTCCCCGAGGCCGTTCCGATGCCGACCAGGACGAGGCGGCTCTGCTGGAACCCGCCCTTGGCCGCGAGGCCGAACACGACGGCGGAGGTGGCGGCGGCGCCCGCGAACGCCGCGCCGGCGATGCTCCACGAGTCCGCGCCGGGCACGGTGGTGACCAGCAGCACGGCGCCGAGCGCGGCGCCGCCGGACACCCCGAGCACGCCGGGTTCGGCGAGCGGGTTGCGGGTCACGGACTGCACGAGGGTGCCGGACAGGGCGAGCGCGGCGCCCGCGCACAGCGCGGCGAGGACGCGCGGCACCCGGGTGTCCAGGACGAACGTGATGGCCTGACCGGCCTGTCCGCCCGCCCAGTTGGCGACGTCGCCGAGGAGCAGGGTGCTGTCGCCGAGGAGGACGCCCGCGACGGCCGTGCCGACAAGGACCGCCGTCAGCGCGGCCACGGTGACCGCGAAGACCTTGCGGCTCGGGATGCGCATCCGGTCCGGCTGCGCGGCGGCGTCCCCGTCACGCAGGCGCAGCGCCATCACGACCAGGAACACGGCGCCGACGACGCTGGTGACCACGCCGGTCGGCACGGTGACCGCCACCTCGGGGGAGGTCACGGCGCGCAGCAGCAGGTCGGAGCCGAGCACGAGCGCGGCGCCGACGAGGCCCGCGACGGGGATGCGCACCCGGTGCCGTACGAGCGAACGCACGCGGCGGGCCACCGGCCTGACCAGGGCCGGGGCGCACAGGCCCACGAAGCCGATCGGTCCCGCGAGGGTGACGGCGGCCGCCGAGATCAGCGCGGCGAGCACGACGGCGGTGACACGGGTGCCGCGCACCGGGATGCCGAGGCCGCGCGCCGCGTCGTCGCCGAGGGCCAGGCCGTCGACGCGGCGGGCGAGCAGCACCAGGCCGATGAGCGCGGCGACCACGATGGGCGCCATGCGGGCCACTCCGGCGAAACCGTTCTGGGCGATGCTGCCCTGGTTCCACTGGTAGAGGCCTTCGGTCTGTTCGGGGAAGAGCAGGATCAGCGACTCGGTGACGGCGCCCAGGCCGAGCGCGAGGGCGCTGCCCGCGAGGACCAGGCGGACGGTGGTGGCGGCGCGTCCCGCGAGGCCGAGCACGACGGCGGCCGCGGCGAGTCCGCCGACGAAGGCGACGGCGGAGGACGCGAACACGGAGGCGGTCGCGCCGGTGGTCGCGAGCACGCCGAGCGCGAGGTACGAACCGGCGTTGACGGCGAGGGTGTCGGGCGAGGCGAGCACGTTGCGGCTGACCGCCTGGAGCACGGCGCCGGCCGCGCCGAGCGCCACGCCGACGAGCAGCCCGGCCACCATGCGCGGCAGCCGGGAGGCGACGACGACGGAGGCGTCGCCCGCCTCGGCCTGCCCGGTGAGGGCCTGCCACACCTGATGGGCGCCGACGTCGGCCGTGCCGTAGGTGATGTCGGCGACGGCGAGCACGGCGACGAGCAGCACGAGCCCGGCCGTCACCCCGACGGCGCCGAAGGACGGCGCCGTCAGGGTGCGAGAAGGTGCGGTGACGGCCACGTGCCTACTTCTTCGTCAGGGCGGCGACGACGCCGTCGATGTACTGCTCCATGGACTTCGGGCCGCCGAACAGCCAGGTTCCGTCGGGCAGTCGGTGCACGTCGCCCGCCTTCACGAAGGGCAGCGACTTCCACACGGAGTTGTCGGCGAGGTCCTTGGTGAAGACGTCGGAGCCGCCGGCCTTCTTGTTGCCGATGTACGTGAACCGCACGTCGTCGCCGAGCCCGGTGAGGCCCTCGACGTCGGTGGTGGCGAGGCCGTAGTCCTTGTCGCCCTTGACCTTCCAGGCGTTCTCCAGGCCGAGGTCCTCGTTGACGGAACCGAGCAGGGAGGCGCTCGTGAAGGCGCGTACGGAGACCTGGTTGGAAGCGGAGTAGCCGTCGGCGGTGGCGATCCTCGTGCCGTCGGCGCCCGCGTCCTTCAGGGCCTTCTTGCCCTCGGCGAGCTTCGACTCGTAACTCTTCTTGGCCGCCCTCGCCTCGTCCTCCTTGCCGGTGGCCTTCGCGAGGGTGTCGAGGGTGTCGAACATCGTGCCGACCTGGTCGGCGCCGTCGGCCGACTTCACCTGGAGCACCGGGGCGATCTTCTTCATCTGCTTGACCGCGGAGGCCGACAGGTCGGTCGTGGCGACGATCAGGTCGGGGGTGAGGCCCGCGATGCTGTCCATGCTGGGCTCGCCCCGGGTGCCGACGTCCTTGGGCGAGTTGGTGAGCGGTGCGGCGGTGTCCCAGGCCTTGTAGCCCTTGACGTCGGCGACACCGGCGGGGTCGACGCCGAGCGTGACGAGGGACTCGACGACGTTCCACTCGGTGCCGACGATCTTGGTGGCCGGCCCGTCGAGGGTGACCTTGGAGCCGTTGGCGCCGGTCAGGGTGATCGGGTCGGCGCTGCGGTTGGGGTCGGTCTGCGTGGGCTCGGAGCTGCCGCAGGCGGACAGCACGAGGGCGGCGGCAGCGGCGCTCGCCGCGGCGATCAGGGGGCGTCTCATGAGGTGCTCTGGAGCCTTTCGCTTCTGCTGTGGTGACGGCCTATCGCGCGGGTGCGCAGCCGTCCGGTGAAGGGGTCGGTGTCGACGTCGACCCGGATGCCGTACGTCTCGGTGAGGCGCTCGGAGCGCAGGACCTCCTCGGGGGCGCCGTCGGCGATGACGCGGCCTTCGCTGAGCAGCGCGATCCGGTCGGCGACGGCGGCGGCCTGGTCGAGGTCGTGCAGGACGACGCCGACGGCGATCCCGCCGTCGTCCGCCAGGTCCCGCATCAGGTCGAGGAGTTCGATCTGGTAGCGCAGGTCGAGGTAGGTGGTCGGCTCGTCGAGGAGGAGCACACCCGTCTGCTGGGCGAGACAGCTCGCCAGCCACACGCGCTGCAACTGTCCGCCGGACAGCTGGTCGACACCCCGCTCCGCGAGCGCCTCGACCCCGGTCATCGCGAGGACCCGTCCGACGACCTCGGTGCCGTCGGGATCGGCCTGCCCCCACCGTCCGCGGTAGGGGTAGCGGCCGAACTCGACGACGTCGCGCACGGTCAGCCCGCCCGGCGTGGGCCTGCTCTGGGTCAGCAGCGCGACCCGGCGGGCGAACTGACGGGCGGTGAGGTCGAAGCCGTCGGCGGCGTCGGACGTTCCCGCGTCGATGCTGAGCGTGCCGTGCCGGGGCTTTTGCAACCGGGCCACGGTTCGCAACAATGTCGACTTGCCGCTGCCGTTCGGTCCGACGAGGGCGGTCACTTCGCCGGGCTTGAGGACGAGGGCCGCGTCGTGCACGACGTCGACGCCGTCGTACGACACGGTCACGTGCTCGGCCGACAGTTCGTGACCGCGCGGACGAGGGGCGCTACCTGCGCGTTCACCAGATCTCACGTGCCGAAGGTTAGCCTAACCTTACTGATCAGGGAACCCTGGGGCCGGCCCACCGATCGGCGCCGATCAGGAATGGATCTCTCCTGCGGGGTAGTCCGACAGGGCAGCTCGAACCGCTCGAAGTCCGAAGGGAGACACGCACCATGGCTCTGCGGAGCAACCCGAAGTACACCATCCCCGGCCTCGCCGTGTCCGAGGCGGGCGAGCTCATCGACATCCTGCAGCTGCGCCTGCACGCCCTCAACGATCTGCACCTCACGCTCAAGCACATCCACTGGAACGTCGTGGGACCGCACTTCATCGCGGTGCACGAGATGATCGACCCGCAGGTCGACAAGGTCCGCACAATGGCGGACGAGGTCGCGGAGCGGGCCGCGGCGCTCGGCGGCGTCAGCCACGGCACGCCCGGCGTGCTCGTCTCCGCGCGGACCTGGGAGGACTACAGCGTCGGCCGGGCGGACGCCATCGCCCACCTCGGCGCCCTCGACATCGTCTACACCGGCCTCGTCGAGGACGTCCGCAAGGCGGTCGAACGGACCGGCAGGATCGACCTGGCCACCCAGGACCTGCTCATCGGGCAGCTGCGCGAACTCGAGAAGTTCCAGTGGTTCGTCCGTGCCCACCTGGAGACGGCGGGCGGCGCCCTGCGCACCGGCGACGCCGACACCGAGACGGAGGCGGCACACCAGGCCGTACGGTGAGGACCGCGGACCCGATCGTGTGACTGCGCCCCGCCGGTGCGCCCGGCGCGCCACCCGGTGTGCCTACCGTGGGAGTTCGTCAATCGTTGAGCCGACGCGGCACAGCGCCGCGTCGGCCGTGAGGAGCTCTCATGTCCGACGAAGAGCCACAGCGCACACGGAAGTTGGGCGTCGAGATGCGGCAGGTGTCGCTGGACGACGGCAGCGTGATGACGATCGTGTGCGACGCGGGACTGTCCGAGGCGGATGTGCGCTCGCGGGCGACACGGATCGCGGAGGACAACCGGCGGCAGTAGCGGGCCCGGGGGGTCTTTGCCCGCGAGGCGTTCTGGCCGAGAGGCGCTTTTGCCTGAGAGGCAAGCAAAATGCCAGCGCTTCAACATTTTGTTTATGATCACCGGGTCCCCGCTCCCCCCCTGCCCGGAGATCGCATGTCCACGCCCCCGTCCGCCGTCCCCCGCCCTCACCCCTTGCACGCGCTGCGGGCCACCGTCTTCGCCATCGGTGCCCTCCTCGTGCTCGTCGGTGTCGGCGTGCTGCTGCGGCAGCCGCTCCTGATACCCCCGCTCGCCGCGAGCGCCGCCCTGGTGCACGGCGCGCCCGGGCTGCCGATCTCGCAGCCGCGCAACCTCGTCGGGGGCCAGCTGATCTCCGCCGCCATCGGGTTCGCGACGCTCGCGGTCACCGGGAGCAACGGCTGGGGCGCTGCAGTCGCCGCGGGGCTCTCGCTGGGCGCGATGATGCTCACCCACCTCTCCCACTCCCCCGCGGCCGCCACGGCCGTGATCGTCGTGCTGCAGGCCCCGCACCCGGTCCCCTTCCTCTCCCTCCTCGCCCTCGGCACCGCGCTGCTCGTCCTGATCGGGCTGCTGCCGGCCAGGATCGGCGGACACCCGGTCCGCTATCCATTGAGCTGGTGAGCCGTCGGCCGTAGCTGTTAGTGTTCTTGGACCTTTGGCGTATATGAGGAGAACGAACATGGCGGTGGACGACGACATCTCCGGGTGATCACCCGGCTCTGACAGGCCAGCGGACGGTGCGCGGATGCATCGCCGGTGTGGCCTCACAGTCGTCCCCTCTTCCTGTTCCGGGCAGCCGTATCGGCCTGCCCGTCTCCCACGCGAGGTCTCTTCCGTGTCCGACGCTTCCGTCGTCTGCTCGAACCTGTCCTTCTCCTGGCCCGACGACACCCCGGTGTTCGACGGTCTGTCCTTCTCCGTGCCGTCCGGCCGCACCGGGCTCGTCGCCCCGAACGGCGCGGGCAAGAGCACACTCCTCAAGCTGATCGCCGGTGAGCTGACACCCACCGGCGGCTCGGTGACCGTGCACGGTGTGCTCGGCCACCTCCCCCAGAACCTGCCGCTGGCCGGCTCGCTCAGCGTGGCCGAAGTGCTCGGCGTCGCCGACATCGTCCGCGCCATCGACGCCGTCGAGTCCGGCGACGTCGACGAGGAGCACTTCACCGTCATCGGCGACGACTGGGACATCGAGGAACGCACCCGCGCCGAGCTCGACTCCCTGGGCCTCGGCGCCCTGGACCTCGACCGGCGCCTCGACACGCTCAGCGGCGGCCAGATCGTCTCCCTGGGCCTGGCCGCCCAACTGCTGCGCCGCCCCGACGTGCTGCTCCTCGACGAGCCCACCAACAATCTGGACCTCGACGCCCGGCACCGCCTCTACGACGTGCTGGAGCGCTGGAACGGCTGCCTGCTCCTGGTCAGCCACGACCGCGCGCTCCTGGACCGCATGGAGCGGATCGCCGAACTGCACCACGGCGAACTGCGCTGGTACGGCGGCAACTTCACGGCCTACGAGGAGGCGGTGGGTGCCGAGCAGGAGGTCGCCGAGAAGAACGTGCGCAACGCCGAACAGGAGGTGAAGCGCGAGAAGCGGGAGATGCAGCAGGCCCGCGAGCGCGCCGAGCGCCGTGCGAGCAACGCCGCGCGCAACCTGAAGAGCGCCGGACTGCCGAAGATCTTCGCCGGGACCATGAAGCGGGGCGCCCAGGAGTCCGCGGGCCGGGCCGGGCAGACACACGCGGCACGCGTCGGCGACGCGAAGGCGCGGCTCGACGAGGCGGAGCGCGCCGTGCGCGACGATCCGCGCCTCGTCCTCGACCTGCCCGACACCAAGGTGCCCGCGGGACGCACCCTCGTCCTGGCCGAGCACGCACAGGTCCGGCGGGGTGACCAGGATCTGTTCGCCGCCGAGGGCGTCGACTTCGCGGTGCGCGGCCCCGAGCGGATCGCGCTGACGGGTCCCAACGGGGCGGGGAAGACCACCCTGTTGCGGCTCGTGAACGGCGATCTCCAGCCGAGCGGTGGCAGCGTGAAGCGGGCCGACGGCCGGATCGCCTATCTGTCGCAGCGCCTCGACCTGCTCGACCCCGAGCGCACCGTCGCGGAGAACTTCGCCGCGTTCGCGCCGGGGCGCCCGGAGGCGGAGCGGATGAATCTGCTGGCCCGGTTCCTGTTCCGCGGCCCGCGCGCACATCTGCCGGTCGGGGTCCTCTCGGGCGGGGAACTGCTGCGGGCCACCCTGGCGTGCGTGCTGTGCGCCGAGCCTGCGCCGCAGCTGCTGCTCCTCGACGAGCCGACGAACAACCTCGACCTGGTCGGCGTCGGCCAGCTGGAGAGCGCGCTCGCCTCGTACGAGGGCGCGTTCATGGTGGTCAGCCACGACGAGCGGTTCCTGGCCCGGATCGGGGTGGAGCGCGGGCTGCGGCTCGCGGACGGGCGGCTGACCGAGGTGGGGGCCCCTGAGATGTGATCCGCCGGCGTGACGACATGGCCCGCCCCGAGGCGTACGCCCGGCGGGCCTCACCGCTCCTCACGTCGAACGGAACACACCTCATGCCCCAGCCCGCCCTCATCGCCCGCGACCTGACCCGCACCCTCGACACCCGCCGCGTCCTCGACGGTGTGTCGCTCACCGCGGCGCCCGGCCGCCGGATCGGCCTGATCGGCGAGAACGGGGTCGGCAAGTCGACCCTGCTGCGCCTGCTCGCCGGGGTCGACACCCCCGACTCGGGCAGCGTCGTACGCCCGCCCGACCTCGGCTTCCTCCAGCAGGAGGCGCCCTACGACAGCACGGCCACGATCGCGGAGGTGCTGGACGACGCGCTGCGCGAGACCCGCGCCGAACTCGCCGAGCTCGACCGGCTCGGCGCGCGGCTCGCCGATACACCGGAGGACTCCGACACCTACCCCGAACTCCTCGACGCCTACGGCCAGTTGCTTGAGAGCGCCCAGGAGCACGAGGCGTGGGACGCGGACCGGCGAGCCGAGATCACCCTGGCCGGTCTCGGCCTCGGCGCGCTCGCGCACACCCGCACCCTCGGCTCGCTCTCCGGCGGCCAGCGCGGGCGGCTCGCCCTGGCGGCGCTGCTCGTGCGCCGTCCCGCCGCGCTGCTTCTCGACGAGCCGACGAACCATCTCGACGACGACGCGGCGCTGTTCGTGGAGGAACAGGTGCGGGCACTGCCCGGCGTGGTGGTGCTCGCCAGCCACGACCGGGCGTTCCTCGACGCCGTCTGCACGGACCTCGTCGACCTCGACCCGGCGGTGGACGGCCCCGTGCGGTTCGGCGGCGCCTACAGCGCCTACCTCGCTCAGAAGCGGGCCGAGCGGGAGCGGTGGGAGCGCCGGTTCGCCGAGGAACAGGAGGAGTTGGTGGCGCTGCGGCACGCGGCGGGTGTCTCGGCGCGGCGTGTCGCCCCGGACCGCGGCCCGCGCGACAACGAGAAGATGGGCTACGGCGTCCGCGCCAACCGGGTCCAGAGCCAGATCTCCCGCCGGGTCCGCAACGCCACCCGGCGCCTGGAGGAGCTGGAACGCAACCAGGTCGCCGCGCCCCCGCCGCCGCTGCGTTTCCGGCCCGACCGGCTCGCCGCCATGTCCGGTGACGACATCGACGACGAGCCCCTCGTGTCCCTGCGGGCGGTACGAGTCCCCGGGCGGCTGACACTGGACCGGCTCGACGTGACACCCGAGGACCGGCTCCTGGTCACCGGCGCCAACGGCAGTGGGAAATCGACCCTGTTGGCGGTCCTGGCCGGTCTGCTGCCCGCGCGGGGCGAGACACGGCGGCGTACCGGCCTGTCCGTGGGGATGCTCGCCCAGGACTCCGTGTTCACGCGCCCCGGGCTGACGGCCCGGGACACGTACACACGGGAACTCGGGTCCGCGCGGGCCGAGGCGGTGCCGTTGGCGGACCTCGGTCTGCTGGCCCCGGCCGATCTCGCCAAGCCCGTGGGCCGGCTCTCGGTCGGTCAGCGGCGCCGGCTCGCGCTCGCGCTGCTCGTGGCGAACCCGCCCGAGCTGCTGCTGCTCGACGAGCCGACGAACCATCTGTCGCCCACGCTGTGCGACGAGTTGGAGGACGCGCTGGGCGCGGGCCCCGGCGCCGTCGTCGTCGCCTGCCACGACCGCTGGCTGCGGATGCGCTGGAAGGGCCGCGAGATCCGCCTTGCACCGGGCGCGGCCGACGGGTGACCGTGCGGGCCTACCAGCGGTCGCGGTGCACCACGTCCGCGACGGACCTGCGGCGCACCGGGCCGAACCGGCCGAGCGGCCACCCGATCGGGATGGCGGCGAACGTCCGCATGTCGTCGGGGATGCCGAGCGCGGCCTTCCACTCGTCCTCCAGCATCAGGTGCCAGATGGTGATGTTGGCGGCGAGGCCGAGGCCGCGCGCGGCGAGCAGCAGGTTCTGCACGCCGGGGTAGACGCAGGAGCCCTCCGCGAGCGCGGCGAAGCGATCCTGCGTGCTCGCCATCGTGGCGGCCGCCTCGGGGCCGAGCGCGGTGACGGAGGCAAGCAGCCCTTCCTCGTCGACGCGGGGCGGCGGGAACTGGTAGCAGGGGATGACGAGCGCGGGAGTCTCGGCGAAGTGGTCGCGCTGGTACTCGATGGCGGCGACCATCCGCGCGTACGCCGCCTCGTCCATGCCCTCGGGCGCGTGTTTGCCGGTGGTCGCCAAGTAGGCGTCCACGCAACGCTTCCACAGCGGGGCCAGCTCGGCCATGACCGCCGGGTCGGTGACGATGACGTACTCGTAGCGCTGCATGTTGCCGCCGCTGGGGCCCCAGACGGCCGCCTGTATGAGCCGGTCGAGCAGTTCCTCGGGCACGGGTTCCGGGCGCAGCCGGCGCATGGCGCGCATCGTGGACATGGTGTCGAACAGGGCGGGCGCGTCCGTGTCCGCGGGCGCGTCGGTGGGTGTGCTCAGGTCAGTCATGATCATGAGTCTAGGGGTGTCGATCCGGCCAAAACACCCTCGGATTTCACGCATCCTGCGAGCCGAAACACCTAGTTAACCTCGCAGTCACCTTTGCACAGTTAACCTATCTCTTGACCTTCAGTTGACCGTACGTTGACGAGTTCTTGGCGAGAGAGGCGTGAGGGGGGAACATGTCCCGAGGTGGGAAGAAGCGCTCAGTGGTGGCCCTTCTGGTCGCCGTACTGCTCGCGCTTCCCCTGCCCGCGTCCGCACAGGCGTTCGCGCCCGCACACACCCCGGTCGTGACCCCGGCCGAGGTGCGGGCGTGCACCGGCGAGGTGTCGGCGCCCCAGGGACCGGCCGAGGTGATCCGCGGCCGCGACCGGCACCGGACGGCAGCACGCACGGGCCAACTCCCGTACCTGTGCGCCCAGTCACCGGCGCCCGAAGCGCCCTGCGCGCACGCACACACCTCCTCTCGCGCCTCGTACACCCGCCCGGACAGATCCATCGACGAACTGTCAGCGGCTTCGCTCCAGGTGTTCCGCTGCTGACAGGACCAGCTGTTCCGACCTGTCCTGCCCGTCCGACGCGCCATGCAGGCGCGCCAGGAGGAATCACCACACATGCAGCCCCTCATCGACAACGCCCGTACCTTCGGCTCGCGCCCTGAGGAGTTCGCCAGTCACGCCGACGGCCAGTCCCCGCAGGTTCTCTTCATCACCTGCTCCGACTCTCGCGTCGTGCCGGCCCTGATCACGGGCGCGCGCCCCGGTGAGCTGTTCGAGCTCCGCACCGCGGGCAACATCGTGCCCCCGTACACCAGCGGCAGCCCCAGCGGGGAGACCGCCACCATCGAGTACGCCGTGGAAGTCCTCGGCGTCCAGGACATCGTCGTGTGCGGGCACTCGCACTGCGGGGCGATCGGCGCGCTGGTGCGCGGCGACGACCTCGCGGCCGTGCCCGCCGTCCGCGACTGGCTCGCGCACGCCGCGGACGAGCCGGGAGCGTGCGACCCGGCCGATGTCACGGTCTCCGCGGCCGTTCAACAGCACGTCCTCGCCCAGCTGCTGCGGCTGCGCTCCTATCCGTGCGTGGAGCGCCGGCTCGCCGAGGGCAGCCTCACCCTGCGCGGCTGGTACTACGAGGTGCACACCGGCGGCGTCCGCGAACACCGCGTCGACACCGACGCGTTCGAGACTCTGTGAGCGCCGCCATGACAGACACCACCCCCCACACCCCCACACCCGGACCCACGTCCAAGTTCCCCCACCTCAAGGCGGACTTCACCGCCTCGCTCGTCGTGTTCCTGGTGGCACTGCCGTTGTGCGTCGGTGTCGCCGTCGCCTCCGGTGTGCCCGCCGAACTCGGCCTGATCACCGGCATCGTCGGCGGAATCGTCACCGGACTGATGCGCGGCAGCAGTCTCCAGGTGTCCGGTCCTGCCGCCGGTCTCACCGTGCTCGTGTACGAAGCGGTACGCGAGTTCGGCCTTCCCATACTCGGCGTCATCGTGCTGGCCACCGGCCTGCTGCAGATCCTCATGGGCGTACTGAAGGTGGGCCGATACTTCCGGGCCATCTCGGTGTCGGTCGTCGAGGGCATGCTCGCGGGCATCGGCCTGGTCCTGATCGCCGGTCAGATGTACTCGGTGCTCGACGCCAAGGCTCCGGAGTCGGGGCTCGGCAAGATCGCGGGTCTTCCGGAGGCGTTCTTCGACGCCCTCGGCAGCACCCGTGCGCTGGCCTCGCTCGCCCTGGGCGCCGGGACCGTCGCGGTCCTGGTGTTCTGGAAGTACATGCCGCGAAAGGCCCGCGTCGTGCCGGGTCCGCTCGCCGCGGTGGGTCTCGCGATGCTGGCGGCGTTCGTGTTCGACGCGCCCGTCGCCATGGTCGAGGTCAACGGCCTGCTCGGTTCGATCCAGCCGCCGCCCCTCGACGCGTTCGGTGAGCTCGCCGCCGTCGGTGTGCTCGGCACGATCGTGGCGTTCACGCTCATCGCGTCCGCCGAGTCGCTGTTCAGCGCGGCGGCCGTGGACCGGATGCACGACGGTCCGCGCACCCAGTACGACAAGGAACTGCTCGCGCAGGGTGCGGGCAACGCGGTGTGCGGTGTGCTCGGCGCGCTGCCGATGACCGCGGTGATCGTGCGCAGTTCGGCCAATGTGCAGGCGGGCGCCAAGACCAAGGCCTCGCGTGTCATGCACGGCGTGTGGCTGCTGCTGTTCGCGGCGCTGCTGCCCGCACTGCTCGCGTACATCCCGATCCCGGCGCTCGCGGGTGTGCTCGTGCACGCCGGGGCGAAGCTGGTTCCCGTACGGGCGCTGGTGCGGCTGTGGCGCGAGCATCGCGGTGAGGCGCTGATCCTGGTCGTCACCGCGGTGTCGATCGTGGCGGTCAGCATGTTCGAGGGTGTGCTCATCGGGCTCGCCCTGTCGGTCATCAAGACCGCCTGGGACGCCTCGCACGTGAAGCTGGAGGTCATAGACAAGGGCGCGGGCCCGATCCAGGCCCACCTGACGGGCAATGCCACGTTCCTGAAGCTGCCGAAGATCCTCGACAGCCTGGAGGCACTGCCGCAGAACCGCCCCGTGGAGCTGAACCTGTCCGGAGTCCACCACCTGGACCATGCGTGCCGCACGGCCCTGGAGAACTGGGCGGAACGGCACAGTTCGGCGGAGACGGAGCCGGTGAAGGTGACACCGGCCTGATCGGTTCGAGCGCATCGGCCCCGACTCCCGTGTCCGGCACGGGAGTCGGGGCCTTCGCATGTCTCAGTCGATCACCGCGGCGACCGCCTCGACCTCGACGAGCTGGTCCGCGTAGCCGAGCACGGTGACACCCATCAAGGTGCTCGGTACGTCATGGTCGCCGAAGGCGTCGCGTACCACCTGCCACGCTGTGACCAGGTCCTCCTGCCGCGTCGACGCGACGAGGACGCGGGTGCTGATGACGTCCTCGAGGACCGCGCCGGCGGCATCGAGGGCGACGCGCAGGTTCGCGACGCACTGCGCCGCCTGACCTGCGTAGTCACCCACCGGGACGGTCGACCCGTCCTTCGCCAACGGGCAGGAACCGGCGAGGAAGACGAGCCGCGCCTCGGCCGGCGCGGTGGCCGCGTAGGCGTACTCGGCGACATCGGAGAGTGCGTCGGAACGGATCAGGGTGACGGCGCGGGGCACGGGGTTCCCTTCGGACGGGTGCGGCGGGCGGTCATCGTGCCACGGCCCCGCACCCGCCCGCGCGGTCATTTCCGCGACGGGAGCTCGGCACACGTGGAGCCGGCCGGTTCGCCCGACAGGCGGTCGGTGAGCCAGTTGATCGCGGGCCCCTGGTCGGTGAGCAGCGGGGCGAAGTGGTTGATCAGCGCGCGGCCGACGTCGGGGATCCGCACCGGCTTGTACGTGACCTGGGCGCCGCGGCCGCACCAGTCGACGGCCAACTGGCGTGCCTGGGCGTGCGGGACGAGGTTGTCGCTCACGCCCGTGGCGACGCGGACCGGGCTCTGCGGCTGGATGGCGCCGATGCGCTGCTGGGCGAGGAACTCCTGGAGGCGCGGTTCGGCCTTGATGATGTCCTCGAGGCTCTTGCCGTCCTTCGTCCAGGTCGAGCTCTTCTTGGACGAGTAGCCGAGGATGGCGTCGCCGACGCAGGCCGTGGAGAGGTCCTTCAGGGCGGCCCGGCCCTTGTCGCTCAGGTACTTGTCGGCGATCGCCCGAAGCTCCGGGTCGGACTGCAGGAACCCGTTGAGCGACCAGCCGAGCGCGCCGACGAGGTCGGTGCCGTCGATGGCCCTGGTCGTCGCGGTCAGGTCGGCGGGCGGCGCGCCCGCGTAGGTGCCGGAGAGTGTGACGTCGGGCGCGTAGGTGGGCTGGAGTTCGGCGGCCGCCGCGGTGGCGCCGCCGCCCTGGCTGTAGCCGAAGAGGCCGACGCGCGAAGCGGTGGTGACACTGGCGTCCTTGAGGGCGCGGGCCGCGCGCACGGCGTCGAGCACCGCGTGGGCCTCGTCGAGCCGGTTGACGTAGGTGTGCAGCCGGTCGGTGGTGCCCAGGCCGATGTAGTCGGTGACGACGACGGCGACGCCCTTGGCGAGGAGCCGGTAGATCGCCAGGTCCTCGTAACCGGCCACCAGTGTCTGCCCGTTGAACACGATCGGGTGCTCAAGGCCCATCGACGCGGCGCACTGGTCACCCTGCCCCTGGGTGCCGGGTGCGAGCGCCACGAGCGGCCGGGGCCCGGGGCCGCGCCACTTGGCGCTGGGCTCGATGTACGCGCCCGTGGACGCGGCGGGCTTCCCGTTGGAGTCGGTGGTCCGGTACATGATGCGGGTCGCCTTGCCGGGCAGCGGCCCGTTGAGGCCGGGCAGGCTGAGGGCGAGCGGGAGCCCCTCGCTGCGGATCAACGCGCCGTTGGCGCCGGGCAGTTCGGCGGGCGGGTTGTAGAACGCGGGGATGGTGACACCGCGCGAGACCGTGTCACCGGAGGTGCCGGAACCGGTGGCGGCCGCTGCGGGCACGGCCTGGGCGCCGACACATGCGGCGACGGTGACGGCGGCGGCCAGCAGTCGGGTGGGGGCGGCGGGCATGGCGAACCTCCGGTCTACGGGCGGGGGTTGACCCCCGCCTGGCGGCTGTCGGCCGGAAATTCGGGCAGGCCGACGACGCGCTCGAGGCGGTCGTCCCACCGCCACCACGCGCCTTGGCGGACGTTATCCACACCGGAGTTACCGCGGGTAGCACCAGGAAGGTTACGGTTCAGTAATTTAAGCCTGCACCGCAAGTCCGAGCACGTCACGGACCGTGCGCACGACGCCGTTCTCGGTGTTGGCCGGGGCACGCAGGCGGGCGCGGGCGAGGACGTCGGGGTGGGCGTTGGCCATGGCGTAGGACCAATCGGCGGTGTCCAGCATCTCCAGGTCGTTGCGGTAGTCGCCAAAGACCATGGTCTGCGCGGGCGTGATGCCGAGGGCGTCCTGGAGCCTGCGGACGGCGGCACCCTTGTTCGCCGCCGGGTTCATGACGTCGATCCAGTGGTGGCTGGAGACGACGACCTGGTGGGTGTCCGCGAGCGGGGCGAGGAGCGGGGCGGTGGTCTCCTGCGCGCTGCCGAAGTCGAAGAGCGCGACCTTGACGAATTCGTCCTCGACGGCGGCGGCGTCCTCGACGATCTCGTGGGCTGCGTAGTACGTGCGGACCTGCTTCATGAAGGCCTCGTCGGAGCGCTCCACGTAGGCGGACCGCTTACCGCAGACGACGACGCCGGCGTCGACCCCGCCCTCGTCGACGAGCTGCCGCATCGACTTCACGATCCACTCGACGACGGCCGGCTCCAGCGGGTCCGAGCTGAGTTCGGCGCCGCCGCGCACGACGTACGCGCCGTTCTCCGCGACGTAGACCATGCCGCCGTCGTCCACGGCGCCGAACTGGCCGGCGAGGGTGGCGTACTGCCGGCCGCTGGCGGGGCAGAAGGCGATGCCGCGGTCGCGCAGTTCGGTCAGGAGCGGCCAGAGGGAGTCCGGTACGTTTCCGTCGCCGTCCAGGAGCGTGCCGTCCATGTCGGTGACGACCAGGCGGATGTCGGGCGGGGTGGCGGTGGCCGTAGGCCGGTGGTGCTGGACGTTCACGGTGGATCCTGGTTCGGTGGTGCGGGTGTGCCGGGCGCCGTGGCACGGCCCTGCGGCGTAATGCCACCAGTGTATGGAGGGGCCTTACCCAGGGGTTTCGCGCCCTCCGGGACTCCCCCGTCGCCCCCGCTCCGGCCGGTTCCCGCTCTTGATCATGCCCACGCCCGCGCCGTACGGTTCCGGCACACCCCGCGCGGGACCAACCCGACCAGGAGCAGGCAATGCCCCGATTCACGCTGGATGGCACCGTTTTGCGGTACGACGATTACGGCCCCGCGGACGGGGTGGCGATCGTGCTGATCCACGGGCATCCGTTCAACCGGACCCTGTGGGCCCCGCAGGCCGAGGCGCTCGCGGCGGCCGGGTACCGGGTGCTCACGCCCGATCTGCGCGGGTACGGGGAGAGCGATGTCACTCCGGGGGTGGTGCTGCTCGCGCGCTTCGCGGACGATGTCGCCGCGCTCCTGGACGAGCTGGGCCTCGGCACCGCCGTCGTCGGCGGGGTGTCGATGGGCGGCCAGATCGCCATGGAGTTCCACCTGCGGCACCCGGACCGCACCCGCGCCCTCGTCCTGTCCGACACCTCGGCGCCGCCCGAGACGCCGGAGGGCAAGGTGCACCGCAACCGGCTCGCGGTGCGGCTGCTCGCCGAGGGCATGAGCGGGTACGCGGACGAGGTCATCGACAAGATGCTCGCGCGCTACAACGTCGCCGCGCTGCCCGAGGTCGCCGCCCACGTCCTTGGCATGATGCAGGTCACCGACCCGCGCGGGGCCGCGGCGGCGCTGCGCGGGCGGGCCGAACGCCCCGACTACCGCGACAGCCTCGCGGCGGCCAAGGCCCCCGCACTCGTCGTGGTCGGCGCGGACGACGCGTACACGCCGGTCGCGGACTCCGAGGAGATCGTGAAGCTGATGCCGGACTCGGTGCTGAGGGTGATCGACGGGGCCGGGCACCTGCCGGGCGTGGAGCAGCCCGAGCTGTTCAACGCCGTGCTCCTGGACTTCCTCCGCGACCGCTGCCCGACCGGGTAGGACGCGACCGTGACCCGTTCCGCGAGCGACCGGCTGCTCGACGCGCTCGGCGCCTTCGACCAGGACCACCCCTCGCTCACCCTGACCCAGCTCGCGCACCGCGCCGATCTCCCGCTGCCCACCGCGCACCGGCTCGTCGGCGCGCTCTCGCGCTGGGGCGCCCTGGAGCGCGACGAGGCGGGCAACTACCACGTGGGGCTGCGGCTGTGGGAGATCGCGGCGCTCGCCCCGCGCGGCCTCGGTCTGCGGCAGGCGGCGCTGCCGTTCCTGGAGGACCTGTACGAGTCGACGCACGAGAACGTGCACCTCGCCGTGCGTGACGGCCGGGAGGTCGTCTACATCGAGCGCCTGTCGGGGCGCTCCGCGGTGGGCGTGCACTCGCGGGTGGGCGCGCGCTGGCCGCTGCACGCGACGGGTGTCGGCCTCGTGCTGCTCGCGCACGGCGGCCCCGAACTCCAGGACCGCTACCCCGAGGGCGGGCTCGACACGTTCACGCCCTTCACCGTCACCGATCCGGTGCGGCTGCGCCGGATGCTGGCCGAAGTGCGGCGCAGCGGAGTCGCGGTGAGCGACCGTCAGATCACCGACGACGCGCTGTCGGTGGCGGCCCCGGTGCGCGGGCCGCGCGGTGATGTCGTCGCCGCGGTCTCCGTCGTCGTACCGGTCGAGGGCGCGCGGACGCCTGCGCTGATTCCGGCGGTGCAGCTGGCCGGACGCGGGATATCGCGCGCTCTGGGCTGGCAACCCGTCTCGTCCGCGCACCCGGCTTCCGTCTGACGGAAGTGGCGTTGTGGGGGTGTGGCTCAGGTCACCAGGGTGTTCGGTAACGCGCGGCGACGGTGCCGCGCGGTGACAGGAGGGACGCCCGTCATGACCGTCTGTTCGGCCTTCGCCCGCAACCAGTGGTACGTCGCCGCGTGGTCGAAGGAGGTCGGCAGGGAACTGCTCGGCCGCACGATCCTCGGCGAGCCGATCGCCTTCTACCGCACCGAGGCCGGGGAGCCGGTCGCCCTCGCGGACCGCTGTGTGCACCGCCGCTACCCGCTGTCTGCAAGTGGTCTCGACGGAGACCGGGTGGTGTGTGGGTACCACGGCTTCACCTACGACACGACGGGCACGTGTGTGTTCGTGCCGGGGCAGAAGCGGGTGCCGCGGACCGCGCGGGTGAGTTCGTACCCGGTCGCGGAGGTCGACGGGATGGTGTGGGTGTGGGTCGGTGACCCGGAGTCGGCCGACACGAGCGTGATTCCGCGCGCCCCGCACCTGGTCGCGGACGGTTTCGTGACCGTGGAGGGCATGGAGCCGATCGACGCCGACTTCATGCTGCTCGTCGACAACCTCATGGACCTGTCGCACGAGACGTATCTGCACGGCGGTTACATCGGCACACCCGAGGTCGCCGAGACACCCATCGCCACGGAGGTCGACGAGGAGTCCGGGATCGTGCGGGTGTCTCGGCACATGAAGGATGCCGAGTGCCCGCCGTTCTACGCCCGTTCCACGGGCATCGAGGGCCGCATCGACCGGCGCCAGGACATCGAGTACCACGCGCCGTGCCTGTATCTGCTGCACAGCACGATCAGCCCGTCGGGCCAGGAGTCCCCCGCGTTCCGCACGGAGATCACGTACGCGATCACCCCGTCGTCGCCGGGCAAGGTGTACGACTTCTGGGCGGTGTCACGGAACTTCGCGACCGAGGACGACGAAGTCACCACGTTCCTGCGGGACTTCAACCACACCGTCGTCATGCAGGACGTGGACGCGCTGAATCTGCTGCAGCGCACCCTGGACACCGAGCCCGAGGGATACCAGGAGCTCAGCATCAACATCGACACGGGCGGCCTGGCGGCGCGCCGCATCCTCGCGAAGCTGGCCGCCGGATGACACGGCCCGTCTTCCGCATCGAATGGCTCCCCGGTACCGATGTCCTCGACGGCCGCTGCCACTGCGGCGAGCGGCACACCAGCGAGGACCCGGTCGCCATGTGGGAGTGGATGCTCGCCCATCCCGACCATCCGCAGACACCACCCGAACCGAAGGACCGCACGCCGTGAGCGAGCCGCTCGACCCCCTCGACACGTACGACCCCCTCGACACGTTCGACCTCGTCGTCGCCGAACGCCGCCAGGAGGCCGAAGGCGTCGTCTCCCTCCTCCTGCGCCGCCCCGACGGCGCGCCGCTGCCCGCGTGGGAGGCGGGCGCCCACATCGACCTGATCCTGTCCGAGGCCGAAGGTCTGGAACGGCAGTACTCGCTGTGCGGCGGCGACACGCGCTCCTGGCGGATCGCCGTGCTGCGCGAGCGGGACGGGCGGGGCGGTTCGGCGCATGTGCACGGCGAGCTCCAGGAAGGCGCGGCGGTACGGGCCCGTGGGCCGCGCAACCACTTCCGGCTCGAACCGGCACCCGCGTACCGGTTCGTCGCGGGCGGCATCGGCATCACGCCGATCGTGCCGATGCTGTCCGCCGCGGCCGACCAGGGAGCGCGGTGGTCCCTGCATTACGGGGGCCGCTCACGGGCGACGATGGCGTTCGCGGAGGAGCTGGCCGACCGGCACCCCGACGGTCGGATCGAACTCGTCGAGGGCCTGCTGGACCTGCCGGCGGTCCTCGCGGAGCTGCGGCCCGGTGAACTCGTCTACGCGTGCGGACCCGAGCCGCTGCTCGCCGCGGTCGAGGAGCTGGTGCCGGCCGAGGTTCTGCGCACGGAGCGCTTCACCCCGACCGCGACCGACACCAGCGGCGACACCGCCTTCGAGGTCGAACTCGCCTCCTGCGGGCGGACGTTGAAGGTACCGGCCGACCGGACGATCCTCGCCACCTTGCAGGAGGCCGGGGTCCAGGTCCTGTACTCGTGCACCGAGGGCACGTGCGGCACCTGCGAGACGGATGTGCTCGCCGGGGAGGTCGACCACCGCGACAGTGTGCTCACGGCCGCCGAGCGGGAGGCGGGCGAGACGATGATGGTGTGTGTCTCGCGGGCCAGGGGCGAGCGGCTCACGCTGGATCTGTGACCGCCGCTTCCGCACCGGCCTCGGCCTCCGGCCGCACCGCGTGTTCCGCGCGGCGCAGCAGCGTGGCCGCCAGCAGGCCCCCGGTCAGCACGGCGGCCGCGCCCACGAGTTGACCGGTCTCCACCGCGGAGCCGAACGCCCGCGTCACCGCGTGGCGTTCGGCCGCCGAGTCACTAGCGGCGAGGGCGGCGGGCAGCGAGGCCGCGGCCACCGGGACGAGCGCGGAGAAGCGGGCGCTGAGCACCGCGCCGAGGACTGCGACGCCGAGGCCGCTGCCGAACTCGGTGACCGTGCCCTGGATCCCGGCGCCCGCCCCCGCCTTCTCGCGGGGGATCGAGCCCATCACGGCGACGGCCATCGCCGGGTTCGCGAACGCGCAGCCGACACCCATGAGCACGAGCCCGACGAGCAGGCCTCCGTATCCGTCCACGACCCGCCCGGCGAGGGCGACGGCGGCGAGCCCGCAGGCGAGCAGGGTCATGCCGAGGGCGACGGACCCCGGGATGCCGAGCCGCTTGCTCAGCCTGGCGGACACACCCGTGAAGTTGAGCAGTACGACGGTGAGCGCGAACGGCGCGGTGCGCAGCCCGGCCTCCAACGGGCCGTAGCCCAGGACGAACTGGAGCTGCTGCGTGAGCAGGAAGAGCGCTCCCCCGCTGCCGAAGGTGATCAGCACGGCGCCGATCACGGCCCCGGTGAACGTCCGGTTGCGGAAGAAGCTCATGTCGAGCATGGGGTCCTGGACGCGCCGCTCCCACAGCACGAACCCGGTCAGCGCGCACACCCCGAGTCCCGCGCCCCCGAGCACGTACGGGGAGGACCAGCCGTGGTCGGGTCCCGAGACGACGGCGTAGACGAGCGAGCCCATCGCGACCGTCGACAGGAGCGCGCCGAGCAGGTCGGGGCGGTGGCTCTGGTCGGCCCGGCTCTCCGGCACCAGGACGCTGACGGCGCACAGTCCGAGCAGGACGACGGGCACGTTGACGATGAACAGGGAGCCCCACCAGAAGTGGGCGAGCAGGACGCCGCCGACCAGGGGTCCCGCCGCGAAGCCGAGGGCGTTGACGGCGGCCCAGACGCCGATGGCGCGGACCCGCTCGTCGTCGTCGAAGACCTGCACGGCCACCGCGAGGGTGGTGGTGAGGAGCAGGGCCCCGCCGACGCCCATGCCGGCGCGAGCGGCGATCAACTGTCCTGTGCTGTGGGCGAGCGCCGCGGCGAGCGAGCCCGCGCCGAACAGCACGAGTCCGGTCAGGAGCAGCTTCTTGCGGCCGTAGCGGTCGGCCGCGGCCCCGGCCGCGAGCAGCAGTCCCGCCTGCACCAGGACGTATGCGTTGATGATCCACTGGACGTCGGCGGTGTCGGCGCCGAGGTCGTCGGTGAGGGTGGGGACGGCGACGTTGAGGATCGTGTTGTCGAGGATGACGACGAGTTGGGCGAGGCAGATCACGCCGAGGATGAGCCAGCGGCGCGGGTCCCGGGGCCTGGCGGGCGTGGGGGCGGTCGGCTGCTCGGCGGCGGGCGTCGCCGTCATGCGGGCTCCTTGAGGGCAGGCAGGGAAGCGGGGACCGGGAACCACCCCGCTGGTTAGGTAACCCTAACTCAACGGATGGTCCGCGTCCGCCCCACCCCACCAGGGCCTATAGGACCTACAGGCCCTTATAGCGCGCGATGCATGATGTGCAGTCCGACCCTGCCGTCCCTCGGGTGCTCGTAGGCCGCGGGCACGGTGCCGAGGATCGTGAAGCCGAGCGAAGTCCACAGCCGGACGGCCGGGTTGGTCTCGACGACGGCGTTGAACACCATGGCGCGGTAGCCGTCCGCCCTGGCCGTCTCGAGGACGTGCTCGGCGAGGGCGCGGCCGTGACCGTGACCGCCCTGGTCGGGGTCGACCATGAACCCGGCGTTGGCGATGTCCCGTGCCGGGCCGCCGTAGTTGGGCTTCACGTACGCGGTGGCGACGACGTCGCCCGCGTCGTCCTCCATGACGAGGACGCGCTTGCCCGCGCCCTCGGTCCACAGGGCGCGGGCCTCGGGCTCGCTGGTGTCGGGGTCCCAGGCATACGTCTCGCCCGCGCGCACGATCCGCCGCCAGAACGGCCAGATCCGCTCCCAGTCCCCGTCCCTGATGTCTCTGATCTTCATGGGGGCGAGTCTGGCACGGGGTCCGGCCGCTCCGTCGGGGGCGTTCGTCTGGTGAACTCGGGGCTCGTCAGCCGGTGTACGCCGCGCTCCGTGTGCTCGCCCGGTCGTCGGCTGTCGGCGCGGCCAGGAGCAGCATCGCCCCGAGGCCGAGCGCCGCGACGCCCGCGAAGAACCAGAAGCCCCACGGGTGCGCGATCCCCGCCGTGACCAGGGCGCCGGTGACGAAGGGCCCGGTGATCGAGCCGAGCCGGCCCACCGCGGAGGCGAGGCCGAGCGCGGTGCCGCGGGTGCGGGCCGGGAAGACATGGGCCACGTACCCGTAGATGAGGACCTGCGCGGAGAACACGAAGACCCCCGTGAGCAGGACCAGCGCGTTCAGGAGCAGGCTGGACTCGATGCGCAGGCTCAGCACGGCGAGCAGTACTGCGCCCGCCGCGAACCAGATTCGGGCGATGCGCCGGATGCCGTACTTGTCGGCGACGACACCCGCGACGACGAGCCCGATGACGGCGCCGATGTTGAGGACGAGCAGCAGCGCGATGGAGCGGGAGATGGGGTAGCCGGCGCTGCGCATGAGTTGGGGCAGCCACGTGTTGAGGCCGTAGACGAGCAGCAAACCCATGAACGAGCCGCCCCACACCGCGAGGGTGGTGCGGCGCACGCGCGGGCCGAGGAGGTCGCGCATGCCGATGCGTTCGGCCTCGGGCTCCTGCTTGGCGGCGAGGTAGGCGGCGGACTCGGGCAGCTTCCACCACATCAGCGGGACGACGACGAGGCCCGCGACTCCCCCGCCGTAGAACAGCCAGTGCCAGTCACCGGCCACGGCGAGCGCGAGCACCGAGGTGAGGACGGCGCCGACGTGGTAGCCGGTCATGGTGAAGGTGCTGGCGCTGGCGCGGCGGTGTTCGGGCAGGTTCTCCGACATGACGGTCAGGGCGACCGGCATGCAGGCGCCGAGGCCGAGCCCGGCGAGGAAGCGCAGCACACCGAACACGGCCACGTTCGGGGCGAGCGGTGTCACGAGGGTGAACACCGAGAACAGCAGCACCGAGCCGATGAGCATGCCGCGCCGCCCGAACCGGTCGGTGAGCGGGCCGAGCCCCGCGGCGCCGACCGCGACGCCGACGAGGGACACGGTGGCGACCGCGGTGGCATCGGCGGCGGTGAATCCGAGGTGGTGCGTCTTGAGCAGGGTGGGAATGGTGGCGCCGAGTGCCACCAGGTCGTATCCCTCGAGCAGGACGGTCAGCCAGCACAGCACCGCCGTGCTGGCTGCCCGCTTGGGAGACGTCGTCATTGGCGTGCTCCTTGCCGGATGAGCGGATGGGGACGGGGACGCGCTGCTCCTGGGGGGGCGGGGGACTTCGGACGGGGCCGGCCCTCTTACGGGGATCGGGCCGGCCCCTTCAGCGGGGATCAGAAGGGGTACGGCGCGATCTGCGGGCGCACGGTCACCCACTGCGTCTCGGTGAACGCCTCGATGTTGGCCTGGGCGCCGCCGAACCGGGAGCCGTTGCCGGAGTCGCCGACGCCGCCGAAGGGTGCGGCGGGCTCGTCCATGACGGTCTGTTCGTTGATGTGCACCTTGCCGGAGCGGATCCGGTCGGCGAGCGTCATCGCGGTGCCGACGTCGCCGAGGATGCCGACGGACAGGCCGTACGGCGAGGCGTCGACGATGCGGGCCGCCTCGTCGAGGTCGCGGTAGGTGCGCACCGGCGCGACGGGGCCGAAGATCTCCTCGCGCCAGGCCGGGCTGTCATCGTCGAGGCCGGTGAGGACGGTCGCCGGGTAGTACGGGGCGTCGGCCTTGCCGCCCGCGGCGAGCTTCGCGCCCGCGGCGACGCTGTCGGTCACCACCTTGTCGATGTGGGCGAGTTGCCGCCCGTCGATGATGGGGCCGAGCGCGACGTCGCCCTGGGCGGGGTCGCCGACGGGCAGGTTCGCGGCCTTCTCGGCGAGCAGCGCCACGTACTCGTCGGCCTGCGACTCGTGGACGAGGTGGCGGCCGGTCGCCATGCAGATCTGGCCCTGGTGGAGGTACGAGCCGAACGCGCCGGCCGAGGCGGCGGCCGGGATGTCGGCGCCGGGGAGGACGACGAGTGCGTTGTTGCCGCCGAGTTCGAGGTGGACCTTCTTGAGGTTCCGGGCGGCGGCCTCGCCGACCTTGCGTCCGGCGGCGGTCGAGCCGGTGAAGGAGACGACGGAGACCTCGGGTGCCTCGACGACGGCGGCGCCGACGCTCGCGTCACCTGGCAGCAGGTGCAGGAGGCCCTCGGGAAGGCCCGCCTCCTCGAAGACGCGGACGATGGTGACACCGCCGCACACCGCGGTGCGCGGGTCCGGCTTGAGGAGGACGGCGTTGCCGAGCGCGAGCGCGGGTGCCACGGAGCGGATGCCGAGGATGAGCGGGAAGTTGAACGGCGCGATGACCGAGACGACGCCCGCGGGCACGCGGCGGGCGAACGACCAGCGGGGTTCGCCGCTGCTGAGCACGTCGCCGAGCGGGTGCGCGGGCAGCGCCGCGTCCTCGTAGCACTCGGCGGCGGCGAAGTCGGTCTCGACGGTCGCCTTGGCGCGGGTCGAGCCGGCCTCGCGGACGATCCAGTCCTTGATCTCCTCGGCGTGCTCGGCGAACAGGTCACCGGCCCTGCGCAGCACGGCGGCCCGCTCGGCGGGCGGGGTGCGGGCCCACTCCCGCTGTGCCTCGGCGGCGCGGGTGGCGGCGCGCGCGACGTCGTCGGCGGTGGCGCTGCCGATGGCACCGAGTTGCTGTCCGGTGGCGGGTTCGACGACGGCGGAGGTGCCCCCGCTTCCGGCGGTCCAGCCGTCGAGGTGGATGCGCTCGTGCCAGACGGGGTCTTCGAGGAGAGTCATGTTCACTCCGGTGAGGTGGGGTGGGTGTCGACCTGGATGAGGCGGGGCCCCTCGGTCGCGGGTTTCTTCAACTGCTCGCGCAGCTCGGCGGGTTCGGTGACGGCGGTGGCGGGCACCCCGTAGCCTGCGGCGAGCGCGGTGAAGTCGAGGCCGGGGATCTCGGTGCCCGGCACGTCGGGGGTGTCGAGCAGCTTCCCGAACCAGCGCAGCGCGCCGTACGTGCCGTTGCGCAGGATGACGAAGGTGACCGGGACCCGGTAGTGGGCGGCGCTCCACAGCGCCGTGATCCCGTAGTTGGCGGAGCCGTCGCCGACGACCGCGACGACCGGCCGGTCCGGGTCGCCCATCGCCGCGCCGACGGCGGCGGGCAGGCCGAAGCCGAGTCCGCCGGAGGCCGGGAAGAAGTAGGAGCCGGGGTGGCGCAGGTCCATCTGCCGCCACCAGGCGCCGTTGGTGGAGGTGGACTCGACGACGTAGCGGGTGTCGGGCGGCTGGGTGTCACGGAGCGCGGCGAAGACCTCCTCCGGGTGGAGGGCCGCTCCCGAGACGGTGGCGGGTTCGGGCGGGACCGTGAACTCCCCTGACCTGCCTGCCCGTTGAGGCAGTCGGTTCAGCAGCGCGGTCAGCACCGGTCCCGGGTCGGCGACCAGCGCCTCCCCCATCGGCGCGCGCGCGGCGGCGCCCGCTTCGTCGGTGACCTGGATCAGCCGGGCGCCGTCCGGAAGGTAGGGGCCCGGCACGTGCTGGTGGTAGCGGAAGACGGGGGCGCCGAGGACGAGCACCAGGTCGTGCCCTGCGAGCGCGGAGGACACCGCGCCGATCCCGGCGGGCAGCACACCGCGCAGCAGCGGATGCCGGTTGGGGAACGGGAGGCGGTGCGGTGACGGCGCCACCCACACCGGCAGGCCGAGGTGCTCGGCGCAGGCCACGGCCAGGTCGAAGTGTCCGAGGGCGTCGATGTCACCGCCGAGGACGAGGACGGGGTTGCGGGCCGCGCCCACTTCCCTTATGAGGTCGTCGAGTTGCGCCTCGTCCGGTGTGAGGCCGCGCCGGATCCGACGCTCCAGGACCTCGCCGGCCTGCGGGTCGAGTTCGGCGTCCCAGTCGTCGTAGGGCACGGAGAGGTAGCTCGGGCGGCGTTGCAGTTCGGCCTCGAAGACGGTCTGGGCCAGCGAGCGCGGGACGTCGGCGGCGCAGGCGGGTTCGGCGGAGTGGCCGACGAGCGGGCGCATCAGTTGGGGCGCGTCGACGTTGGCGAGCATCGCCTCCAGGCCGATGGCCGAGCGGACCTGCTGGCCGGCCGTGAGCACCAGCGGCGAGCGCGCGTACACGGCGTTCGTGAGCGCGCCCATCGCGTTGCCGGAACCGGCGGCCGCGTGCAGGTTCACGAATACGGGGCGGCCGGTGACCTGGGAGTATCCGTCGGCCATGCCGACGACGACGCCCTCGTGCAGGCCGAGGACGTACCGGAAGGACTCCGGGAGTCCCGCGAGGAAGGGCAGTTCGTTCGATCCCGGGTTCCCGAAGATCGTGGTGAGGCCTTGGCGCTCGAGGAACGCGTGGGCGATCCGGCGTGCGGTCGGCATGCGCAGAGTCCTCCTTGACCGGCGGTGATGTGGTTGAGCCTAGAAATAAAGCCGACCGTGCTCCAATCAATGTTGCCTACCTGCTTCATAGACAGCATCGATAACACGACTCGTAGAGTGGACGGATCATGCGGGACTTCGACCTCAATCTCGTGCGCACCTTCGTGCTGCTCTACGAGACCCGGAGCGTGACGGCGACCGCCGAGGCCCTGCACGTCACCCAGCCGACGGTCAGCTACGGGCTGCAGAAGCTGCGCCGCCGCTTCGATGACGAGCTGTTCCGTCGCACGGGCGCGGGCCTCGCCCCGACGACCACGGCTCGCGCCCTGTACGAGCCGCTGCACGGCGCCCTCGCCGAGATCGAGACGACGGTGAGCGGCGCGCACACCTTCGATCCGGCGACGGCGCGCGCCGCGTTCACGGTGTGCCTGTCGGACCTGGGCGAGGTCGCCCTGCTGCCCCGCTTGATGGCCGCGCTGCCGCACGCGGCGCCAGGCACCACGCTCACGGTGCGGCCGCTCGACATCCGTGGCGCCGCCGACCAGTTGGGCCGCGGGGAGATCGACGCGTTCATCGCCTCGACGCCGCTCGGCTCGCCGCGCGTGGAGCGGATCCCGCTGTTCTCGGAGGGGTACGTCGCCGTGGTGGCCCGCGACCACCCGCGGTTGCGCGGCCCCCGCGTGGACCTGGCCGCGCTCGGCGCCGAACAGCATGTGACGGTGTCCGGCCCCGCCGGGCACGAGGGGCCGCGCCGCGCCCTGGAGGCGCACGGGCTGCTGCACCGCGTCCTCCTGGACGTGACCCGGTTCGCGGGTCTCCCGTATCTCATCCAGGACAGCGAACTCGTGGCGGTGGCGCCCCGACTGGTGGCCCGCATGTTCGCCGCCGACCACCGGGTGCGGCTCCTCGAGCTGCCCATCGACATCGAACCGGCGCAGGTCGCGGTCTACGCCCGGCACGCGCACGCCCGCACTCCGGCGCAGCACTGGCTGGTGGACTTCATGCGGGAGACGCTGGTCGACGCGACGGAGACGTGAGGCACGGCGCCCGCCCGCGAGGACGGGCGCCGTGGTGTCAGTCGTTGCGCGCCGTCTCCGGTCCGGTGAAGCGGCGCAGCAACGGCAGCGTGGAGGCGATGACGGCGAGCGAGGCGACGACCCCGGCGAGGGTCAGCCCGTAGTATCCCGCGCCCGGTGGGCGGATCGAGTAGCCGAACTGCGCCTGGAGGAACAGCTGCGCGGTCAGGAAGCCCATCGCGATGGCGAGCGCCGCGACGATCAGCAGTGGCGCCGCGCTCTCCAGGAGGACCACGCGGCGCAGTGTGCGCAGCGGCACGCCGGACAGCCGCAGCAGGGAGAAGGGCCGCTTGCGTTCGTTCAGTCCGCCGGCCAGGGCGACCGCGAGGCCGCATCCGGCGATCGGGAAGCTGATCACGATGACGACGGTGGCCAGTTGCTGGTAGCCCTCGATGCTGCTCCAGCGCTGCGCGTAGTCCTCGGCGACGGTGTAGGGCGGCAGTTCGTGGGGGTACGCGGCGGAGAGGACCGTGCGGACGCGTTCGACGGCCGCGGTGGAGCCGTCCGTCGTCACCACGATCTCGCTCACCGGCAGCGTTGCCAGCCGTTGCGGGCTGATGTCCGCCGCGGGCCATACGGGCGGCCAGGCCCGGTCCTCCCGCGTACCGAAGCGCGCGAAGTCCGGCGGGATCGCGGCCGCCTCGGCGCCGGGACGGCAGTCGTTGTGCGCGGGCATCCGCGCCAGTTCGGCGCAGGAGACCAGGCCCGCCAGGAGCGGCGGCTCGCCCTTCGGCGGGCGCGGCTCGACGGGGTCGGGGATGCGCAGCGGGTTCGTGCGGACGGCCAGCACGCTCCGGACGCCGGGCACGGACTCCAGGTCGGAGCGGGTCGCGGCGGACAGCGTGGGCGGCGGCTCGGCGTTGTCGGCTGCGAACTGCCGGTCGTAATCGGCGACCACCGAGCTGCCGAACGCCGCGTTGTCCTCGGGCACGCCGCTCTCCGCGACGACCGCGGTGATGATGCCGACCGCCGTACTGGTGACGCAGAGTGCGAGGACCAGGCCGCTGACCGCCCGGAATCCGGCCTTCGGGTCGTCGGCGAGGCGCCGCCCCGCGAGGAGCAGCGCCGGCCTGCGGGTGAAGCGGACAAGCAGCCGCGCACCGGCCATGGTCAGCCACGGCCCGGCGAGCACGATGCCGACGAGGATCAGCAGGATGCCGGGCACGAAGGCGAGCAGCTGGCCCGAACTGCCCTCGGGGACGCGCCCGATGACCCACCACAGCTGCCCGATGCCGAGGGCTGACGGGATCAGCCGCCAGGCCCGCGGCGGCCGGGGCGTGGTGCGGCGGGTGACGCCGAGCGGCGAGACCCGCACCCGGCGCAGCGCGACGCGCGCCGCGACCGCCGCGGCCACCGGCACGCCCACGGCCGTTCCCAGCACTTCCCACGCGCCGAGCGACAGGTCGCCGGTGAAGAACGGCGTCCCGGTCAGGTCGGCGCGTGCCACCAAGGGCCGCAGCGCGAACCAGAGGGCGAAGCCCACCGCCGTGCCGGCGACGGCGGCGACCGCGGACTCGACCGTCGAGATCAGCGAGACCTGGGCCGGTGTCGCTCCGACCAGCCGCATCGCGGCGAAGCGCTGTTCGCGGCGGGCGGCGGCGAGTCGGCTCGCCGTGCCGGTCAGGATCAGCACGGGGAAGATCAGCGCCAGGGCCACCACGGAGAGGACGAGTGCCATGCCCTCGGCGTTGATGCCTGCGGCGACGTCGCAGTTGGGTCCGCTGCAGCTGCTGGGCGAGTGGGTCTCGATGGTGGTGACACGCCGGGCGCCCTCCTTCCCCGCCAGTTCGCCGGGGCGGTGCCCCACCACGACGATCAGGGAGTCCGGTCCTGGCAACGCGGCCTTGCCGATGGTGCCCGCCCGGCGGCCGGGGTAGCGGTCGCTCAACTCGGCGGCGGGCGTGGCGCGCAGCAGGTCGGCGAGGGCCGGGGACACGTAGTACTCGCCGGGGCCCGGGAGCCGTGGCAGGCCCGGCGGCACCGGCGCGTCCGGCCCGGTGGCCGCCACGTCGACGCGGCCGATGAGCCCGCCGTCGTAGTGGTCGGCCCGCAGCAGCCACCACAGCGGGTCGGCGTCCGCGTCCCGCGCGTTCTTGCTCCGGGTGAACTCGGCGCCGGTGTTGAGCCAGGCGTTGCGGTCGTTCTGGGTGCGGGTGGCCTGGACGGCGGCGAGCGTGGACAGCAGCAGCGCGACGCCGACAGCGACCGCGGCGGCGATCACGGTCAGGCGCACCAGGGCCTCGCGGCCGCCCGCGACGGTGAGGCGCAGCGCGAGCCGGATCACGAGGCGACCCGTTCGACGGAGAGCGGGGTCACTTTGCCGTCGCGGACGACGACCTCCCGGTCGGCGAACGCGGCGACGCGCGGCTCATGGGTGACGAGGACGACGGTCGTCCCCTGCTCGCGGGCCGATCCGACGAGCAGGTCCATCACCTGCTCGCCGGTGAGCGAGTCGAGTGCGCCGGTGGGCTCGTCGGCGAAGAGCACGCGCGGGCGGGCGACCAACGCCCGCGCCAGCGCGACGCGTTGGGCCTGCCCGCCCGACAACTCGCCGGACCTGCGGCCCTCCAGGCCGGACAGGCCGAGCCGTTCGAACCAGGCACGGGCCTCGCGCAGCGCCGAGGTCCGGCGGCCGCGCGCGAGGAGCAGCGGCAGCGCCACGTTCTCCTCGGCCGTCAGCTCCGGTACGAGCTGGCCGAACTGGAAGACGAAGCCGAAGCGGTCGCGACGCAGCGCGCTGCGCTCGGCCTCCCGCAGGGTGTCGATGCGCCGCCCGTCGTAGTGGACCTCCCCCTCGTCGGGCACCAGGATCCCCGCGAGACAGTGCAGCAGCGTCGACTTGCCGGAACCGCTCGGCCCCGTCACGGCGACGATCTCGCCCTGCGCCACGGACAGTTCGGCGCCCCGCAGGGCGGGGGTGCTGCCGAACGAGAGCTTTACGTCACGTGCCTCGATCAGACTCATGAGCGCACCTCCGCCGCCAGCGCGCCGAGCCGCGCCACGGTCATGTCGATCCAGCGCAGGTCGGCCTCCAGGTGGAAGAGACCGTGGTCGGCGAGCATCCGGTCGACGAGTTCGCCGGTGCGGCGCAGCTCGGTCAGCTCGCGCATCCGCTGCATGTGGGCGGCCCGCTGGGTGTCGAGGTAGTCCTGGGCGTCCCGCTCCAGGAGCAGCGCGAGGACGACCTTGGTGAACAGCGTGGTCTGCAAATGCTGTTCGGGGGCGACCGGCTCGGTGAGCCAGGACTCCACCTGCGTGACACCGCTGTCGGTGATCACGTACCGCTTGCGGTCGGGCCCCTCCCCCGGTTCGGAGTCGCCGACCGCCACCTTCCCGTCCCGGGCGAGGCGGCGCAGCGTCGAATAGACCTGCCCGTAGGGCAGCGGCTTGCCGCGGCCGAAGTAGGTGTCGTAATTCCGCTTGAGGTCGTAGCCATGGCTCGACTCACGTTCGAGGAGCCCGAGCAGCGCCAGTGGAACGGTCATACCTTGATGTATACGCCGGGTGTATACCCCCGGTCCATACGTCGGCGAGCGTAGCCACCCATCACCCAACTGGCCGATCACGCACAGACGTTGAGGCGGTCAGGCCTCCCGGCGCGTGTACGGCAGCGCGTCCACCAGCCCCGCGAGGTCCGCCTCGGTGGGCGCGCTCTCGAGGAAGACCACGCGGTACAGCGCGTAACCGAGCCAGCTGTCGACCACCGACCCGACGTCGAGCCCGGCGGGCAGTTCGCCCCGTGCGATGCCGCGCCGCAGCAGCACGGCCCCCGGCTCGCTCCAGGCGACCAGGAGGTCGCGCAGTTCCGCGCGGCCCGCCTCGCCGCGCTCGACGAGCGCACCGGCCACGACGCTCGGGTCGCCGAGCAGCGTCAGCGTGCGGACGAGGTCGGTGATGTGGGCCAGCGCGTCCGCGCGCACGGAGCCGGTGTCGGGCTGCGGGCCCGGCGCGAGCTGGTCGGTGACGGCCTCGGTGATCACCGCGGCCTTGTTCGGCCACCAGCGGTAGAGCGTCATCTTGGCGACGCCGGCGCGGGCGGCGATCCGCTCCATCGTGACCTTGTGATAGCCGAGCTCGGCGACGAGTTCCCGCGCGGCGCCCAGCACAGCCGCGTGCGCCTGCGGATCCCGGTGGCGCCCGCGCCTGGGCCGGGGAGCCGTCGACTCGTCCATGTCCCACTCCGATCCCCGTGACGGGAATTTGTAGACAGTACGTATCGTCTAAGAATAGTGACAGGCCCGTCGGGCGACGGCGGACCGCGACACAGGCCAATCAGGAGGTCCGCAATGAACAACAGGTTCGACGGCAAGGTCGTCCTCATCACCGGTGGCGGCTCGGGTCTGGGCCGGTCCGCCGCGCTCCGGGTCGCGGCCGAGGGCGCGAAGCTGGCGCTGGTCGACGTGAACGCGGAAGGGCTCGCGCAGAGCGCCGCCGAGATCGAGAAGGCCACGCCGGGCGCCGAGGTCCTGACGCTCACCGCCGACGTCAGCGACGAGGCGGAGGTCGAGCGCTACGTGGCCGGGACCACGCGGGCCTACGGCCGGATCGACGCCTTCTTCAACAACGCGGGCATCGAGGGCAAGCAGAACCTCACGGAGGAGTTCGGCAGCGACGAGTTCCAGCGCGTCGTCGACATCAACCTGCGGGGCGTCTTCCTCGGCCTCAAGCACGTCCTCGCGGTCATGCGCGAGCAGGGCGGCGGCACGGTCGTGAACACCGCGTCCGTGGGCGGCATCCGCGGCGTGGGCAACCAGTCCGGTTACGCGGCCGCCAAGCACGGCGTCGTCGGCCTGACCCGGAACTCGGGCGTGGAGTACGGACAGTTCGGCATCACCGTGAAGGCCATCGCGCCCGGCGCGATCATGACGCCGATGGTCGAGGGCTCCCTCAAGCAGCTCGACCCGGTGAACTGGGAGGGGGCCGGCCGCCAGTTCGTCAGCACCAACCCGATGAAGCGCTTCGGCCGCCCCGAGGAGGTCGCGAACCTGGTGGCCTTCCTCCTCTCCGACGAGGCGTCCTTCATCAACGCCACGGTCGTCGCGATCGACGGCGGCCAGTCCGAGCAGTACTGAGCGCACCCCGGAACCAACGTCTCAGCGCCGGCCGTCCACCTCGGCCGGCGCGTACTGGGCGATTCCGTCCCCGAACGACCAGTCGATCGACTGGTTCTCGGTGATCGTGACGAGCACGTTGCGCGGCTCGGTTCCCGCGTACTCCTGCGCGAGCTCGGCGATCCGCCGGTACAGCGCCCGCTTCTGCCCGTCGGGCCGCCCGGCCCGCATGGTGATAGCGACGAACACCACATCGTCGTCCCGCCGCACCCCGAGGTAGTCGTCGAAGCGGAGGGTGCCGCGCACTCCGTCGTGACTGGTGAGCACCTGGAACAGATCGTCGGCCGGGAAGCCGAGCGCCTCCCCGAGGGCGTCGTGCACGGCGCGCCCCAGTGCCCGCAGGCGGTCCCGGTCGGCCCCGAGGGCGTCGATGCGGACAAGCGGCACGGGTGGGCTCCTTCGTCGTGGGCACGGAACGCGGCGCGGCTCGACGGGCTCGACACCGTTGTCGTACATACTAGTAGTTACAGTTCCTGGTCCCGCAACCCCACCCCGGATGTACCCACGTCACCTGATCGACGTAGGGTCCCCTTTTGTTCACCCGCAGGGTGACATCAGGACCTCGACGACCAGGAGCTCTTCCCGTGCCCGCACCGTCTACTGCCCCGGCGCCCATCTACGACCGACTCGTCGACGAGCACGGTGATGTGCTCGCGGACGCGCGCGAGGCCGCACACAAGGCCGAGCGCACCGCGGAAGGCGTGCTCGACTTCGGGCACGGAGGTGCCCCTCAGGAGCCACAGGCCCCCCAGGCCCCGCAGTCCCTCCAGGACCAGCAGTCCGCACAGGCCACCGGCCCCATGCAGGCGCAGGCCCCGCAGGGCCACCAGGCGCCGCAGATCCCGCAGGCCCCGCAGGCTCCCCTGGGTCAGCAGGCTCCGCAGGACCAGCAGACCGCACAGGACCAGCAGGCCGCACAGGGCGGGCAGGCGCCCCAGAGCCGGCAGGCCCCGCAGGGACAGCAGGGCCAGCAGGCCCCGCACTTCCCGCAGGCCCTTCAGGCCCCGCAGCACCCCGCTCCCCCGCAGGAGGGCTGACCGCGACAGCGGCCGCCCCTCCCGCTCGGCACCACCGCCGCGGCCCTCCCCCACGGGCCGACGGCAATGGGTCGGGCTCAGGCGCCCACGTACTGCGCCAGGTGCTCGCCGGTGAGGGTGGAGCGGTCGGCGACGAGGTCGGCCGGGGTTCCCTCGAACACGACCTTGCCGCCTTCGTGCCCCGCACCCGGGCCCAGGTCGATGATCCAGTCGGCGTGCGCCATCACGGCCTGGTGGTGCTCGATGACGATGACCGACTTGCCGGAGTCCACGAGCCGGTCGAGCAGCCCCAGCAGTTGCTCGACGTCCGCCAGGTGCAGACCCGTGGTCGGCTCGTCCAGGACGTAGACGCCGCCCTTGTCGGCCATGTGCACGGCGAGCTTGAGCCGCTGCCGCTCGCCGCCGGAGAGCGTGGTCAGCGGCTGGCCGAGGGTCAGATAGCCGAGCCCGACATCCGCGAGGCGCTCCAGGATCTTGTGCGCGGCCGGGGTGCGCGCCTCCCCTGCCCCGAAGAACTCCACCGCCTCGGTCACCGGCATCGCGAGCACCTCGCTGATGTCCTTGCCGCCGAAGTGGTAGTCGAGCACCGAGGCCTCGAACCGCTTGCCGTCGCACTCCTCGCAGGTGGCCGCCGCGCTCGCCATGATCCCGAGGTCGGTGTAGACGACCCCCGCGCCGTTGCACGTCGGGCAGGCGCCCTCCGAGTTGGCGCTGAAGAGCGCGGGCTTCACGCCGTTGGCCTTCGCGAACGCCTTGCGGATCGGCTCGAGGAGCCCGGTGTACGTGGCCGGATTGCTGCGCCGCGAGCCGCGGATCGGGGTCTGGTCGACCGCCACCACCGCGTCGTCGGCCGGAATGGACGCGTGCACCAGCGAGCTCTTGCCGGAACCCGCGACGCCGGTGACGGCCGTGAGCACCCCGAGCGGGATGTCGACGTCGACGTCCCTCAGGTTGTGCGCGTTCGCCCCGCGGATCGCGAGCTTGCCGGTGGGCTCGCGCACGGTGTCCTTGACCGCGGCCCGGTCGTCGAGGTGGCGCCCGGTGATGGTGTCACTGGCGCGCAGCTCCTCGACGGTGCCCTCGAAGCAGACACTGCCGCCACCGGTGCCCGCGCCGGGGCCGAGGTCCACGACGTGGTCGGCGATGGCGATGGCCTCCGGCTTGTGCTCCACGACCAGCACGGTGTTGCCCTGGTCGCGCAGGCGCAGGAGCAGCTTGTTCATCCGCTGGATGTCGTGCGGGTGCAGGCCGATGGTGGGCTCGTCGAAGACGTACGTGACATCGGTGAGCGAGGAGCCGAGGTGGCGGATCATCTTGACCCGCTGCGCCTCACCGCCGGAGAGCGTGCCGGCCGCCCGGTCGAGCGAGAGATAGCCGAGGCCGATCTCCTCGAACGACTCCAGGGTGTGCCGCAGCTTGGCGAGCAGCGGGGCGACCGAGGGCTCCTTCAGTGCGCGCACCCACTCCGCGAGGTCCCTGATCTCCATCGCGCACAGGTCGGCGATGCTCTTGCGCTTGATCTTCGAGGAGCGGGCCAGCTCGCTGAGCCGTGAGCCCCCGCAGTCGGGGCAGGTCTGGAAGGTGACCGCGCGGTCCACGAAGGCCCGGATGTGCGGCTGCATCGACTCCCGGTCCTTGGCCAGGAAAGTCTTCTGGATCTTCGGGATGAGGCCCTCGTAGGTGAGGTTCACACCGTTGATCTTGACCTTGACGGGTTCGCGGTAGAGGAAGTCGTGCCGCTCCTTCTTGGTGTACTTGCGGATCGGCTTGTCCGGGTCGAAGAAGCCGGAGTCCCGGATGACCCGCACCACCCAGCCGTCCCCGGTGTACGTGGGGATGTCGAACGGGTCCTCGTTCAGCGACTTGGAGTCGTCGAAGAGCTGCGCCAGGTCGATGTCGGAGACCGTGCCCCGGCCCTCGCAGTGCACGCACATGCCGCCGGTGCGGCTGAAGGACACCTTCTCCGTCTTGGTCTTGTCGGCGCCCCGGTCGACCGTGAATCCGCCCTGCGCGGAGACCGACGCGACGTTGAAGGAGTAGGCGCCGGGCCCGCCGATCTGCGGCTTGGCGAGCCGGCTGTAGAGGATGCGCAGCATCGCGCTGGCGTCCGTGGCGGTGCCGACCGTGGAGCGCGGGTCGGAGCCCATCCGCTGCTGGTCGACGGTGATCGCGGTGGTCAGTCCGTCCAGCACGTCGACCTCGGGCCGCGCGAGCGTCGGCATGAAGCCCTGGACGAAGGTGCTGTACGTCTCGTTGATCATCCGCTGCGACTCGGCGGCGATCGTGTCGAACACCAGCGAGCTCTTGCCCGACCCGGAGACGCCGGTGAACACCGTCAGCCGCCGCTTGGGCAGTTCGATGCTGACGTCCTTGAGGTTGTTCTCCCGCGCGCCGTGCACGCGGATCAGGTCGTGGCTGTCGGCGGGGTGCGACGTTGACGACGGGGTCCCCGTCCTCGCGACCTTGCTCATCATGTCTCCATCGGGTGTCCGCGGCCTCGCCGGGAATCCGCGGCGCCGCCAGTCTCGAATCGGTGTGTTCGATTGTCTCCGCCCAGGCCACCCGCGCCACCGCAATCGGTGAACACGCCGGGTGGCCTGCCGACGGGTCTGCCATCCGTCTGTGAGGCTATCGAGCACCACTGACAACCCGGTGTTGCACGACTCTCCCCTGGTCACGACCCTGTGCACGCCTATTGACTCAAATTCAAACCCGTCGGTAGCTTCAACTACCAGCGCGCTGAACCCCCTTGCCTCAAACGGAACTTGGCCATGCCTGTGGCCCCGTTCCGCCGGTCCCCAAGGCTTCGAAGGAGCATCAGATGGCGAAACGCGCGTTCAGCGGCAGACTCACCGCCCTCGCGGCAACGACCGGCGCCACCCTCGTCACCCTCGCCGCGCCGGCCCACGCGGCCCCCGAGCCCCTCTCCTACGTCGCCCTGGGCGACAGCTACAGCGCCGCTTCCGGCGTGCTCCCGCTCGACCCGAAGGCCAGCCCGCTGTGCGCCCGGTCCACGGCCAACTACCCGCACGTCATCGCGAAGCGCACCGGCGCCGCCCTCAAGGACGTGACGTGCGGCGCCGCGCAGACGAAGGACTTCGCGGGGTCCCAGTACCCGGGTGTGCCGCCGCAGCTCGACGCGCTCTCCCAGGACACCGACCTGGTGACCCTGACCATCGGCGGCAACGACAACAGCACCTTCATCAACACGATCCTGTCCTGCGCCTCCGCCGGGCTCGCCTCCGCGGGCCAGGGCCACCCGTGCAAGACCCTGTACGGCGACAAGTTCAGCGACGACATCGATGCCAAGACGTACCCGGCGGTGAAGTCCGCCCTCCAGGCCGTCAAGAACAAGGCGCCGAACGCGCGGGTCGCCGTCCTCGGTTATCCGTGGATCATGCCGCCGACCGCGCAGAAGGGCTGCTTCGTGAAGATGCCGATCGCGTCCGGCGACGTGCCGTACGTGCGCGACATCCAGACGCATCTCAACAGCGCGGTGCAGCGCGCGGCGAGCGAGACCGGCGCGACGTACGTGGACTTCTCGCAGTCCTCCGAGGGCCACGACGCCTGCAAGCCGATCGGCACCCGCTGGGTCGAACCGGCGCTCTTCGGCACCAACTTCGTCCCCGTGCACCCGAACGCACTGGGCGAGACGGCGATGGCCGACGCCACGATGGGTGCGCTCGGGATGCGCTGACCCGTCGCCGCCGCCCCGACTGCCCTCACCTTCCCGTCGGGGGAAATCCCCCAGATGTCACCAAGTCACCATGTGCCCGGCCAGGTCGCCGTCCACCAGTCGATACTCGTGTCAAGAGCGCGCCCACCTCCTCGTATGCTCGGGGGCGACGCCGACGGACTGATCTTGGAGTGAGCACTGGTGGCGCGACGGCCGAGGGACACCTGGGACCGCTTCATGGCATCCGATCCGGGGCTGCTGCGCCTGACGGCAGGGCTGCGGATCGTCGCGGCGATCGGGCTGACGCTCGCCGTGCTCGCGCTCCTCGGCACGGATGTGACCCACATGGTCGCGGGCGCGATGGCCGCGATGGTGAGCACGTTCGCGATCCGTGAGAAGAACCTGCGAGGGCAGGCGATCACGCTCGTGTGGGGGTTCCCGGTGGCACTCGCCGCCGTGTCCCTCGGCGCGCTGCTGCACAGCAGGGTCATCGCCGGTGACCTGTTCTTCATCGCGCTGATCTTCGGCGCGGTCTACTTCCGCCGGTTCGGGGACCGGGGCACGGCCCTCGGCCTGATGGGCTTCCAGGTCTACTTCGTGTCGCTGTTCGTGAACGCGACCACCGATCAACTGCCCGTCCTCGCGGGCACGTTGGCGGTGGCGTTCGCGTGCAGCGCGGTGGCCCGGTTCGCGCTGGTGCCGGAGACCCCGCAGCGCGTCCTGGACCGGCTGCGGGGGGCGTTCCGGGCGCGGCTCGCGCAGTTGGTGACCGCGCAGACGCGGCTGCTGGACGCCGCACCGGAGGAACTGGACGACGTACTGGACGATCTGCGGCACCACACCTCGCGGCTGCACGAGACGGCGCTGATGATCCAGGGGCGGCTCGAGGACGGCACCCGGGACGCGGCGACCGCCTCGCTGATCCAGCGCCGCATCGCCGACGCGGAGATCTCCGCCGAGCGCCTCGGCATGCTGCTGCTGAACGCGCGCAGCGCCGAACGCGCCGACACCCTCACCCTGCACCTCCCGCACGCGCCCGCGCCCGCCGCAGGCAAGCTGCTGCGCCACGAGGACGAGTCGACGGCCACCCTGCGCCGCGATCTGGGCGCCCTGCACCTGATGGTGGTGCGCCCCGCCGACGCCAACCGGGGCGCGGCCGTCGCCCAGATCCGCAACCGGCTGCTCGGCTACCGCGACGAGGAGCGGATGCCTCCGGGCGCCACGCTCGCCGTGCAGGACGTCTTCCGCGGCATCGGTGAGGCGGCCCGCGCGGTGATGGGTCTGCGGATCGCCCTCGACGGCCCGCAGGACGAGTCGGACGACTCCCCCGCCACGACGCGTTCGCGTGAGGAGCTGGAGGCGGAGGACATGTCGATCACCGGCACCGTCGCCCTGACCAGCACGGACAAGGAGGCCGCCGAGGAGGACGACCGCTCGGGCCTCGACCGGCCCACCACCCGCGCCGCCTTCCAGGTCGCCGTCGGCTCCGCCCTCGCGATCGTCGGCGGCGAGTTCCTCTCCAGTCAGCGCTGGTACTGGGCGGTCCTGACCTGCTGGGTCGTCTTCCTCAACACCGCGTCCACGGGCGAGATCGTCATCAAGGGCTACCGCCGTGTCCTCGGCACGGTGCTCGGTGTGGTCGCCGGTGTGCTGCTCGCGGGGGCGGTCGGCAATCACACGTGGGTGGCGTTCGTGCTGGTCCTGGTGTGCGTGTTCGCGGCGTTCTTCACCGCCCCGTTGTCGTACGCGCTGATGTCGTTCTTCGTGACGGCGATGCTGGGGCTGCTCTACACGCTCCTGAACACCTACAGCTTCGACGTCCTGGTGCTGCGCATCGAGGAGACCGCGCTCGGTGCGGCGTGCGGCATCATCGCGGCGATGCTGGTGCTCCCGGTGCGCACCGACAGCCGCACCGACGAGCTGCTCGCCACGGTCCTGGAGCGGCTGGGCGATGTGGTGGCGGGCGCGGTGGAGCAGCTGAGCGGCGGTCCGGCCGCGGATCTCCTCGACCGGGCCCGCGATCTGGACACCGCCCTGGACGACCTGCGCGCGTCCACGAAGCCGCTGACCCACGCCATCGCCCCGCAGCGCGAGCGGCGGCAGACCGTGCGCTATCTGGTGGCGCTCCTGGAGACGTCCGCGTACCACGCGCGTTCCCTGGCGGCGACCGCCGAGCTCGTCCCGTACAGCAAGCATGTGGCCGCCGATCCGCGGCTCGGCAGGGCGGCGCGGCGCATCGCGCACAACATCGACGTGCTGGTGGCGCAGGTGAACGACGAGGACCTGACCGGCGCCGTCGAGTCGGGCGCGAGCATCGCGGCGATGCTGGAGACGGACGGCCTCGGGGTGCCGGCGGCGAACACGGTGACGTTCCGTGTGCTGCGGCACCTTCAGCGGCTCGACGAGGGGATCTCCGGTCTGGCCCGGCCGCTCGGTGTCCCTGTGGGACCGCGCACATAGCGCGGTCCTGCCTTCCGACCCACTCTGACCTGGGGATACGATCCCAGGATCCCCTACGAATCCGATGTCGCGCCGCCCCATGACTGGAGCCACCTCGTGAGTGCCCCCGCACCCGATCCCCACTCCTTGCTCCCACTGAGCCGGGTTCCGCGGACGGGACTGCCGCCGCGCGCCGTCGTCGTGGGCGACCCGGCCCGCGCCGCGGCCGTCGCCGCGCTGCTCGACGACGCCGTGGAGGTGGCGCACAGCCGCGAGTACCGGACGTTCACCGGTACGTGGCGCGGGGTGCCGGTCGTCGTCGCCTCGCACGGCGTCGGCGGGCCCGGAGCGATCCTGCTGTTCCAGGAGCTGGCCGACGCGGGCGTGCGGACGTTCGTGCGGTTCGGTACGGCGGGTGCGATGCGGCCGGGGATCGGCGACGGCGACCTGGTCGTCGCGGAGGCCGCGGTGCGCGACGACGGCGTGACCGGCCAACTGGTGCCTGCCGAGTACCCGGCGGTGTCCAGCCCGGAGGCCGTGTTCGCCCTGACGCGCGCGGCCCGCGAGGCGGGGGCGCCGCACCACCGGGGAATCGTGTGGACCCGTGCGGCGTTCCAACCAGGGCTCATCCCGCTGAACCAGTACGACGGGGCGGGCCTCGCGGCCATCGAGATGGAGGTGTCCGCGCTGTTCGTCACGGCGTCGCTGCGCGGCCTCGTCGCCGGCGCCGTGCTCGTCGTCGACGGTGTGAACGCGGACGAGCTGGTGGACCAGGAGGGCACGGGCGGCTACGACCCGCACCGCGACGTCGTCGCGGAGGGCGTGCGGCGTGGCAGCGTCGTGGCTCTGGAGGCCCTGCGCATTCTGACCGAGGAGCAACTGTGACCGAGTCCGTCGATCTGCTGGTGCACGGCGGCACCGTCCTCACCGTCGACGACGCGTCGACGGTGCTCACCGACGGCGCGGTCGCCGTGCGCGACGGCGCGATCGTGGCGGTCGGCCCTGCCGACGAGCTGCGCGAGCGGCACACCGCCGCCGACACCATCGACGCCTCCGGCGGGCTCGTCGTCCCCGGCCTGATCAACACGCACACGCACCTCGCGATGACGCTGCTGCGCGGCACCGCCGACGACGTGACGCTCCAGGAGTTCCTGGGCCGTGTCGTCCCCGCCGAGGCCCGCCTCCTCGACCCCGCCACCGTCGCCTCCGCCGTCCGCGTGGCCGTCGCGGAGAGCGTGCGCGCCGGGGTGACCTCGGCGCTCGACATGTACTGGTTCCACGAGGCCGCCGAAGGGGCCGCACGCGCGGCGGGCTGGCGGCTGCACACCGGGCCGCTGTTCATGGACGTCCCGGAACCGCCGGACGGGCGGCCGTACAAGGAGCGCATGGAGTGGGCGCGCCGGGACCTGGCCGCACGCCCCACGGGCACCCGCCCGGTCATGTTCGCGCACTCCACGTACACGCTCTCCCCCGAACAGCTCGTCGAGTGCTTCGCGCTGGCCCGTGAGTACGGTGCGCTGATCCATCTGCACGCGGCGGAGAACGCCGCCGAGGTGGCGAACGTGGAGGTGGCGCACGGCCGTCGCCCCGTCGAGCTCCTGGATTCCCTCGGCCTGCTGGGTCCCGACGTGGTGCTCGCGCACGCCGTCGACCTGACCGGCGGCGAGATCGCGGCGATCGCCCGCGCGGGCGCCTCGGTCGCCCACTGCCCTGTCTCGAACCTGAAGCTGGGCTGCGGCATCGCGCCGGTGCCCCGGCTGCTGAGCGCCGGTGTCACGGTCGGGCTCGGCACGGACGGCGCGGTCAGCTCGAACACGCTCGACGTCCTCGGCGCCGTGCGGCAGGCGGCGCTCGTGCACAAGGCGGACGGGGACCCGACGGCGGTCGGCGCCGAGCAGGCCGTGCGGATGGCGACCATCGAGGGCGCCCGCGCCCTGGGTCTCGGCGACGAGCTGGGCTCCATCGAGGTCGGCAAGCGCGCCGACCTGGCCGTCCTCGACCTGAACCGGCCGCACCTCACGCCGCGCCACGACCCGTACGCGATGCTCGCGTACGCCGCGCAGGCCTCCGACGTGCGGGACACCGTCGTCGACGGCAGGATCCTGATGCGCGACCGTACGCTCACGACCCTCGACGAGGGCGCGGTCCTCGCCGATCTGGAGGCCCTCGCATGACCGGCCACACGACCCGCGGCTTCGTCGGCCGCCCCCGTGTCCACAACCCCGGCCTGCCGCCGGGCCAGTACGACGCGGGCGACGACTGGCCGGTGCTGTCCGCCGAAGTGACACCGCAACTCGACCGCGCGGACTGGACGTTCACCATCGACGGCCTGGTCGCGGAACCCCGCACCTGGACGTGGGACGAGGCGCAGGCGCTGCCCCCGGCGTCGTACAGCGGGGACATCCACTGCGTGACGACCTGGTCGAAGTTCGGGGTGCTCTTCGGTGGTGTCTCGCTCGACACGTTCCTCGACGCCGTCCGGCCCTCCCCCGCCGCGACGCACATCATGGCGTACTCGCACACCGGCTACTCGGCGAACCTCCCGCTCGCCGATGTGACGGGCGGCAAGGCATGGCTCGCGTTCACCTACGAGGACGAGCCGCTGCCGACCGAACACGGCGGGCCCGCCCGCCTGTTGGTGCCGCACCTCTACTTCTGGAAGAGCGTGAAGTGGGTGGCCGGCCTTCGGCTCCTCGATCACGACGAGCCCGGTTTCTGGGAGCAGAACGGGTACCACGCGCGGGGCAACCCCTGGGAAGAACAGCGATACGCAGGTGACTGAGACCGTGCCGCAGACCACCGCCTTCACGCCGCCGACCCGGTTCGCCGTGCCCGGCCGCATCGCCGCGGGCCAGGGCGCCGCGCTCTGGCAGCGCGCCACGATCGCCGAGATCCGCCGGGAGACGGCGAACGCGTCGACGTTCCGCTTCGCGGTGCCCGGCTGGCAGGGCCATCTGCCGGGCCAGCATCTGATGCTGCGGCTGACCGCCGAGGACGGGTACACCGCCCAGCGGCACTACTCGCTGGCCTCCGCGCCCGACGACTCGGGGCACATCGAGCTGACCCTCGACCATGTCGAGGACGGCGAGGTGTCCGGCTTTCTGCACACCGGGGCGCGGGTCGGCGACGAGGTCGAGGTGCGCGGCCCGCTGAGCGGCTTCTTCGCGTGGCCGGGCGACCGCCCCGCACTGCTGCTCGGTGCCGGTTCGGGTGTCGTGCCGCTGATGTCGATGATCCGCCACCACCGCCGGCACCGGCTCGACCTGCCGCTGAAGCTGTTCGTGTCGGCACGCACGCGTGCGGACCTGATCTACGCCGAGGAGTACGGGGCCGAGACGACGCCGGTGCTCACCCGTGAGGGCGAGCGCCGGCGCCTGGCCGCCGATCATCTGGCGCCGTGCTTCGGCGAAGGGGCGCCCGAGTGGGAGGCGTACGTATGCGGTTCCAACTCCTTCGCCGAGCACGCCTCGCAGCTCCTTGTCGGCCTCGGTCAGCCGGTGGACCGCATCCGTATCGAGCGGTTCGGGTGACGGCTAGCGCACTCCGGCCCACCGCTTGATCGTGGCGGTCGCGGCGTCCCGCTCGTTCGCGGGCAGCGCGGAGATCCGTGCGCCGTGGTTGGACTTCGGCACGACGTACTTGTAGGAGTCGTTCTTGCTGGGGGTGAACTGCTCGGCGCTCCACGGGTCGTTCTGCCCGTAGACGAACAGCATGCGCTGGGACTTGGTGCGCACCCACTTGTCGACGCCCTTGATGACGGTGCCGTCGTACGTGGTGCGCATGTCGGCGGGGAGCACGGAGTTCGGCTGGTAGATGTCCGGGTAGTGGCGGACGCCCTTGAGGTTCTTGAACTTCAGGTCGGCCCAGCCGAGTTGGGCGGCGGCCTGCCGGTAGTAGGGGCCCGAGCTGTTGGCGCCGAGGGTGGAGTCCTCGTAGATGGACAGGCCGTGGTCGAGGGACCACTTGTACAGGTCGTCGTCGGAGACCTTCTTGGCGTCCGGAACGGTCGGGCAGTTGTCGACGGTGCCGGACTGCCAGAAGTTCCACACCTGGTCGAGGACCGCGAACTCGTAGGCCCGGTCGGTCGTTCCGAGCGTGTTGGTGAAGGTGTAGCCCTCGTCCTTCGCGGTCTGCTCGAACTTGGGCAGCAGGGTGTCGCGGCGCGCCAGCATCTCGCGCTGCACGGCGGCGAGCGCGTCGCGGCACTCCTGGGTGCCGACCCGCTTGAAGAAGTCCTCGTAGCCGCTGTCGTCGTCGTTGTTCGCGTCGTTCGGGGCGACGTAGGCGACGACGCCGTCGTAGTCCTTCGGGTAGTAGCGGTAGTGGTACGTGGCCGTCATGCCGCCCTTGGAGCCGCCGGTCGCGAGCCACTTGGAGGTCTTCTCGTACAGCGGGCGCACCGCCTGCACGATGCCGTGCTCGTCGGCGGCCTCCTGCTGCACCGTCATCTTGTTCCAGGGGGTGCCGCCGGACGGTACGGACTCTTCGAAGAAGCGGTGTTCGACGCTGAGTTGGTTGGCGTCGAGCAGGGTGGTGGGCTCGCGGGTCGAGGAGGACAGGCCGTAGCCGCCGGTGTAGACGACGACGGGCTTGGCCGTCGACTTGTGCCAGAGCGTGAAGCGCTGCTCGAACGTGCCCGCGCCGGGTCTGGCGTGGTCGACCGGCTGCGTGATCGACAGGGAGTAGAGCGGGAAGCCCTCCTTGTCGGTGACACCGGTGACGCGCACTCCGGGCAGGGCCCGCAGCCGGTCTTCGAACGAGGCGGGCGCGGCGGTCGCCGGTGCCGCGGTGGCGGCAAGGGCGCCCGCCGTGAGGGCGGCGGACAGCAGCAGCGTGGGTATGGTGCGCAGGCGCACGGGTGCCTCCCTGGGTCGAGGAAACGGTGCGGCGGATCGGTGATCCACCGACCGAGACCTTAACCCGCTCCGTGCGCCCGGGAGTTGGGCTCGCGCCGAAATGCGAGAAGCCGGGACCCCGGTTGACGGGGTCCCGGCTCCTCGCGCCGGATGTCGGCCTGGATCAGAGCTGGCCGGACTCGGCGATCGTGATCTTGGCGGAGGTGCCGCCGCTGCGCGAGCCGAGGGACTCGATCTTCTTCACGAGCTCCATGCCGTCCTCGACCTCGCCGAAGACGACGTGCTTGCCGTCCAGCCAGTCGGTGACGATGGTGGTGATGAAGAACTGCGAGCCGTTGGTGTTCGGGCCGGCGTTGGCCATCGAGAGCTGGCCCGGCTTGGTGTGCTTGAGCTGGAAGTTCTCGTCCTCGAACTTCTCGCCGTAGATGCTCTTGCCGCCGGTGCCGTTGCCGGCGGTGAAGTCGCCGCCCTGCAGCATGAACTGCGGGATGACGCGGTGGAAGGACGAGCCGGCGTAGCCGAAGCCCTTCTCGCCCGTGCACAGGGCACGGAAGTTCTCCGCGGTCTTCGGGACGACGTCCTCGAAGAGGTTGAACGTGATCCGCCCGGCGGGCTCGTCGTTGATCGTGATGTCGAAGTAGGTCTTGATTGCCATGGACGCAATCCTTTCATCACGGAGCCCGGAATGCCGATTCGGCCCGTCGGGATGGCCGTTTTCGTACGCCATTCGCACGCTGCGTGACGCTTCGCTTGCGGGGCGCGAGCATTCAAGCCGCCAGCCGGTCCCGCGCGTGCACACCGTCACCCAGCGGACGCACGCCGTACACCTTGCCGAGGCCGTGCAGGGGCATGTCGCCGTAGATCGTCTCGTAGGCGCCCGCGGGCACGACGTAGGTCTCGTGCCAGATGCCGACGTACCCCTTGCTCTTGCGCGCGTACCGGTTGACGCGGGCCCACCAGGGCTGGTGCCGCTTGTCCGAGGCGGCCGCGTAGGCGAGCAGCTTCTCCTTCGACTCCCAGTACTGGATCACGTAGTAGTTGCGCGGGTCCGAGGTGCCCAGGACGTGGTGCAGCATCCCGGCCGTGCGATCCTTGCCGAGTTCCCGCAGCATCATCGGCATCGCGTACATCACCGGCAGCCAGCGGTGGGCCGCCCAGAACCGGTTGATCCGCATGCCGATGACGAAGATCACGACGTCGCCGTCGGCGGCCGCGGTCACCCGTCCCCTCTCCAGCTTCGTGAACACAACTCCCCCGAATTCGTTGGTCGTTGGCAGGGGGTCAGGGGTCCCCCGATCCCCTGACCCGTGTTTGGATAGTGACACTTTCCAAGAAGGGGCACAAGGCATGCGACTGGCGGAGTTGAGCGAGCGCAGTGGGGTGCCGGTCGGCACGATCAAGTACTACCTGCGCGAGGGCCTGCTGCCGCCGGGCGAGCGCGTCAGCGCCACGCAGGCCGCGTACGGCGAGGCGCATCTGCGGCGGCTGGGCCTGATCAGGGCGATGATCCAGATCGGGCGGATCCCGGTGGCCACCGTGCGCGAGGTGCTCGGGCACGTGGACGACGAGTCCCTGGGCACGACCTTCCGGCTCGGCGCCGCGCTGTGGGCGATGCCGCAGCCGCCCGAGGCGCCCGCCGACGACCCGCTGACGGCGCAGGTGACCGAGGCGGTCGACCGATTCCTCGACGGCATGGGCTGGCACAACGCGCGCGAGATCGGGACCCTCTCCCCCACGTACCGCACCCTGGTCACCACGATCGTCACGCTGACCCGGCTTGGCTTCTCGCGGGGCCCCGAGGTCCTCGCGCGGTACGCGCACCTGATGGAGGAGGTGGCCCGGCTCGACCTGGACCAACTCGACACCTACGAGGACGACTCCGAGAAGGTCGAACTGGCGGTCGCCTCGGCGGTCCTCTACGACCCCCTGCTGATCGCCCTGCGCCGGCTCGCCCAGGAGGAGCACTCCACGCGCCGCTACGGCTTGTGAGGCTCAGGGGCGGGCCGCATACGATGAGGCCGGACGCCGAACGCACCGCGGCGGCCACACCACGGGAGGGAACCAATGATCATCTTCGGCACGCGGGGCTACGCGTACCAGCTCGCGATCCTCACCTTCGTCTGCGGCAGCTGCGGCAACCCCGCGGCGCACACGCTGCGGAAGTTCGTCACGAAGTTCACGCTGTTCTTCGTCCCGCTGTTCCCGGTCTCGACGAAGTACCAGGCGCAGTGCACGTTCTGCGGCGCCGCGCACCAGGTTCCCAAGGACCACGTCGACGGGATGCTCGCGCAGGCCGCCGGGCCGCAGGCCGGGGCGCCGCAGCAGCAACAGCAGCACCACCAGGGATAGTTCGCCGGGTAGGGGCCGCGACAAAAAGGTGGCCCCGCCGCCTCCCAGGGGGGAGAGGGGGCGACAGGGCCACAGGCTCGAGCGCCCGGGGGGGGTGGGCTGCTTGAGCGTCTGTTCTCCTGCTGCCCGGGATCGGGCCGGGCATGCATGCCGTAGGCAGAATCGTCCCGGCGGCTTTTCCGCCCTTGTCAGTAGTCTGCGTTCATGGCGGCCCGCACCTCCTTGAGCGTCGCGTCGGCGATCGCGCCCGCCCGCTCGTTGCCCGCCCGCAGCACGCCCCTGACCAGGCCACGGTCCTGCGCGTACGCCTCACGGCGGGCCCGGATCGGCGCGAGGTACTCGTTCACGGACTCCGTGACGCGGCGTTTGAGCGCCGCGCCTCCCCCGTCCCCGATCTCCCGCGCGACCGCGGCCGGCTCCACGCCCTCGCACAGCGCGGCGAGCAGGACGAGCGAGGAGACCTCGGGGCGGGCCTGCGGCTCGTACGTGATGTGGCGCTGGGCGTCGGTCTTGGCGCCGCGGATCAGCCGCGCGGTCTCGTCGGGTGTCGCCGACAGGGCGATGGCGTTGCCGCGGGACTTGCTCATCTTGGTGCCGTCGGTGCCGAGCAGCAGCGGCGCCGTGGACAGCAGGGCCTCGGGCTGCGGAAAGACCGGAGTGCCGTCGGCGTAGCGGTCGTTGAAGCGGCGGGCGACGGTGCGGGTGACCTCCAGGTGCGGCAGCTGGTCCTGGCCGACGGGGACGAGGTTCGCCTTGCAGAAGAGGATGTCCGCGGCCTGGTGCACGGGATAGGTGAACATCAGGCCGCTGACCGCGGACTGCCGGGAGTGGGCGATCTCGTCCTTGACGGTGGGGTTGCGCTGGAGCTCGGCGACGGAGACGAGGCTGAGGAACGGCAGCAGGAGCTGGTTCAGTGCGGGCAGGGCACTGTGCGTGAAGATAGTGGAGCGCTCGGGGTCGATGCCGATGGCGAGGTGGTCGAGGACCAGTTCCTCGACATGCTCGGTGAGGTTCTCGGCGACGTCGCGGTCGGTGAGGACCTGGTAGTCGGCGACCAGGACGAAGGTCTCGACGCCGAGGTCCTGGAGCCGGACGCGGTTGTGCAGGGTGCCGAAGTAGTGGCCGAGGTGCAGGCGCCCGGTGGGCCGGTCGCCGGTGAGGATGCGGAACTGTCCCGGGTCCTTGCGGATCAGCTGTTCGAGCTCGGCGCTGCGGGTCTGCGCGGCGGACGTGCCGAGGGCGTCGGTGGTGCTGCTCATGGTTTCTCTCCCCTGGGTCACGGGCGCCCTCGGGACGGCGTGACCTCCGGTGGGAGGACATGGGAAAGGGCCGTCCGGGGACGGCCCTTGTACGTGCTTGAGTGTGCGGCCGCCTCTAAGTGAGGCGCCACCAGTTCAGGCACGAAGATCGATGCATGACGCAATCGTACACCTGACGGGCGGTGCGGGTCAGGAATTCACCGGTGTGAACCGCACCGGCAGCGCTTGCGGGCCGCGCGTGAAGACGCCCTGCTCGACCGGGTCGAAGCCGTCGGCGAGCCGCACGTCGGGCATCGCGTCGAGGAGCTGGTTCACCCCGGTCTCCACCTCCGCCTTGGCGAGCAGCGCGCCGACGCAGAAGTGCCGGCCGAGCGCGAAGGCGAGGTGGTCCGCGGCGGCCGAGAACGCCGTCGTGGTGGTCAGGTCCTCGCGGAACAGGTCGAAGCGGTCCGGGTCCTTGTACCGGCTCTCGTCCCGGTTGGCCGATCCGATGAGGCAGGTGACGGTGGCCCCGGCGGGGACGGTGCCGCCGGTCAGCTCCACGTCGACGGCGGACTGCCGCATGATCATGTGGACGGGCGGGGTGACGCGCAGCGTCTCGGCGAAGGCGCGCGGGATCAGGGACCGGTCGGCGCGCACGGCGGCCAGCTGGTCGGGGTGCGCGAGCAGGTTGGCGAAGATGCTGGCGATGGCCTTGTCGGTGGTCTCGCCGCCCGCCGCGAGCAGCAGGCTGCAGAACGCCTTGATGTCCTCGTCGCTCATCCGCACCCCGTCGACCTCGGCGGCGCACAGCGCGGAGAGCAGGTCGTCGCCGGGGTTCTCGCGGCGCTCCTGGATGACCGGGATCATGTACTCGGCGAACTCGACCCGGGTCCGCTCCCCCGCCGCGGCGACATCCGGGTCGCCCGCGAGGTTGCCGAGGAAGTCGATGACGGCGGTGTACCAGCCGTGGAAGCGGGCGTGGTCGGCCTTGTCGAGGCCGAGCATGTCGGCGATGACGTTGACCGGGAGCCGGGTGGCGTAGTCGGCGACGAGGTCGGCCTCTCCCCGGTCCCTGAACTTGTCTATGAGTTCACGGGAGTTGCGCTCGATGACGGGCAGGAACTTGTCCTGCAGTTCGCTGCCCCGGAAGGCGGGCGCGACGAGCGCGCGGCGTACGGCGTGCTCGCGGCCGCTCATCTGCAGGATGGTCCTGCCGTGCACGGGTTCGAGCTGCCAGTCGTAATTGTCGGTGGTGAACGTCGCCTCCTTGTCCTTGAAGACGCGCTCCACATCGGCGTACCGCGACACGATCCAGCTCCGCGTCGCCTCGTGCCACAGCAGCGGGGCGCTCTCGCGCATCGCACGGTAGGCGGGGTACGGGTTCGCGGCGAACTCCGGCGAGAGGATGTCGGGGACCTGCGCGGTGGACATGGGGCTCCCTGTGGGGGGGTAACGGGCGGTAGCCCTCAGACTATTGACCGCCCGTCAGCCCGTACACCCCACCCCGGGTCAGCCGTTCGGCAGGATCACCGCGCGCCCGTTGATCTTGCCGTCGTGCAGCAGCTGGTACGCCTTGGGGGCGTCGTCGAGCGAGAAGGTCTCGGTGTGCACGGAGACGGCGCCGGCCCGCGCCAGATCGAGGACCTCGATGAGTTCGGCGCGGCTGCCCCAGTACGGGGCGGAGACGTTGACCTCGAAGTTGGTGGTGCCGAAGCCGACGGGCAGGGTGCCGCCGCCGATGCCGACGATCGTGACGTCGCCCTCGACGGCGGCGACGGCGCCCGCGGTCTCGACGGTGGGCTGGACGCCGACGAAGTCGAAGACGGCCTCGGCGCCGCGCCCGCCGGTCAGCTCCTTGACCTTGCCCGCGGCCGCCGCGTCCGACAGGACCGCCTGGTGGGCGCCGACCTGTCGGGCGAGGGCGAGCTTGTCCTCGGTCACGTCGAGAGCGATCACGCGGGCGGCGGTCATCGCGCGAAGCAGCTGGATGGCGACGTGGCCGAGGCCTCCGGTGCCGATGACGACGGCGGTCGAGCCGGGCACCAGCTTGGGCAGCGAGCGCTTGATGGCGTGGTACGGGGTGAGTCCCGCGTCGGTGAGCGGCACGGCCGCGACGGGGTCGAGGCCCTCGATCGGCGTGAGGTGCCGCGCGTCGTCGACGATCATGTACTCGGCCATCGAGCCGGGGGCGCCGAGCCCGGGCGGGCGGATGCCGAGCTCCTCGGCGCGCAGGCAGTAGTTCTCCTTGCCCTCCGCGCACTTGGCGCAGGCGCCACAGCCCCAGGGCCCGTACACGGCGACCGAGTCGCCCTCCACGAAGCCGGTCACCCCGGCGCCGAGGGCGGCGACGGTGCCGACGCCCTCGTGCCCGAGCGTCAGCGGCAGCGCGTAGGGGAAGTTCTCCGCCGGCCAGCTCATCACGGCGATGTCGGAGTGGCACACACCGGCGGCGGTGACCTTCAGCAGGACCTGTCCGGGGCCGGGCTCGGGATCGGGGACGGTGACGACCTCCGGGGCGTCTCCCACGGACCGGTACTGGAGTGCCTTCATGTTCGGGCTCCTTCGTGGCTGACCCCCGCCACCCCATGCAACCCCAGGCACCCACCGCGCGCACGCCCGCGCACAAAAAAGGACCCCGACCGTACGGGGGAGAACGGTCGGGGCCTGGTTCAAAGTTTAACAGCATTCGGCCGGTGCCCGACGCCGGTTCCACACCGGCCGGACGTGAGGTCGGACACAACAGTTCATCTGGGCTTTAGGTCGCACATTTCGGACGCGAGTGCCATGGGGCGCCACAGCCCATATGGTGACAGCAGCCAACTGAAGCCGACCGACGCCCTCCCTCGCCATCGGAGCACTCGTGGCCGAACCCCAGCCCGTCCTCCTCACCCCGCCCGCGAAGGCCGCCGTCTTTCTGGTGGTCACGATCGCCCCGGGCGGCGAGAGCGCCGTCCGCGACACGCTCGAGGAGGTGTCGGGGCTGAGCCGCTCCGTCGGCTTCCGCGACCGCGACGCCGCCCTCAGCTGCATCGTCGGCATCGGCTCGACCGCGTGGGACCGCCTGTTCAGCGGTCCGAGGCCGCGCGAGCTGCACCCGTTCCAGGCGCTCACGGGACCCCGGCACCTGGCCCCCGCGACCCCCGGCGACCTCCTCTTCCACCTGCGTGCCCGCCGCATGGACCTGTGCTTCGAACTGGCCCGCGTGCTCATCGGCCGGCTCGGCGCCGCCGTCACGGTCGTCGACGAGGTGCACGGCTTCAAGTACTTCGACGACCGCGATCTCCTCGGCTTCGTGGACGGCAGCGAGAACCCGACCGGGCGGGCTGCCGCGGCGTCCGTGTTCGTCGGCGACGAGGACCCGGACTTCCAGGGCGGCAGCTACGTCGTCGTCCAGAAGTACGTGCACGACATGTCCGCCTGGGAGGCGCTGCCCGCCACGGAGCAGGAGAAGGTCATCGGCCGCACCAAGACCGCGAACATCGAGCTGGACGACGACGTGAAGCCCGCGAACTCGCACGTCGCGCTGAACACCATCGTCGACGAGGACGGCACGGAGCGGCAGATCCTGCGCGAGAACATGCCGTTCGGCAGCGTCGGCCAGGGCGAGTTCGGCACGTACTTCATCGGCTACGCGCGCACCCCGGACGTCACCGAGCGGATGCTGCGCAACATGTTCCTCGGCGACCCGCCCGGCACCCACGACCGGATCCTCGACTTCTCGACCGCGGTCACCGGATGCCTCTTCCACGTGCCGAACGCCGACTTCCTCGACGACCTGCCCGAACCGCCGGCCGGCGCCGCCACCACGGCCGACCCCGCCGCCGGATCCCTCGGCATCGGCAGCCTCAAAGGAGCCTGAAGACCATGAGCAGCGACCCGAACCCCGCCCCGAGCAACAATCTGCACCGCGAGCTCGCCCCGATCACGCCCGCCGCCTGGGCCGAGATCGAGGAGGAGGCGACGCGCACCTTCCAGCGCCATGTCGCGGGCCGCCGCGTCGTGGACGTCACGGGCCCGGACGGCGCCGACCTCTCGGCCGTCGGGACCGGACACCTCGCCGAGATCGCGCCGCCCGCGCCCGGCGTCACCGCGCGCCTGCGCGGCGTGCAGCCGCTGGTCGAGCTGCGGGTGCCGTTCACGGTGAGCCGCCAGGCCGTGGACGACGTGGAGCGCGGCTCCAAGGACTCCGACTGGCAGCCGGTGAAGGACGCGGCCCGCGCCATGGCCTACGCCGAGGACCAGGCGATCTTCGACGGGTACGCGGCGGCGGGCATCCAAGGCCTGCGCGAGCGCACCTCGAACCCGGTCCTGAGCCTGCCGGCCGAAGCCCGCGACTACCCGGACACGATCAGCCGGGCGCTCACCTCGCTGCGGCTCGCCGGTGTGGCGGGCCCGTACGCGCTGCTGCTGGGGGCCGACGCGTACACGGCGGTCAGCGAGACGTCCGACCACGGCTATCCGGTCGCCAATCACCTGGGCCGGATCCTGGACGGCGAGCTGATCTGGGCGCCCGCGCTGAACGGGGCGTTCGTGCTGTCGAAGCGGGGCGGCGACTTCGAGCTGCGGCTCGGCCAGGATCTGGCGATCGGCTACAGCTGCCACGACGCGCGCGGCATCGAGCTGTACTTCCACCAGACCCTGACGTTCCTGCCCTACACGGACGAGGCCGTGGTCGCGCTCAAGGCGTGAGCGTTCAGCCCTGGACCCTGGCGATGAACGCGTCGAGGTTGCCGAGCGCCCGGTCCACGCGCTCGTCGAGCGTGAGCGACTCCTCGTAGCGGCCCGCGCGCAGCTTCGGCTGCTTCTTGCCGCGCAGGTACAGGGAGCAGGCCAGGTCGGCGCAGACGTACAGGCCGACCGTGTTGCCGTCGCGGCCACGGGCTCCGGCGAGCGGCGCGGCGAACAGGGAGACGCCCGACGAGGCGTGTCCGGTGAGGCAGATCTGGCACAGGCTCGACTTCATGGCGCTGGTGCGCCCGCTCTGCGGCACGCGCAGGGTGATGCCGACAGGACCGTCGTCCGTGGGCCGCACGAGGTGGGCGCGCAGCGGCGCGCCCGGGTCCACCCAGCCGAGGAAGTCCAGGTCGTGCCAGGGCAGCTCGGCGAAGTCGAGGGGCAGCCGCATGCGGGTCGCCTCACCCTTGGTGCAGTTCACGAAGGACGAGCGGATCTGTTTGTCGCTGAGTGGTTCCACATCGTGGACCTTACAAAGCCGCTCGCCGATCATGCATCCGGATATTCGCGCACCGGTCAGCCGAGGTTCGGGATCACCGCCACCGGGCACGGCGCGTGGTGCAGCACCGCGTGCGCGACCGAGCCGATGCGGGAGCCGATCGCGGTGCGGCGCGCGCGGCGGCCGACGACGAGCAGCTGGGCATCGGCCGCGACCGAGAGCAGTACCTGGCCCGCGCTGCCGATCTCGACGTGCTCGCGGACCGGCACGTCCGGGAAGCGCTCGCGCCAGGGGGCGAGCGCGGCACCGAGGGCCTTCTGCTCGTACGGCTCCATGCCGCCCGCGTCGTCGAGCAGCGCGAAGGAGCTGGGGCTGTAGGAGAACACCGGCGGCAGGCTCCACGCGCGCACCGCCCGCACGCCGACGCCGCGGGCCTGCGCGGTGGTGAAGGCGAACTCCATCGCCGCGGCGCTGTCCTCCGGTTCGCCCTCCTGCCCGACGACCACGTCGCGCCCGCTCGCCTCGGCCGACGCCGCGTCGTCCGCGCGGACGAGGACGATGGGCCGCTCCGCCTTGGCGATCACCTGCTGGCCGACCGAGCCGACGATGAACCCGACGAGCACGCCGTGCCCGCGCGAGCCGAGCACCAGGGAGTCCCCGTCGCGCGCGGCCGCCAGGAGGGACTCGGCCGGCCCGTCCCCGTCGAGGACGTCGGTGGTGACCGCGAGCCCGGGGTGGCGCTCGGCGATCTCGTGCTCGGTGTCGGAGAGCAGATCGCCCGCCCACTGCGTCAGCGCGGACTCGTCCGCGGCGAGCACCAGGGTGTCGGGGGCCGGCTCGCCCACGTGCACCAGGCGCAGCGGCAGTCCGCGCCGCACCGCCTCGCGCGCCGCCCAGGCTGCCGCCGCCGCGCTCTCGGGGGATCCGTCCACGCCCGCGGTGATGGGCCGGGTCATCGCACCGCCTCCTCGTCCGTCCGGACTCGGTCGGTCCGGTCTCGGTCTGTCCGGTCTGGTCTAGTGAGCTGTCTGTCCGGGTGCGCCGGTTTTAGTCTTCGTACCGGTGCCGCTCGTCGCGCCGGGCACCGCCGCGTTCTTCGACGGTCGCAGATACCGGTTCCAGCCGCCCGCCGGGCGCTCCCCCACCTGCAGCGCGCGCAGCCGGGCCAGGACGGCCGGGTCCTGCACGTCGAGCCAGTCGACGAACTGCCGGAAGGACACCAGTCTGACGTCGCCGCCGCCCGCCTTGTCGGCGATCCGCTTCAGCGCGTCCTCGACGGCGTCCATGTAGATGCCGCCGTTCCACTCCTCGAAGTGGTTGCCGATGAAGAACGGCGCCCGGTTGCTCTCGTAGGCGCGCTGGAATCCGGTGAGATACGCCTGCGTGGCCTGGGCGCGCCAGCCCGGATAGTTGTGGGCGGGGGCGCGGGTGGAGTTCTTCGACTGGTTGGCGAGGATGTTGTAGTCCATCGAGAGGACTTCGAAGCTGTGGCCGGGGAAGGGGATGCCCTGCAGCGGCAGGTCCCAGATCCCGTGCCGCTTGTCGGGCCAGCGCTGGAGTCCGCCCGGCGAGGAGGCGTCGTAGCGCCAGCCGAGTTCCCGGGCCACGGGCAGCAGGTTCTCCTGGCCGAGCAGACAGGGCGTGCGGCCGCCGACGAGTTCCTTGTCGTAGTCGAAGGGCAGGGCAGGCTGGTCGTGCCAGCCGGTGTGGGTGCGCCAGGACTTGACGAAGGTGCGGGCCTGTTCGATCTCGCTGCGCCACTGCTTGGAGCTCCAGTTGGCGACCGAGCCCGAGCCGCCGCAGAAGTGCCCGTTGAAGTGGGTGCCGATCTCGTGCCCGTCGAGCCAGGCCTGATGGACGTACTTCAGCGTGTCCTTCACGTGCGGGTCGCTGAGGTAGCCGATGTCGGAGGCCCCGACGGGGTTGTTGGGAGGCAGGTAGCGGCGCTTCTGTGCCTCGGGCAGCAGATAGAGCCCGGACAGGAAGAAGGTCATGCGGGCGTCGTGCTGCCGGGCCAGTTCGAGGAAGCGGGGGAACAGGCCGTTGCCGACCTCGCCCGCACCGTCCCAGGAGAAGACGACGAACTGGGGCGGCGTCTGGCCGGGTTCCAGGGGGACGGGAGCGGCGGGCTGCTTGGGCTGGCGTCCCGTGTACGAGGTCGAGCCGTCGCCGATCAGGCGGGGCTGCGCCTTCTTCTTGGCGGGGCGCTCGGGGTGACGGGCGGGGCCTGCCGGGGGCGCGCTCTCCTTCTCGCCGCCGCTCGTCCCGCAGCCGGCGAGCGCCCCGGCCGCGGCGCCGAGACCGACGCCGAGGCCGAGACGTGCCACACGTCTGCGGCTGATTTTGCTGGACCGACCGGCTTCTTCGAATTCCATGGGCAACCCAATCCGCGCCCCGGGCAGGGGCGTTGCGCGTCCCCCCGCACGGACACCGACCCCCGCACCGTAGGGCGGATAAACGGACAATTGCCTCATTTGGGACGGCGTGCCGCGGAAAGGGACGGCACTCGCGATGGGCTGCCAGGAGCCGGCGGCTCAGTCCTCGCCGACGACCTTGCCGGGGTTGAACAGGTCGAGCGGGTCCAGGGTCTGCTTGACGGCCCGCTGCAACGCGCAGACGGCGGGCCCGAGTTCGCTGCGCATGCCGCCGCGCTTGAGCAGGCCGACGCCGTGCTCGCCCGTGACCGTGCCGCCCGCGGCGATCGCGGCCTCGAGGAGTTCCTCGAAGGCGGCCTGCGCGGCGACCCGTTCGGCCTCGTCGCCCGGCTCGGTGATCAGGAGCGGGTGCAGATTGCCGTCGCCCGCGTGCGCGATGGTCGCGATCCGCACGCCGTGCCTGCGGCCGATCTTCTCGATGGTGGCGAGCATCTGCGGCACGGCGGAGCGCGGCACGCACAGGTCCTCGGTGAGCACCGGGCCCAAGCGCTCCAGCGCCGGATACGCCAGGCGCCGTACGTCGAACAGGGCCTCGGCCTCGACGGCGTCGGTGGACTGCTCGGCCCACAGCGCGCCCGCCTCCCGGAAGGCGTCGGCGATCGCGCTCGCCTCGGCCTCGCCCGCGTCGCCCGGGGCGTCGATCCGGGCGAGGAGCATCGCCTCGGCGCCCGGTTCGATGCCCAGGTGCTTCCAGTTCTCCACGGCCTCCATGCAGGCGCGGTCGAGGAGTTCGAGAGCGGCGGGGGCGAGGCCCCGGCTCGTGACGAGGGCGACGGCGGCGCCCGCGGCTACCAGGCTGTCGAAGTTGCCGACGACGGTGCGCGGCTCGGCGGCCGGCGCGGGCCGCAGCTTCAGGGTGATCTCCGTGATGACGCCGAAGGTGCCCTCGGAGCCGACGAACAGGCTCGTGAGGTCGTAGCCCGCGACGCCCTTCGTGGTGCGCCGGCCGAGCCGGACCCGGCTGCCGTACTCCCCCGCCGGGCCGCCCATGACGACTTCCATGCCGAGGACGTAGTCCCGGGTGACGCCGTACTTGAGGCAGCACAGGCCACCCGCGTTCGTCGAGACGTTGCCGCCGATCGTGGACCAGGGGGCGCTGGCCGGGTCCGGCGGGTACCACAGGCCGTGTTCGGCGACGGCGGCCTTGAGGTCGTTGTTGACGACGCCGGGCTGGACGACGGCGATCAGGTTCTCGGTGTCGATCTCCAGGATGCGGTTCATCCTCGACACGTCGAGCAGGAGACAGCCGTCGCTCGCGTTGGCCCCGCCGGACAGGCCGGTTCCCGCGCCCCGCGTGACGACCGGTATCCGCCGGGCCGCGCAGACCCGCACCACGGACTCGACCTCCTCGGGGGACGTGGCGCGCACCGCGGCGAGCGGGCGGCCCATCGGCGCCCACTCGGCGTCGTCGTGGCCGAGGGACGCGAGGACGTCCGGGTCGGTGACGAGGGTGCTGTCCGGGAGCGCGGCGGCGAGCTCGCCCACCGTGCCCCTCGTGTCTGCGGTGTCGATGTCGTCCTCCTGAACAGATGTCCCTGACCGGCGCGTTCACGGGTCAGGCACACCATCATGGAACACCGCCTCGCGCCGCCGGACGGCGCGGGTCGTTCAGGGGACGAGGTCGTTCAGGAGACGGAGTCGGTCAGGAATCGGGCTCGGTCAGGACGCGAGGGTCAGTACGGCGCGCACCCGCTTGCCGACCGGGACCTGCTCGACGGAGACGGCGGCGAGGGCGTCCACGATCTCCAGGCCGTGCCCGCCGACGCGCGCCGGGTCCCGCGGGAAGCGCACCGGCACGGCGGCGCTGCTGTCGTAGACGGTGACCGCGACGTGCCGCGACGTGCCCTCGAGTTCCAGGACGTACGGTCCCGCGCTGTGCCGGTCCGCGTTCGTGATCAGTTCGCTGACGACGAGCAGGACGTCGCCGGCCGTGCGGGGGTCGAGTTCGACGCACCACTCCTGGCGCAGCCGGGTGAGGAAGACGTCGGCGAACCTGCGCGCGTCGGCCAGGCACCCCTCGTCGCCCGCGTAGTGGGTGGCCTGCATCAGTGGCCCGACTGCCTCGTCGAAGCCGGTGGGGATCAGAGCCCCGTCCATGTACTCGGTCATTCGTGTCTCTTTCACGCCTGCGGGACTCCGCGATGGACACCCGCAGCCTGCTGATACCCCGCATGAGGCCGCGCAGTCCTGCCGGATTCAACCGGGTGACCGGGTCCCCGGCGCGTCGTTTGAAGGACGACACCGCGTCCCTTCGGACTTCCGGGAGAGGCCAGCCATGCCCCAGCTTCGCCGCGCAAGCATTATCCCCCGCTCACGGAGTGCCACCGACCAGGCGGAGACGGCCCTGCTCGAGCAGTACACCGGCCTCGTACGCCTCGCGTATCTCACCCTCCCGGCCGCCTTCACGCGGCACCGTCGGGTGCTGCTGGCCCACTCCGCAGTGCAGCGGGCGCTGCCGGGGCGCCGGGCCGCGGTCGTGCCCGCGCCCCGTGTCCCCGACGGCGGCGTCGATCCCGCCTCCGACGCGCTGCGCGTACGGATTCTGCGGACCGCCCTGTCCGTCGCGCACCGGCCGGCCGGCTGGCCCGCGGCGCTGCCGCCGCCGCGCGTCCTGCTGCCCCGGCTCCCCGTGGTCTGGGGGCTGCGGCTGTTCCCGCGCTCCGGCGGCGCCGAGGAACTCGCGCTGGTACGTGCCCTGTCCGGCGCTTCGGCCGCGGCGCGCGGCGCGTTCGTGCTGCGGCACGTCGACGGCTTGGACGCGGACCGGGCGGCGGCGCTCCTGGCCGCGGCCGGGGTGCCGCGGGCGGAGGCGGCGGTACAGGAGTCCGTCGGCCTCGACGCCGAAGCGGGGCCCGCTGCCGCGGCGTTGCTGCGCTCCCAGGAGTTCGACGCCTGCTCCGTGCAGACGCGTCCCACGGATCTGCCGCGCCGCGCACGGCGGACCCGGGCGGCGCTCGCGGCCGGGGCCGTGGCCGTCGTCGCGGCGGCCGCGCTGCTCGCCCCGGACTCCGCCCCGAGCGAGGAGGCGGCGGGCGGCGACGTCCCGGTCCGGACGGCGTTCGGCGCGGGTGACCTCACCCGCGCCGAGCCGGGCGCCTGGGCCGACACCTCGCGGGTCGACTTCACTGCGTGGCCGGCGCGCGGCGACCGGACCGGCGACACGGTCCTGCTGGACCGGGCGCTGGCAGCGTGGGCCGTCCCCTCCGACTCCGTGCGCGTCACCCGGACCTCGGACACCGCGGCCGATCCTCCGGCGCGCGCCCCGCAGCTGCTGTTCGCGGGCGACGTCGACGACCGCGCCGTGGTGCTCCTCAGCGACGGAGAACGGCTCGCCCGGTACACCGCGCCGGACGGCGACGACCGCGCCGGTCTCGCCCTCGCCCGGGTCGACGACGCCGACGTGACCACGGCCGCGGCCGTCGTCCTGAACCGGGGCGACGGCTCAGCCCGCTACCTGGCGGCGCCGTGGATCACCGACGCGAGCACCCGGGACCTCCTGCGGCCGGACGCTCCGGGACGGCCGCTGGACGTGTCGGACGACGGGGTGACCGACGCCGTGCCCGTCGCGCCCGCGGACGGCTGCGCGCGGCGCCCCGTGCTCCAACTGCGGTCCTCGCCGCGCATCGTGGAGGACCACGCGTTCCTGCTCGCCGACCTCGGCGGCCTGTCGCCGGTGCACCTCACGTACACGCCGCTGCCGGGCCACGGCACGCCTCCGCCCCGCCAGCCCCGCGAGGCCACCGGCAGCCAGGCCCTGCTCGCGTGGGCGCGCACCGCCTGCCGGCTCCAGCCGTGGCGGGGCGGCGCCGTACGGGCCGTGAACGCGTGGGACTTCGCCGAGCAGCGGTTGCCGCAGGACGCGGGCCGAGCGGTGTGGTCGTGTGTACGCGCCTCCACGTGGCGCGGTCCGGGCGATGTCGCGCTCCTGCTGCGCACCCCGGACGCGGCCACCGAACCGGCGCACCTGGTCGGCCGGGCGCGGGCCACGGCGGCGTGCAGCCGGTTCGGTCAGCACGTGGTCGCCGACACCCGGTGGCGGGCGCCGGACGGCCGCTGGTATCTACTGGCTGCGGGCAGCCGGGCGGTCACCCGGATCGAGGCGAGCGGCGCGGTGACCGGGTCCCGCACAGGCCGCACCCTCGCCGTGCGCGCCCCGGAGCGCGGGGCCGTCCGGGTGGCTGCCCGGCTCGACACCGGCGAGCGGCTGCCGGAGGTGGCACCCGGGCGGCCGTGAGCGCTCGGGTCCGCCGCATCCGCCGGCGCTGTTGATGCGGAAGTCGGTCAAGGGGCGGACGGTGGTGGACAGGGGGCGAGCGAAGGAGACCCATGAACGCGGAACGTGCCGGGCAGCGGTGTCTCGTCACCGGGGCGAGCGGCTACATCGGCGGCCGACTCGTGCCGGAACTGCTGGCTGCCGGTCATCAGGTGCGCTGCCTGGCCCGCTCCCCCGGCAAACTCCGGGATCATCCGTGGTCCGGCGATGTCGAGGTGGTGGAGGGCGATCTCACGGACCGCGGCTCGCTCGGCGCCGCGCTGCGCGGCATCGACGTCGCCTACTACCTGGTGCACGCGCTCGGCACCGGCAAGGACTTCGAGCGCACCGACCGGGAGATGGCGACGGCGTTCGCCGAGGAGGCCCGGCGTGCGGGGGTGGGGCGGATCGTCTATCTGGGCGGTCTGACGCCCGCGGGCGTGCCCGAGCGGGAGCTGTCGCCGCATCTGCGCTCGCGGGCCGAGGTCGGGCACATCCTGCTGGCCTCCGGCGTGCCGACCACGGTGCTGCGGGCTGCCGTGATCATCGGGTCTGGCTCCGCCTCGTTCGAGATGCTGCGCTATCTGACCGAACGGCTCCCGGTGATGGTGACGCCGAGCTGGGTGCACACCCGGATCCAGCCGATCGCGGTCCGCGACGTGCTGCGCTGTCTGGTGGCCGGGGCGACGCTGCCGAGCGAGGTGTCGCGCGCCTTCGACGTCGGCGGCCCCGACGTGCTCACCTACCGCGACATGATGCTCCGGTACGCGGCGGTGGCGCGGCTGCCGCGGCGCGTCGTGATCGGGGTGCCGATGCTCAGCCCCGGCCTGTCCAGCCACTGGGTGGGCCTGGTGACGCCCGTGCCCGCCGCCATCGCGCGCCCGCTGACCGAGTCGCTGCGCCACGAGGTCGTCTGCCAGGAGCGCGACATCGAGGAGTGGGCGGCCTACCCGCCGGGTTCGCCGGTCGGGTTCGACGAGGCGGTCCGGCTTGCGCTGCGCCGCGTCCAGGAAGCGCAGGTGGCCACCCGCTGGTCGTCCGCCGCGCTGCCGGGCGCGCCCAGCGACCCGCTGCCCACCGACCCGGACTGGGCGGGCGGCAGCCTCTACACGGACGAGCGGGAACGGCTCGTCGAGGCCTCGCCCGACCGGCTGTGGGACGTGATCGAGGGCATCGGCGGGGAGCACGGCTGGTACTCGTTCCCGCTGGCCTGGGCGGTCCGCGGGTGGCTCGACCGGCTGGTGGGCGGCGTCGGGCTGCGGCGCGGGCGGCGGGACGCGGCGCGGCTGCGGGCCGGTGACTCGCTGGACTTCTGGCGCGTCGAGGCGATCGAGCCGGGACGCCTGCTGCGGCTGCGCGCGGAGATGCGGCTGCCGGGGCTCGCCTGGCTCGAGCTCGCCGTGGAGCCGACGGACGACGGGCATGCCCGCTACCGCCAGCGGGCGCTGTTCCATCCGCACGGCCTGGCCGGCCAGGCGTACTGGTGGAGCGTGGCCCCGTTCCACTCCGTGGTGTTCGGCGGGATGGCGCGCAATATCGCGGCCGCCGCGGAGCACGGCCCCGACGGGGGTGCCCCGTCCGGCCGATCGGTGCATCCGCGCGCGTCCTCGGCCGGGAAGGGCTGACACAGCCCGCTTACCGTCCCCTGCCCACCTGGAGCCCCGCTGTGCGTGTCCGTGTCGTCCTGTTCACCTCCGATCTCCGCGTGCACGACCATCCGCCCCTGCGGGCGGCGCTGAACTCGGCGGACGCCGTGGTGCCGTTGTTCGTCCGCGACGCGGGGGTCGCCGGGTTCCTCGCCCCGAACCGGGAGGCGTTCCTCGCGGACTGTCTGCGGGACCTGGACGCGGGGCTGCGGGAGCGGGGCGGGCGGCTCGTGGTGCGCACGGGCGACGTCGTCGACGCGGTCGCGAAGGTGGTGGCCGAGACGGACGCGTGCGCTGTGCACGTCGCGGGCGGCGTGTCCGGCTACGCGCAGCACCGGGAGGGCCGCCTGCGGGACACGCTGGGCCGTCTCGGCTGCGACCTGGTGGCGCACGACGGGGTCGTCACCTGTGTCCCGCCCGGGGCCGTCACGCCCGCGTCCAAGGACCACTTCGCGGTGTTCACGCCCTACCACCGGCGCTGGGCGCAACACGGTCTGCGGGCGGTGGTCCGGGCGCCGCGCGCGGTCCGGGTCCCCGACGGCGTCGGCTCCGAGGCGCTGCCCGAGCGGGCGGACGTGACCGGGGTGTCGCCGGGGCTCGCCGCCGGGGGCGAACGGGCAGGCCGCTCGCTCCTGACCTCCTGGCTGCGTTCGGGAATCGCCGCGTACGAGGACCGGCACGACGACCTGGCGGGCGACGCCACCTCGCGGCTCTCCCCGCATCTGCACTTCGGCACGATCGGCCCCGTCGAGGCGGTGCACCGGGCGCGTACGGCGGGCGGGGCGGGCGCGGAGGCGTTCGTACGGCAGCTGGCCTGGCGGGACTTCCACCATCAGGTGCTCGCGGCCCGGCCCGACGCTGCGCACGCCGACTACCGCACCCAGCACGACCGTTGGCGCAGGGCCCCACGGGACGTCGAGGCGTGGCAGGAGGGGCGTACGGGCTATCCGGTGGTGGACGCCGCGATGCGGCAGTTGCGGCACGAGGGCTGGATGCACAACCGGGGGCGGCTGCTCACCGCGTCGTTCCTCGTCAAGACGCTGTACGTGGACTGGCGGGTGGGGGCACGGCACTTCCTGGAGCTGCTGGTGGACGGGGACGTCGCGAACAACCAGTTGAACTGGCAGTGGATGGCGGGCACCGGCACCGACAGCCGCCCCAACCGGGTGCTCAATCCGGTGACCCAGGCCAAGCGCTACGACCCGGACGGCGCCTATGTGCGGCGCTGGGTACCCGAGTTGGCGGACGTCGAGGGATCCGCGGTGCACACTCCGTGGAAGCTGACCGGGCTCGACCGGGCCGCGCTCGGCGACTATCCGGACCCGATCGTCGAACTGCCGGACGGGCTGGCCCGGTTCAGGAGGGGCCGGGGGCTCGACTGACCTCCGGGTAGTGGCGGGCGATCTGGTCGAGGGCCTGCGGCAGCGTCGCCGGGTGCAGCGCGCCGCGCACTCCCCTGCCCGCCCAGCCGGGTCCGGCCAGCATCACCGCGGGTTTGCCGCGGGCGCCGCGCACACCCCAGCGGGTCTCGGCGAGGTGCCGGGCCAGCGGCAGGGACGCGGTGGACCGGGCCTGCGCCCACAGCACCACGACGCGCGGACCCGTCCTGCGCACCGCGGCCGACACCGCCTCCACGGGCACGGCGGCGCCGAACATCCGCTGCGGCACGCCCAGTTGGCTCAGCCCGGCGCTGAGCGCCTCCAGGGCGAGCACGTGCTGCTCGGCGGGGACACAGGCGAGGACCAGCGGCGGCAGCGCGAGCGTGGACTCGACGGGCGCGGCGGCGCGGTGCAGGGTGCGCGAGACGTGCCAGGACAGCAGGTGCTCGACCTCGACGTACCGGTCGCCCGCCTCCTCCCACTTGCGGCCCACGGCGTGCAGCACCGGCGCCATCACGTCCTGCCAGGCCGTGACGAGCCCGTGCTGGGCGACGGCTTCGGTCAGCAGGTTCTGCACGGTCGGCGCGTCCATGCGGGTCGCCGCGCGGGAGATGCCCCGGCACTGGCGCTCCAGCGTGGCCGGTGACGCGGGCGCGGCGGGTGCGGGGCGTTGGGCCGGCAGCCCGGCGGGCTCCCTCGCCAGCCGTTTGCCCGCGAGGCGCGCGGCCTCGGCGGGCGGCAGGCCCGTCGTGGTCAGCCGGCACATCTCCTCGACGGCCGCGATGTCCTGCGCGGTCCAGCGCCGGTGGTGTCCCGCCGAGCGCTGCGCGGGCCCCAGACCGTAGCGCCGGTCCCAGCTGCGCAGCGTCGTCGGGGAGACGCCCAGCCGCCTCGCGAGGGCGCCGGTGGTGACGCCCGCCTCCTGGGGTGCCGCTGGTGACCCTGCCGCTTCGCGCACGTGCCGCCCCTCGTCCATCGGCCCACGATACGACGCACAACCGATGCGGGTTGTCGTGCGGCGGGAGCCGTTTCCAGGATGACCGGGCCGCGACCCGGCGGGCGCCGCGCGTGTCCGGTCCGGGTCGTTGACAGTCGGGTTCGGGACCGTTTCGAGGAGTTGACGGGGCGTTGAGGATGCCAGGCTTGCTGTCGCGGGGCGTCGACCCGCGCGAGGTGTCGGAGGCCGCCCTTGCGGAGGGCCTCGCGGCAGGCGACGTCGCCTGCCTCGCCGAGGTGTACCGGCGGTGGGCGCCGCTGGTCCGGGGCCTGGCCCAGCGGGCGCTCGGCGACCGCTTCGAGGCGGAGGACGTGATGCAGCAGGTCTTCCTCGCCGCCTGGCGCGGCCGGTCCGGGTACCGCCCCGAACTGGGCCAGCCGTCCGCCTGGTTGACGGGCATCGCCCGGCACCGCGTCGCTGACGCGCTCGCCGCCCGGAGCCGTCGCGCTGCGCTGTTCGAGGCGGCGGCCGGTCGGCACGCGGTCCTGGTCGGCCGCGAACCCGCGAACGACGCGGGGATGGACGCGGTCGTAGAACGGCTGCTGCTGTCACAGGAGTTGGCACGCCTGCCGAGCACGCAGCGCACCGTGCTGTCCCTCACGTTCTACGAGGATCTGACGCAGCCCCAGATCGCGGAGCGCACCGGCTGGCCGCTGGGCACGGTCAAGAGTCACGCCCGGCGCGGCATGCGGCGCCTCGGCGACCGGCTGCGCGGCCGGGGCGAGCGCGGGTGAGATTTCCGGGAATCGGGTGCATCCGTTCGGCCCCTTCGGGCCGAACCCCCGGTGTGCGGCGCACGAGCACGGCCGCACGGACCCGGGCGGCCCAGACCCCGCCGCCCGCCCATCTCAGCGGGGTCGGCGCCGCTGAGGTGGGTATCGGCGGGGCGCCACTACAGTCGATGATCATGAACATTGGCTCCGTCCGCCTCCGCGACGTACCCGAGTCCGACATCGAACGCGCCCTGGCGCTCGCCTGTCTCGTCTTCCACGAGTCGCCCGACGGCGACCGCCGCAAGCAGCAGGAGCAGACGCTGTCCGGCTGCCTGCGGATCGGCGCCTACGACGGCGAGGAACTGGTCGGCTTCGCCGCGGCGCATCCCTTCACCGTCTCCGTGCCGGGCGGCGGCGACCTCCCCTGCCCCGGCCTGTCGTACGTCTCGGTCGCGCCCACGCACCGCAGGCGCGGTGTCCTGTCGGCGATGATGTCCGAGCTGTTCGCCCGCTGCGCCGCGCAGGGGGCGCCGCTGGCCGCGCTGTGGGCGTCCGAGGCGGCGATCTACGGCCGGTTCGGCTTCGGTCCCGGCACGTACGGGGCGACCGTGGAGATCGACTCCCGGCGCGCGCTCGCGCTGCGCGTGACGCCCGATGAGCGTGCGCTGCGTCTGCTCGACACCGACTCGGTGCCGGCCGTGCTCGCGCCGTACTTCGAGCGGACCCGCGGATGGCGGGCCGGCCGCCACGCGCGCACGCACGCGTGGTGGCGCGAGCAGTGGCTGGCGCGTCAGGACGAGGAGGACGAGAAGCTGTCGCCGCCGCGCGTGGTGACGCTCGGCGACCCGCTCGCCGGATACGCGATCTACCGCACCAAGTCGGGCGACTGGTCCGGTGGCGTCGCCGGGCTCGTGAGCGTCGAGGAGCTGGAGGCCGACACGCCCGAGGTGGCGGCGGCGCTGTGGCGGTATCTCGCGGACATCGACCTGACGGGCACGGTGCGCGCGCACGGCAGGCCGCTGGACGATCCGCTGCCGCTGTTCGCGGCGGATCGCGATCAGGTGACCGTGACGGGGGTCGAACCGGCGCTGTGGGTGCGCCTGGTGGACGTGCGCGCGGCGCTCGCGGCCCGCGCGTGGGCGGCGCCCGTGGACGTGGTACTCGCCGTCCGTGACGTGCGGCTTCCGGCGAACGCGGGGACGTTCCGGCTGACCGCGTCGCCGGACGGCTTCTCGTACGTGCCCACGGAGGACGCGCCCGATCTGACCGTGGAGGCCCCCGATCTGGCGACCGTGTACATGGCGGCGACGCCGGTGGCGGCCCTGGTGCGCGCGGGCCTGGTGGCGGAGCACACGCGAGGCGCGGCGTCGATGCTCGACGCCGCGCTGCGCACGGAGCTACTGCCGCACACCGGCGACACGTTCTGAACTCACCTCACTGGTACGCGGGTTCAGCACTCCATCTTCCACGTGTGCGAGTCGCCGCTGTCGTTCGCCCAGCCGTTGGAGGGGATCTCCTGGCCGGGCGAGAGACAGACGGTGCCGAAGCCGATGAGCCCTGGGTTCTCGTAGACCTGGACGTGGTCCTTGATGCCTGGTCCTGAGATTCCGTGGTTGGCCCAGGACGAGTCCTCGTCCTGGATGCCGTCCTCCCAGTCGTGGTCGTCGCCGGACCAGTTCCAGCGCATTCCGGTGTAGTCGGCGTCGGTCCAGGCGCAGAACTCGCCGCTGGGGCACTGGGCCGCGAAGGCGGTCGCGGGGAGGGCGGCGCCGCCGAGGGCGAGGACGGCGGCGGTGACGAGGGCGATCGGGTGCTTCATGTGGTCTGTTCTCCTTGCGGGATCAGCGGAATCAGTGGGTGGAGGTGTGCAGCACGCGGGTGGACGCGTCGAGCGCGCGGGCCCGCAGGCGCTGCCAGTCGGCGAGGTCGGCGCGGTGCCGGGCGCGCACGGAGGCGAGGCTGAGGTCGCGGTGCGCGGCCTCGGGCTTGAGGTTGTTGACGACGGTCGACACCTGGAACCAGCGTTTCTGGTCGCCGTAGAGGGTGCGTTGGGCGGCGGCCAGGCAGCCGTCGGTGTGGGCGCGCACGGGGATGCCGTTCGCGAGGGTCAGGGAGAGTTCGGCGGGCGGGCGGCCGAAGAGGGCGGCGGCGACGCGCTGTTCCTCGGCCCGGTCCGCGGGGCGCCGTCCCGGCCGGGGCGGTGTGAGGCCCTGCCGGGTGAGGCAGCGGTCGGTGAGGGCCAGGGTCGCGGCCCTGATGGTGTCGTCGGGTGTGCGGGTGGCCGTGTCGGTGCGCTCGGCGGTGCAGCCCGTGAGCGGGAGCAGCAGGGCGCAGGCGAGGACGGCGAGGGCTCGGGTGCGGCGGTTCATGGCGCGCTCAGCCCCGCTCGCACCCCATGGTGGTGTCCGAGACACCGTCGAGTTTTCCGGCCCACTCCCAGTTCTCGGAGTAGTCGTCGCGCCGGATCTCCCGGTAGAGGCAGCCGGTCGCGGTGTAGCTGATGCCGTAGACGGTGCCCGCGACGCGGGAGTCGAAGGAGGTGGCGCGGCGCGCCGTCCCGTTCTCCGCGTCGGCGTAGCCGGGCGGTCCGTAGCACCACGCCTGGCCGTGCATGCCGATCTCGGTCCAGAAGCAGACCTGGCCGGGCGGCACGGCGGCGGGCGCCGCGGCGGCGGTGGGCGCGAGGGCGGTCGTGGCACCGCCGAGGAGGGGGAGCGTGAGGGCGAGCAGCACGGATCTGTGCTTCATGAAGGGTTTCATTTCGTACCCCAGAGTGATCGTTCTTACTGAGCGTGATCACTCTGCCCCGGAGTCGGCGCGGCCAAGCGCCGTGTCACCCTTGTCAGTGACTATTGGTGACCGGCGTGCGACGCCGTGGGCCGCGGCGGCGCGGCTGGGTGCGGGCCATGCGGACCGCGTCGACGGACTCGGCGAGGAGCTCGTACTCCGTGGTCTCGTCGCGGGTCGCGATCCTGACGAGTCGTCCGGAGGCCAACTCCTCCGCGACGTTCTCCTGTTGCTCCGGGTCGGCACACCAGGCCCGCAGCTGTTCCGGCACATCGGGCGCGTCCTCGGCCATGGGCGTCAGCGCACCCTCGGGTAAGTGCGGCAGGCCGGGCTGCGGGTCGAGGCGCTCGGCGATCCACATGGCCCGGTCGCGCAGCCACCACAGGGCCAGCGCGATGGTCGGGGCGCGATATGTGCCGAGCGGAACACCCACGCGCCGGCCGCCGCAGATTCCGTACGCGGTGACGTGGCACAGGAATTCGTCGTGCACGGTCTCCCCCATTGCCTGGCGCCCGACTGCATTGACTGTTGTGCCAAACGATCAGTGATCCACCGCAACGGCGAGAATGTGCCAAGCAATTGGCCCGGAGTCCGCCGCCTTCGAGCAAAGTTCAACCGTTCCCTGATCAAGTATCGGCACTTGAGACACGGTGTCACCATTGCTTTCACGCCAGTCTCCGGGCATATTCACGGCGCGCGTTGGCCGAAATACCCCAGGCCGGAGAGACTGCACGCATGCGCTCACACGACGTACTCATGGACGGTTACAGCCGCATCAGGGAAGAGGTGCACGCGGCCGTCGAGGGGCTTTCCGCCGACGCGCTGAACGAGCGCCCCGAGGACACGGCGAATTCCATTGCCTGGCTGATCTGGCATCTCACCCGCGTTCAGGACGACCATGTCGCCGACGCCGCGGGTCTCGAGCAGGTCTGGCTCGCGGGCGGCTGGGCGGAGCGGTTCGAGCTGCCGCTCGACGAGTCGGACACCGGATACGGGCACACGCCGAAGCAGGTCGGCCAGGTGCGGGTGACCTCGGGCGAGCTTCTCGTGGGCTATTACGACGCGGTGCACGAGCAGACGGTCGGGTTCCTCGGCGGTCTCAAGGACGCCGACCTCGACCGGGTCGTCGACGAGGGCTGGGATCCGCCGGTGACGCTTGGGGTCCGGCTCGTCAGCGTGCTCTCGGACGACCTGCAGCACGTGGGACAGGCCGCCTACCTGCGCGGACTGAGCTGAGGCCACCGACCGTACGCCCTTCTCGGCGGCGCCGGACCACGCGTCCGGCGCCGCCTTCGTGCGTGCCGGAGGGCTTGACAACTCCATTGGTCTGAACCAACTTTGGCGCACACGACGGTGGCCACCGTTCACATCCGCAGCATCCCCACCTCTCCCCAGGAGGCTCCACCGTGGACCGTGCACGCCCCCGCAGACGCAGACCCGGCATCGCGCTCGCCGTCGTGGCGGCCGCCTCGCTCGGCGTCACCGCGCTCGCCTCTCCCGCGCAGGCCGCCGACGTCAACGTGGCCAAGAACGCCGGCTTCGAGTCGGACCTGAGCAACTGGACGTGCTCCGCGGGCAGCGGTTCCGTCGTGTCCTCGCCCGTGCACGGCGGCACGAAGGCCCTGAAGGCCGCCCCCTCGGGCCAGGACAACGCGAAGTGCAGCCAGACCGTCGCCGTCAAGCCCAACTCGACGTACAAGCTGAGCAGTTGGGTGCAGGGCGGCTACGCCTATCTCGGCGCGAGCGGCACCGGCACCACCGATGTGTCGACGTGGACACCGGGCAACTCCTCCTGGCAGCAGCTCACGACGAGCTTCAAGACCGGCGCGAACACGACCTCCATGACGGTCTACACGCACGGCTGGTACGGGCAGAGCGCGTACTACGTCGACGATGTGAGCGTCTACGGTCCCGACGGGGGCGGCGGCACGGACCCGGTGGTGGTCCCGGCCGCGCCCACCGGGCTCGCGGCGGGAGCGACCACCTCGTCGTCCGTGGGCCTGTCCTGGTCCCCGGTCTCCAATGCCACCGGCTACAACGTGTACCGCGACGGCGCGAAGGTCGCCGCCGTCACGGGCGCCTCGACCACGGTCACGGGGCTCACGGCCGACACCTCGTACAGCTTCCAGGTCACCGCGACGAACGCGGCGGGCGAGTCCGGGAAGTCGGCGGCGGTGAGCGCGAAGACCGCCACGTCCGGCGGCGACCCCGGCGGCGGCACCGTGCCCAAGCACGCGCTGACCGGCTACTGGCAGAACTTCGACAACGGCGCGACGGTGCAGAAGCTGCGGGACGTGCAGTCGAGTTACGACATCATCGCGGTCTCCTTCGCCGACGCCACCACCACGCCCGGTCAGATCACCTTCAACCTGGACCCGGCCGTCGGCTACGCGAACGTCGGTGACTTCAAGGCCGACATCGCCGCCAAGCAGGCGGCCGGCAAGTCCGTGATCCTGTCGGTCGGCGGCGAGAAGGGCACCATCTCCGTCAACAGCGACGCCTCGGCGACGGCGTTCGCCGACAGCGCGTACAAGCTGATGCAGGAGTACGGCTTCGACGGCGTCGACATCGACCTGGAGAACGGCCTCAACTCGACGTACATGACGAAGGCGCTGCGCCAGCTGTCGGCGAAGGCGGGCGGCGACATGGTCCTGACGATGGCGCCGCAGACCATCGACATGCAGTCGACGTCCGGGGAGTACTTCAAGACCGCGCTGAACGTGAAGGACATCCTCACGGTCGTCAACATGCAGTACTACAACAGCGGTTCGATGCTGGGCTGCGACGGCAAGGTCTACAGCCAGGGGTCGGTCGACTTCCTGACGGCGCTCGCCTGCATCCAGCTGGAGGGCGGCCTCGACGCCTCACAGGTCGGCATCGGCGTCCCGGCGTCGACGCGCGGCGCGGGCAGCGGCTACGTGGCCCCGTCGGTCGTCAACAACGCGCTGGACTGCCTGGCGCGCGGCACCGGCTGCGGCACGTTCAAGCCCGCGAAGACCTATCCGGGGCTGCGCGGTGCGATGACCTGGTCCACGAACTGGGACGCGACGGCGGGCAACGCCTGGTCGAACGCGGTGGGCCCGAAGGTGCACGCGCTGCCGTAGGGCGCGGAGCCGGTGGCGCGCGGCCACCGGCTCAACCTGGTCAGCCGCCCATGAAGAGCATCGTGCCGTCGGGGCCCAGCGCCTCGACGCGCGCGCCGTGTTCGACGGTGCGGCTGACCGTGCAGTACTTCTCGTGGGTCAGGCGGATGCCGCGTTCGAGCGCCTCCGCGGCGGCCGTGTCGCCCTCGGGAAGGTCGATCTCGTAGGAGACGCGGACGGAGCCGACCCGCCCGTCGTCCTCCGGCCGCGACGCGGATTCGACGGTGATCCGCAGCGCGTCGTGCGGCACGGTGCGGGCCGTGCGGTCCACGACCAGGCCGCCGCAGCCGCCGAGCGCGGCGAGGAGGAGTTCCACGGGGGTGAAGGAGGGCTGCGCGCTCTCGCTGTCGGCGGGGGCGATGCGGACCTCGGCGCCCCGGTCGTTGCGCGCGGTCCAGTCGCGGTCGCCGTTGCGGACGGTCTCAATGCGGTAGTCGGCCATGCCGGAACCGTAACCAGCGGCGGGTCCCGGGGCGCGCATCAACCCCCGGGTGTCGGGGCGGCGGGTCGGGGAGTCCGCGTGCCCCACGCCCACGGACTCCCCGATGGTGCTCCCTCCCCTGGCGACCGCTGCCCGAGTGCGCGGCCGCCGTGCCGCAGAGTCTGCCGGGGACGGCCGCGGACTTCATCCCGCACCCCCGGATTTCGGTAACTTTACGTATTGAATCAGTGGCGAGAAGTTACGGGGGTTTGCCGCCACATCCCGTACATACGGCCGGAGTCGGGGCACGGACCCGGCCGTCTGGCGTGATCCCTTCGCCGCAAGTACGGCCGGATCACCGTGCCTGCACGCGATCCTCCAGGCGCTCCCCGCACCTGGCGCAGAACAGCGCGCCGGCGTCGTCGGCGGCCCGGCCGCACGCCGCGCACACCCGCGGCAGCAGACAGGGCGCCTCGCCGCCCTCGGCCGTGACCTGCGGTTCGGCGCGGCGGATGGTCATGCCGGGCCGCCTGCGGTGCGCCGTGAGGTAGACGAGCCCGTCCGCGCCCGCGCTGACCGCGCGCCGCTCGCCGCGCGGCACGAACGCGAGCGTGCCGGGTGCGAGCCCCTCTTCCTCGCCCGCCCGGTGGAGCGTGCCGTGGCCCTCCACGACGACGAGCAGCACGTCGAGCTCGGTCTCCACGTAGCCGTCGCCGCCTCCGCCCGGTCGCAGCCGGACGACGTTGGCGTCGAGCTGGCGGGCCGCGCCGTCGAGCCGCCAGAGGGCACCGGTCGCCCCGGGAGCGGCGGCGCTCAGGACGTCGGCGAGGGTGACGTGGGCTGCGGGCATCGGGCTGACTCCCCTGACGTGGTGCGTCGAATCGTGGCCGTTCGATTCTCCCTCACCGCAACTCTCTCTGTTCAAACAGTGGACTCGGCAACACGGCTCTGCAATTCTCCAACAACTGAACGCAAGAACCTGATGCACGTCCTTCAATTCGCCCACAACGGCGCAGGGACAGGAGAGGCATGTTCGGACAGTGCGTGTTCAGATCCAGGGACAGACAGGGGAGACAGAGGAGACGGGAGAGGCGGGGATGGCGAGGGACCGCCGTGGCGTTCCTCGTGTGCATCCTGGCGCTCCTCGGCCTGCCCGCCGTGACCGCGCAGGCCGCGGGCGGGCCCAATCTCGCGGCGGGGGCGCAGACCAAGGCGAGCAGCGCCAAGTCCGGCCACGGGGCGGGGAACGTCTCGGACGGCAACCCCTCGACGTACTGGGAGAGTTCGGGCGCCGACTGGCCGCAGTGGGCGCAGGTCGACCTGGGTTCCACGGCTCGCGTCGACGAGGTGACGCTGCGCCTGCCGGCCGCGTGGGAGAGCCGGACGCAGACGCTCTCCGTGCAGGGCAGTGCCGACGGCACGACCTTCGACACGCTCAAGTCGGCGGCGCCGTACGCCTTCTCCCCCGATTCGGGGAACACGGTGACCGTCTCGTTCCCCGCCACGCAGACGAGGTACGTGCGGATCGTCGTGACCGCCAACACCGGCTGGAAGGCGGCCCAGTTGGCGGAGCTGGAGGTGCACGGAGCCACCATCTCCTCGACCAACCTGGCGCGCGGCAAGACGTTCACGGCCAGTTCCGTGACGCAGACGTACACGGCCGCCAACGCGGGCGACGGCGACCTGTCGAGCTACTGGGAGAGCAAGAACGACGCACTCCCCCAGTGGGTCCAGGTGGATCTCGGCGCGTCGGTGCGGGTGAACCGGGTCGTGCTGCGCCTGCCGCCGTCCTGGGAGACCCGGACGCAGACACTCGCGGTGAAGGGCAGCACCAGCGGCTCGGACTTCACGGATCTGGCGGCGTCGAAGGCATACGAGTTCAGCGCGGCGGACGGGCAGCGGCAGAGCATCACGTTCGACGCGGTGACGACGCGCTACGTCCGTGTGCTCGTGACGGCCAACACCCGCCAACCGGCAGGCCAGCTTGCCGAGTTGGAGGTGTACGGGCCGACGACCGGTGACACCGAGGCACCGACGGCGCCCGGCGATCTGGCGTACACGGAGCCCGCTGCCGGCCAGATCAAGCTGACATGGAAGGCGTCCACGGACAACGCGTTGGTCACCGGCTACGACGTCTACGCGGACGGGCAGCTGCGCGCCTCGGTGGACGGCGACACCCTCACGTACACGGACACGCAGCCCGCGTCCGCCTCGCTCACGTACTTCGTGCGCGCCAAGGACGCGGCGGGCAACCAGTCCGCGAACAGCAACTCCGTTACGCGCAAGGGCGATTCGGGTGACACGCAGGCACCCACCGCGCCAGGCACGCTTGCCTTCACCGAGGAGACGAAGGGCCAGGTCAAGTTGGACTGGCGGGCGTCGACCGACAACGTGAAGGTGACCGGCTACGACGTGTACGCGAACGGCAAGCTCCTCAAGTCCGTTTCCGGTGACACCACTTCGTACACCGACACGCAGCCGGCGTCGGCGACGGTGACGTACCACGTGCGCGCCAAGGACGCCGCCGGCAACGAGTCGGCCGACAGCAACTCCGTGACCCGCAACGGCTCGACCTCCGAGTCCGTGAACCTGGCGGCCGGCAAACCGGTGTCCGCATCGTCGTCCGTGTACGCGTACGTCGCGCGGAACGCGGTGGACGACGACACCAGCACGTACTGGGAGGGCACCCCGGGCTCGTATCCCAACAGTCTGACCGTGAAGCTGGGCGCGAACGCCGATGTCTCCTCGCTCGTCCTGAAGCTCAGTCCGGACGCGGCATGGGCGGCGCGCACGCAGAAGATCGAGGTGCTCGGGCGCGAGCAGAGGATGTCGGAGTTCACGCGGCTGGCCGAGCCGAAGGAGTACCGCTTCGATCCGGCGAGCGGCAACAAGGTGACGGTGCCGTTGACCGCGCGCGTCGCGGATGTGCGGCTCGTCTTCACCGCCAACTCGGGTGGTTCGGCTGGGCAGTTGGCGGAGTTCCAGGTGCTCGGCGAGCCCGCCCCGAACCCGGACCTGGTGGTCACGGGCATCACGTCGAAGCCGGAGACACCGGTCGAGTCCGACAAGGTCGCCCTTTCCGCGACGGTGCGCAATGCGGGCAGCAAGGCCGCCGACGCCACCGACCTCGACTTCACGCTCGGTTCGAAGAAAGTGGGCACGGGCTCGGTGGGCGCGCTCGCGGCCGGTGCGTCCGCCACCGTGAGCGCGGACATCGGCGCGCACGAGGCGGGCTCGTACCAGGTCGGCGCGCTGGTCGACGCGAGCGAGCTGGTCATGGAGCGCGACGAGGCGAACAACGGCTACACCAGTCCGACGAACCTGGTCGTGAAGCCGGTGACGAGCTCGGACCTGGTGGCATCGCCGGTCGCGTGGTCGCCGAGCGCTCCCACCGAAGGTGACACGGTCGCCTTCTCCGTCGCCCTGAAGAACCAGGGCAACCAGGCGAGCGCGAGCGGCGGGCACGGCATCACGCTCACCGTCACGGACTCCGGCGGGAACGTCGTGAAGACACTCACCGGCTCCCACGACGGCGCCATCGCGGCCGGTGACACCACGCCGCCCGTGAAGCTGGGCACCTGGACGGCGGGCAAGGGCAAGTTCACGGTGAAGACGGTCATCGCCGACGACGGAAACGAACTCGCGGTGAAGCGCGCCAACAACACTTCCACGCAGCCCCTGTTCGTGGGCCGCGGCGCGCGCATGCCGTACGACATGTACGAGGCGGAGGACGGCACAGTCGGCGGCGGCGCGAAGGTCGTCGGCCCGAACCGGACCGTCGGCGACGTGGCCGGCGAGGCCTCGGGCCGCAAGGCGGTCACGCTCGAATCGACGGGCAGCTACGTCGAGTTCAGAACGAAGGCACCGACGAACACCCTCGTCACGCGCTTCTCGATGCCGGACGCGGCGGGCGGCGGAGGCAAGAACTCGACGCTGAACGTGTACGTGGACGGCCGGTTCCTCAAAGCCGTCGACCTGACGTCGAAGTACGCGTGGCTGTACGGCTCGGAGACCGGTCCGGGCAACTCACCCGGCGCCGGCGCTCCCCGGCACATCTACGACGAGGCGAACCTGCTGCTCGGCACGACGGTCCCGCAGGGCAGCAAGATCCGCCTGCAGAAGGACACCGCGAACGACTCCACGTACGCGATCGACTTCATCAACCTGGAGGAGGCGAAGGAACTCCCCAACCCGGACCCTGCGGCGTACGCCGTGCCGAACGGGTTCTCGCACCAGGCGGTGCAGAACGCGCTCGACAAGGTGCGGATGGACACGAGCGGCAAGCTCGTCGGCGTGTATCTGCCGGCGGGCGACTACGAGACGTCGAACAAGTTCCAGGTGTACGGGAAGGCGGTGAAGGTCGTCGGCGCGGGCCCGTGGTTCACGCGCTTCCACACGCCGTCCTCGCAGGAGAACACCGACGCCGGCTTCCGCGCCGAGGCGAGCGCCAACGGGTCGACCTTCGCCCACTTCGCCTTCTTCGGGAACTACACGTCACGGATCGACGGCCCGGGCAAGGTCTTCGACTTCTCGAACGTCGCCGACATCACCATCGACGACATCTGGAACGCGCACACGGTGTGCCTGTACTGGGGCGCCAACACCGACAGGATCACCATCAAGAACTCCCGGATCCGGGACACGTTCGCCGACGGCGTCAACATGACCAACGGCTCGACGGACAACCACGTCGTGAACAACGAGTCTCGGGCCACCGGCGACGACAGCTTCGCGCTGTTCTCGGCGATCGACGCGGGCGGCGCGGACGAGAAGAACAACGTGTACGAGAACCTGACGTCGCTGCTGACGTGGCGGGCGGCGAGCATCGCCGTCTACGGCGGCTACGACAACACGTTCCGCAACATCCTCATCGCGGACACCCTCGTCTACTCCGGAGTCACCATCAGCTCGCTCGACTTCGGATATCCGATGAACGGCTTCGGCACGGGCCCCACGAAGCTGGAGAACACCTCCATCATCCGCTCCGGCGGCCACTTCTGGGGCGGGCAGACCTTCCCCGGCATCTGGATGTTCTCGGCGTCGAAGGTGTTCCAGGGCATCCGCGTCACCGACGTCGACATCGTCGACCCGACGTACAGCGGAATCATGTTCCAGACCAACTACGTGGGAGGTCAGCCCCAGTACCCCATCAAGGACACGATCCTCACGGACGTGACGATCTCCGGCGCCCGCAAGAGCGGCGACGCGTACGACGCGAAGTCCGGCTTCGGCCTGTGGGCGAACGAGATGCCCGAGGCGGGCCAGGGCCCGGCCGTCGGCGAAGTCACCTTCCACAACCTGAAGTTGAGCGACAACGCGGTGGACGTCCGCAATACGACGTCCACGTTCAGGATCAACCGTCAGCCGTGACCTCCTAAAGGGTCCACGGTTCCATTACGGCCCCACTTCCTGCTAGAGTCACGGCACGCACTAACGGGACCACAATCCTGTTAGTGCGTGCCGCCCGCTCGTTCGACGCAGGAACCAAGGGGATCGACATGGAATACCGACAGCTGGGATCGTCCGGACTCAAGGTGCCCGCACTGAGCTTCGGAGCCGGTACGTTCGGCGGTCGCGGACCGCTCTTCTCCGCGTGGGGCACCGCCGGGGTCGACGAGGCGCGGCGGATGGTCGACATGAGCCTCGACCACGGCGTCACCCTGTTCGACACCGCCGACGTCTACTCGGACGGCGCGTCCGAGGAAGTGCTCGGCGCCGCCCTCAAGGGCCGCCGCGACCAGGCCCTCATCTCCACCAAGGCCGCACTGCCGACCGGCGAGGGCCCGTACGACGCCGGGGTGTCGCGCTCGCGGCTGATCACGTCCGTCGATGCCGCGCTGCGGCGCCTCGACACCGACCACATCGACCTCTTCCAGCTGCACGCGTACGACGCGAGCACACCGGTCGAGGAGGTCCTTGCCACCCTCGACGACCTGGTCCGCACGGGCAAGATCCGCTACACCGGCGTCTCCAACTACGCGGGCTGGCAGTTGATGAAGGGGCTCGCCGAGGCGGACAAGCACGGCCGGCCGCGGTTCGCCGCGCACCAGGTGTACTACTCGCTCGTCGGCCGGGACTACGAGTGGGAGTTGATGCCGCTCGCCAAGGAGGAGGGCGTCGGCGCCGTGGTGTGGAGCCCGCTCGGCTGGGGGCGGCTCACCGGGAAGATCCGGCGCGGGCGGCCGCTGCCCGCCGACAGCAGGCTCCACCAGACCGCACAGTTCGGGCCGCCGATCGAGGACGAGCACCTGTACCGGGTGGTGGACGCGCTCGACGAGATCGCCGAGGAGACCGGGCGGGCGATCCCGCAGATCGCCATCAACTGGCTGCTGCGCCGCCCCACCGTGTCCACGGTGCTGATCGGCGCGCGCAACGAGGAGCAGCTGACGCAGAACCTGGGCGCCATCGGCTGGGAGCTCACACCGGAGCAGGTAGCGAAGCTGGACGCCGCGAGCGAGACCAAGGCCCCGTATCCGTACTACCCGTACCGGACCCAGGACGGGTTCCGGCAGCTGAATCCGCCGACGGTGTGAGCCGACCCATGACTCCACCCAGAAGGGTGTCAACTTCGGGTTGACGCTACGGGGGTGTCAACCTACGGTTGCATCATGACCAATTCCGGCGGCAACACGCCTTCCGTTCGCCTCGACGACCTCATCGACGCCATCAAGAAGTCGAACACCGACGCCCTCGACCAGCTCCAGAACGCCGTCATCGCGGCGGACCACCTCGGCGACATCGCGGACCACCTGATCGGCCACTTCGTCGACCAGGCCCGCCGCTCCGGCGCCTCCTGGACGGACATCGGCAAGAGCATGGGCGTCACCCGCCAGGCCGCGCAGAAGCGCTTCGTGGCCAAGGGCTCCGAGTCCGATCTCGACCCCAGTCAGGGCTTCAACCGCTACACCGACCGCGCCCGCAACGTGATCGTCGCCGCGCAGAACGAGGCCCGCGCCGCGAGCAACGCCACCATCGCCCCCGCCCACCTGGTGCTCGGCCTGCTGCACGAGCCGGAGGGTCTCGCGGCCCGGGCGATCGTCGCGCAGAACGTCCTCCTGGACACCGTGCGGCAGGCCGCGACGGCCGAACTGCCCGCGAAGTCCGACGACATGCCGGCCCTGGTGCCGTTCGACGCGGACGCCAAGAAGGCCCTGGAGCTGACGTTCCGCGAGGCGCTGCGCCTCGGCCACAACTACGTCGGCACCGAGCACATCCTGCTCGCGCTCCTGGAGCACGAGAACGGTTCGGGGCTGCTCGCCGGCCTCGGCATCGAGAAGGACCAGGCGGAGTCGCAGGTCCTCGCGGTGCTCTCGGAGATCGTGAAGAACCAGCAGGAGTCCGGGGAGGACTGAGCGTCTTCCTGGCAAACAACCGTCCGGAACCCGTCTCCCGCCTGTGCCGCCCACTTTTCTTCATAGGCGCAGGTGGGAGACTGCCTCCATGACTGCTGAGCGCTCAGGAACCCCCGCCCTGCCGGGCGATCTCATCGACGTCGACGAGCTGATCGAGGCGTACTACACGCGCGAGCCCGACGTCACGCGCCCCGAGCAGCGCGTCGTCTTCGGCACGAGCGGCCACCGCGGCTCCAGCCTCGACGGCGCCTTCAACGAGAAGCACATCGCAGCGATCACCCAGGCGATCGTCGAGCACCGCACCGCGGAGGGCATCACGGGCCCCCTCTTCATCGGCCCCGACACGCACGCCCTGTCGCTCCCCGCCCTGAAGACGGCCCTCGGCGTCCTCGCGGCGCACGGCGTGCGGGTACTGGCCGACGCCAACGAGGACTTCGTGCCGACGCCCGCGCTCAGCCACGCGATCCTGCGCTGGAACCGGGACGGGTCGGCCGAGCGCGCCGACGGCATCGTGATCACCCCGAGCCACAACCCGCCCCGCGACGGCGGCTTCAAGTACAACCCTCCGCACGGCGGCCCCGCCGACTCCAAGGCGACTTCGTGGATCGCCGACCGCGCCAACGAACTCCTCGAGGACCCGGATTGGACGCCGCGCACGGTCGACGACGCGGCCTGGGAGCCGTACGACTTCCGTGAGCGCTACGTCGAGGACCTCGAGAACATCGTCGACATCGACGCCATCCGCGCCTCCGGCGTGCGGGTCGGCGCCGATCCGCTGGGCGGGGCGAGCGTGCACTACTGGGCGCGGATCGCCGAGAAGTACGGGCTCGACCTGACCGTGGTGAACCCGGAGACCGACCCGACGTGGCGTTTCATGACACTCGACTGGGACGGCAAGATCCGGATGGACCCGTCGTCGGCACCCGCGATGGCCTCGGTCCTCGCGCGGCGCCACGACTTCGACCTGCTGACCGGCAACGACGCGGACGCCGACCGGCACGGCATCGTCACCCCGGACGCGGGCCTGATGAACCCGAACCACTATCTGGCCGTCGCCATCCACTACCTGTTCAGCCACCGGCCCCAGTGGTCGGCGTCCGCGGCCATCGGCAAGACGCTCGTGTCGTCCGCCGTCATCGACCGCATCGCCGCCACCCTCGGCCGCGAACTCGTCGAGGTCCCGGTCGGGTTCAAGTGGTTCGTGCCGGGTCTGGTCGACGGCTCGGTGGCGTTCGGCGGCGAGGAGAGCGCCGGGGCGAGCTTCGTCCGCAAGGACGGCAGCGTGTGGACCACCGACAAGGACGGCATCCTGCTGGCGCTGCTCGCCGCCGAGATCACCGCCGTCACCGGGAAGACGCCGTCCGCGTACTACGCCGAACTCGCCGCCGAGCACGGCGCGTCGGGCGCCGCCTACGCCCGCATCGACGCCAAGGCGACAAAGGAGCAGAAGGCCCGCCTCGCGAAGCTGACCGGGGACGCGGTCACCGCCGACACCCTCGCGGGCGAGCCGATCACGGCCCGCCTCTCCGAGGCGCCGGGCAACGGCGCGGCCATCGGCGGCCTCAAGGTCACCACCGAGAACGCGTGGTTCGCGGCCCGGCCCAGCGGCACGGAGGACGTCTACAAGATCTACGCCGAGTCCTTCCACGGCGCCGAGCACCTCGCCCAGGTGCAGAGCGAGGCGCAGGCGATCGTGGACGCGGCGCTGAGCTGACGTACGTCCTCAGTCGGTCTCCCGGGTCTCCGCGATGCCCGGGAGGTCGGCGACGCCGTCCAACACGTAGCTGTGCGGGTGGGCTTCGAGCTGCTCACGGGTGAGCTGTCCCGTGAGCACGCCGACCACGACGCCCGCGCCCGCGTTGAACCCGGCCTCCAGGTCGACGACGGTGTCTCCGGCCACGAGGACCTTCCGTACGTCGACGGTCCCGGTCTTCTCCATGGCGCGCTGGATCATGTACGGGGCGGGGCGGCCGCGGGGCACCTCGTCGGAGGTGACGACCGCGTCGAGGTTGCCGCCCTCCTCGGTGGACCAGCCGAGCGAGTCGAGCAGGGGCAGCGCCACGTCGGCACTGAATCCGGTGGTGAGGGCCACCTTGATGCCGCGGGCGCGCAGCTGCGCAAGCGCCTTGTCGGCGCGGGCGATCGGCTCCGGCGGCCGCTTCGCGTAGCTGTCGCGCAGGTAGCCGCGGAACGTCTCGTACTGCCGCTCGACGAGCTCCGCGTCGGGGGTGCCGCCGCCGATGCGGACGAGTGCGGCGATGGCCTCGCGCTTGTCGGTGCCCATCCAGGTCTGCAGGTCGACCGGGTCGACGGTGACGCCGGTGGTCTCGACGGCGTGCCGCAGCGCGTCGTACACGGCCCCGTGCTCGTCGATGGTGGTGCCTGCCATGTCGAAGACGGCGAGATCGATCACTGCTGTTCCTCACGTGGGGTGCGGGTGTCTGCGGTGCCGCCGCGAGCGGCGACGGTGCGGCCGTCCATGGTGTTCTCGATGGTGAAGGTGGCCATGGACGGCAGATAGCGGTCGTCCGCGTACTCGACGGGCCTGCCGTCGCCGGTGTACGCCAGCCTCCGTACGCGGAGCAGGGGTTGGCCGGGATCGACGCCGAGGAGTTCGGCGTCCTGGGGGTCCGCTGCGACGGCGTCGATGGTGTGTCGCGCGCGGTGCAGGTCGACGCCGCACGAGGTGAGCGCGTCGTACACCGAGCCCTCGTCGGGGTCGACCGTGAACAGGTGCAGGCCGACGTCGAGGGCGAACGTGGACCGCTCGACCATCGCCGGCACCCCGTCGAGGTGGCGCAGCCGGACGAGATCGACGCCCGGGGCGCCCTCGTCGAGGCCCAGGCGAGCGGCGGCCTCGGGGCTCGCGCGGCGCCTGGCCACCTCCACGGTGTGCTGCCCCGGGGTCCGCCCGATGGACTCGGCCCACTGCGTGAACGACATCAGCGAGGCGAACGGCTGCGAGGGCGTGACCCTGCGCGCGACGGGCGGCTTGCCGCGGCCGCCGACCAGATGGCCGTCGGCCCGCAATTGGGCGAGCGCCTGCCGCACGGGGCCGCGCGAGGTCCCGAACTCCTCGCACAGTTGCGCCTCGCTGGGGACGGTCGCCCCTTCGGGCCACTCCCCCACTTCGATGCGCCGCCGGAACTCGGCGCCGAGCCGCTGGTGCAGCGGCCCCTCCTCGCTACTTGTCTTCACAACTTGAGTTTCTCAGCCCGACGACGAGCTGGGCAAGGGCAGCCCGGGCGCACAGCTGGTAAACAACGAGGAAACTTGTATAGACAACCCTTGCGGGCAGCGGCGAGCGGTCCGCAGGGTTGGTGTCATGAACAACGCATCAGCGCCATCCACCTCCCTCCCCTCCGGCCGCAGCGATCTCGTCGTGGTCGGCGCCGGCATCGTCGGCCTCGCCCACGCCTTCGAGGCGGTGCGCCGGGGGCTCAGCGTCACCGTGGTCGAGCGCGACCGGCGGCCGGTGGGCGCCTCCGTGCGCAACTTCGGCCACTGCTGTGTCACGGCGCAGCGCGGCGAACTCCTCGACCTCGCGCTGCGCTCGCGCACCGGGTGGCTGGACGCCGCGAAGTCGGCCGACCTCTGGGCGCCGGAGGCGGGCGCGCTGGTGGTGGCGCGCTCGGCGACCGAGCTGGCGGTCCTTGAGGAGCTGCGTGACGAGCGCGGCGCGGACGCGGTGCGGCTGCGCACGCGCGACGAGGTGGGCGACGAACTGGGCCGCCCCGCCGGGGACCGCGCGGACCTGGTCGGTGGCGCGCTGCTGCCCGCGGACCTGCGGGTCGACCCGCGCGAGGCGGCGCCGCGGCTCGCGCGGTGGCTCGCCGAACAGCCCGGCGCGACGATCGCCTGGGGCACGAACGTCGTCGGCGTGGAGTCCGGCACGGTGCACACCAGCCGCGGCCCGGTGCACGGGGGCCGGGTCCTGCTCTGCGTCGGCCACGACCTGGACCGGCTGTATCCGGAGCAGGCCGAGGCGCACGGCATCGAGCGCTGCCGCCTGTCGATGGCCCGGGTGGCCGCGCCCGACTCCTTCCGCACGGACTCGGCGGTGCTGACCGCGACGTCGATGCTGCGCTACGACGGGTTCACGGCGATGCCCTCGGCCGACCGGCTGCGCACCGAAGTCACCGCGCACAGCCCCGAGTTGCTGGACGTGGTCGCCAACGCCATGTTCACGCGGCTGCCCGACGGCACGGTCCTGGTCGGCGACTCGCACGCGTACGACGCGACGGAGATCCCCTTCCAGGACGAGGCGACGACGGAGCTGCTGCTGCGCGAGGCCTCGCGCGTCCTGGGCACCCCCTCGGTGCGGGTCACCGAACGCTGGCAGGGCGTGTACGCGAGCAGCCCCCGCGGCCCGCTGCTCGTACGCGAGGTGGCGCCGGGCGTGCGGGCGCTCTCGGTGACCTCGGGGATCGGCATGACGCTGTCGTTCGGGCTCGCGGCGGCGACCTTCGACGGGTCACTTGCCGAGACGACGCCGGGCCCCGCGCAGGATTGATCAATTCTTTGCCCGTGGCCGGATCATTCTGGTCGCCCAAGGCAACTTCTTCCGGGAGGCCCCCACCACAAGGGATTTGCGAAGGGGATCGTTCCGATTGGCGTCACGACCGGCGGCTGAAACCGCTCGGTCGGGCGCCTTCGGCGTGTTACGGGCGCATTGACCGACCCCGCCGCCATGACACACGCTCGACACATAGATGCCGTGTACAACTTGTTGCCCCCGGTTGGCCACGGCCGTACGGCGAGCAGGAGGAAGCGTTATGTGTGGCATCACCGGCTGGGTTTCCTTCGACCGTGACCTGCGGGCCTCGGCCGAGACAGTGAATGCGATGACCCAGACCATGGAGTGCCGCGGTCCCGACGACCGCGGCACCTGGATCGAGGGCCCCGCGGCGCTCGGTCACCGCAGGCTCGCCATCATCGACCTGCCGGGCGGCCGGCAGCCCATGACCGTCGGAACGCCGGACGGGAACGTCGCCCTGGTGTACTCGGGCGAGACGTACAACTACACCGAGCTGCGCGCCGAACTGGAGGGCCTCGGTCACGAGTTCCGCACGGACTCCGACACCGAGGTGGTGCTGCACGGCTACCTCGAATGGGGCGAGGACCTGCCCGAGCGCCTCAACGGCATGTACGCGTTCGCCGTCTGGGACGGCCGCGCCGACAAGCTCGTCATGATCCGCGACCGGATGGGCATCAAGCCCTTCTACTTCTACGAGACCCCGGACGGCGTGCTGTTCGGCTCCGAGCCCAAGGCGATCCTCGCCAACCCGCTCGCCGCACGCCGGGTCACGCTGGACGGCCTGCGCGAGCTGTTCACGTTCGTGAAGACTCCGGGGCATGCCGTGTGGGACGGCATGAACGAGGTGGAGCCCGGCACCGTCGTCACCGTCGACCGTGCCGGACTGCGCCGGCGCGCGTACTGGACCCTTCGGACGAAGCCGCACACCGACGACCAGGAAACGACCGTCGCCAAGGTGCGCGAGCTGCTCGACGACATCGTGCGACGCCAGCTCGTCTCTGACGTGCCGCGCTGCACGCTCCTGTCCGGCGGCCTCGACTCCTCCGCGATGACGGCGATCGCCGCCCAGCAACTGGCCGGGCAGGGCGAGACGGTGCGCAGCTTCGCCGTCGACTTCCTCGGCCAGGCCGAGAACTTCGTCGCCGACGAGCTGCGGGGAACACCCGACACCCCCTTCGTGCACGACGTGGCACGGGCCTCGGGCACCGACCACCAGGACATCGTCCTCGACTCGAACGCGCTCGCCGACCCCGAGGTGCGCGCCCGCGTCATCCGGGCACGTGACCTTCCGGCGGGCTTCGGCGACATGGACGCCTCCCTGTACCTGCTGTTCAAGGCGATCCGCGAGCAGTCGACGGTCGCCCTGTCCGGCGAGTCGGCGGACGAGGTGTTCGGCGGCTATCTCCAGTTCTTCGACGAGGAGGCCCGCACCGCGGAGGCCTTCCCGTGGCTGGTGAGCATGGGCCGGCACATGGGTGACGACTCGGACGTGATCAGGCCCGAACTCGCCAAGCGGCTCGACCTGGAGGCGTACACCGCCGACAGCTATGCCGAGGCGGTGCGCGACATCGAACGCCTCGAGGGCGAGAGCGACTTCGAGTACCGGATGCGCCGCATCTGCTACCTCCACCTGACCCGCTTCGTGCGGGTCCTGCTCGACCGCAAGGACCGGGCGAGCATGGCGGTGGGCCTGGAGGTGCGCGTGCCGTTCTGCGACCACCGGCTCGTCGAGTACGTCTACAACACACCGTGGGCGCTGAAGTCCTTCGACGGGCGGGAGAAGTCCCTGCTGCGCGAGGCGACGGCGGACGTGCTGCCGACGTCGGTGTACGAGCGGGTCAAGAGCCCCTACCCGTCGACACAGGACCCGAAGTACGCGCTCGCGCTGCAGGAACACGCCAAGGAACTGCTCGCGAAGCCCTCGCACCGGGTCTTCGAGATCGTCGACCGGGACCGGCTCAGTGCCCTCGCCCACCGCGAGACACCGCAGATCATGCAGGCCTCGCGGCGCGGCCTGGAGCGCACGCTCGACCTGGCGCTCTGGCTCGACATGTACGACCCGGAGCTGGTTCTGGACTGACACCCAAGCCGAAAACGGCCTGGCACCGGGCCTCGTACCGTGTATAAGCTCCGCGGCAGCATCGCGTGCCGGTCACCGACCGGGTGAGGCATGGAGGTGCCGGAGTTGCCTTCTGGAGGCAATCCACCATGGCAGTTCAGCTCAATCACACCATCGTTCACGCCCGGGACAGCCGGGAGTCCGCCGAGTTCCTCGCCCACATCCTGGGACTCGAAGCAGGGGACGCATGGGGCCCGTTCATCCCGCTCGAACTGAGCAACGGCGTGACCCTGGACTTCGCGACGATCCCCGCCGAGTCCATCGTCATGCAGCACTACGCCTTCCTCGTCACCGAGGAGGAGTTCGACGGGATCTTCGGGCGCATCAAGGCCGCGGGGCTCACGTACTACGCGGACCCGCACGGCAAGCGGCCCGGCGAGATCAACCACAACGACGGGGGCCGTGGCGTGTACTTCATGGACCCCGCGGGCCACGGCATGGAAGCGATCACGCGCCCCTACGGGGGCGGTGAGCAGTAGGACCGGGACCGGGTGGGGCCGTGGCCTGCGGGCCCGGCCCCACCGCCGGCTCCGGGGCCGGTCAGCTGTCCTGGAGCACTCCGAAGACATTGCCGTCCGCGTCCTTCAGGGAGGCGATCCGCCGGCCGGGTCCGACCTCCGTGACGTCCTGGACGACCTCGGCGCCGGACTCGACCAGGGACTTGACCGTCCCCGCGATGTCCTCGACGGTCCAGTAGCCCACGGGGCCCGTCATGCCCTGCTGGTGCCCGTTCGGATTCAGGCCGAAGTGCTGTCCCGCCACGTCGTAGCCCACGTAGTACGCCTCGTCCGAGGACGGCTCCACGCCGAGCAGCTTGGTGTAGACGGCCTTGGCGGCGGCGAGGTCGCTGACGGGGGCGATGATCGTGTGCTGACCGCTGGTCATGGAGTACTCCTTCAATCGATACGTGACTCTCACTGCTACGACACGCGCCACGACGGATGTGTGACGGCTTCCGCGAAGAAATTTCGGAAGCGTCCCCCGGCCGTGCTCAGCCGAAGTTCGTCACGTCCAGAAACAAGAACACCGTCCCGACGACGAACGCCGCGATGCCGAGCGCACCGAGGGCGAGCGCCGTCCGCCTGGCCGGGCGGCACGCCGCCTCGGCATCCTCCTGCCGGACCGAAGCCCCGCACGGGAGCGCCGCAAGACCGTAGGTCACCAGTCCCGCGGTACCGACCGTGAGGCCGAGTCCGAGCCACGTCACACTCGCGGACATAAAGGACATGTGTCCGATTTTGCGCCCGTTCGTGGGATCCCGCTATTCAGAGCGTGACGGCCCGCACACGTGGTGCGGGCAGCTCAGGACTCCTCGTCCAGACCGGGCACGGGCGCGCCGGAGGGGAAGCCGGCGGCGGTGTAGGCGTCGTAGAGCTCCTTCCACGGCGGCGTCGCTCCGGTGTGCTCCTCGGTCAGGGGCTCGCCGCGGTCCGCCGCGTCGAGGGCGAGCAGGCAGACCTCCCAGCCCGCCGCGTTGCGCGCCGCCGCGTCCGCGCTCTCCAGCACGTTCGTGAGCGTCAGGTGCGTGCCGCCGTCGCCGCGCTCCTCAAGGTCGTACTGCAGCTCGTCGCCTCCCCACGTGAAGGAGAAGTGGCGCGGGGGTTCGGCGGCGACGACGGTGCCCACGGATTCCGGCATGTTCGGGTCGTCGAAGAAGCGGATGCTCGCGCCCGGGCCCAGCTCCCCCGCCTCGAACTTGGAGGGGAACCAGTGCGCAAGGTCGGCCGGGTCCGTGACATACCGCCAGACGCGGTCGATCGGCCGCTCGTACGTCCGGGTGAACCGGACCGCGGGTCGGCCGTCGTCCAGGGTGAGGTAGCTGCCGGTGGTGGTCGTCATGCCTGCGCCTTCCGTGCCGTCGCGATCAATGCCCACTGCGACCTTCTCATCGGCCACTGACAGTCGCCTCCGCCGTGGTGGTGCGCGGGCCGTTCCTCGGGCAGGCTCGGGGCGCACGGATCGTGTCAGACCCCGGAGGGAGACCCAGGTGCCCGGCAACGCCTCGTACGGCAAGAAGGCATTCAAACGGTCCCGCAGTCATTTCACCGACCGGATCACCGCCGACGGCCGCGACGGCTGGCCCGTGGAGGCGGGCCGCTACCGGCTCGTCGTGAGCAGGGCCTGCCCCTGGGCCAGCCGCGCCCTCGTGGTGCGCCGCCTCCTCGGCCTGGAGGACGCGCTGTCCCTCGCGGTCGCCGATCCGATCCAGGACGACCGCAGTTGGCGCTTCACCCTCGACCGGGACGACCGCGACCCGGTGCTCGGCATCCGCTACCTCAGCGAGGCCTACGACGCGCGGGAGAGCGGGTATCCGGGCGGGGTCAGTGTGCCGGCGATCGTCGACGTACCGTCCGGGAAGCTCGTCACCAACGACTACCAGCAGCTGACGCTCGACCTGGAGACCGAGTGGACGGCGCTGCACAGGGACGGCGCGCCCGACCTGTACCCGGAGCCGCTGCGCGACGAGATCGACGAGGTGATGGACGGCATCTACCGGGACGTGAACAACGGCGTGTACCGGGCCGGGTTCGCGAGCGAGCAGGACGCCTACGAGGAGGCCTACCGGGACGTGTTCGCGCGCCTCGACACGGTGTCGGAGCGGCTCGCCGGGCAGCGCTATCTCGTCGGCGACACCATCACAGAGGCGGACGTCCGGCTGTTCACGACGCTGGTCCGCTTCGACGCGGTCTACCACGGCCACTTCAAGTGCAACCGCAACAAGCTGGCCGAGGACCCGGTCCTGTGGGCGTACGCGCGCGACCTGTACCAGACGCCCGGCTTCGGGGACACGGTCGACTTCGACCACATCAAGCGGCACTACTACCAGGTGCACACCGGCATCAACCCCACGCGGATCGTGCCGCTCGGCCCGGACCCCTCCGGCTGGTCGGCCCCGCACGACCGGGAGAAGCTGGGAGGGCGGCCGTTCGGCGAGGGCACACCGCCCGCGTCCCGATAGGGTCGGGGCGTACGAACCACCTGGCCACGGAGTCGCCATGTCCCGCCCCCACGTGCTGTTGTCCGCCGCTGTGTCGCTCGACGGGTGCCTCGACGACACCGGTCCCGAGCGGCTGCTGCTGTCGGGCGCGGAGGACTTCGAGCGGGTGGACGCGGTGCGGGCGGCGAGCGACGCGATCCTCGTCGGGGCGGGGACGCTGCGCGCGGACCGGCCCCGACTCCTTGTCTCCTCCGAAGTACGGCGCTCCAAGCGGGTCGACGACGGGCGGCCCGCCTACCCGTTGAAGGTGGCGGTGACGGCCTCGGGGGACCTGGATCCGGGTGACCCGTTCTGGACCACGGGCGGCGAACGCCTCGTGTACACGACGGAGTCCGGTGCCTCGCTCGCGCGTACGCGTGTGGGTGGCGCTGCGGACGTGGTGGAGCTCGGCTCGCACCTCGACTGGGCGGCGCTCCTGGACGACCTCGGCGCGCGCGGGGTGCGGCGGCTGCTCGTCGAGGGCGGCGCGCGCGTGCACACCCAGTTGCTGCAGCTGGGCCTCGCGGACGAACTGCGGCTCGCCGTCGCCCCGTTGGTGGTCGGCGAGCCGGGCGCGCCGCGGCTGTTCGGGCCCGGCTCCTATCCCGGCGGGCCGCGCAGCCGGATGCGGGTGCTCGGCACGGAGCGGGTCGGGGACGTGATCGTCACCCGCTACGCGCCGACCGTCCCCGGCCCCGGGGAGAGCGCCACCGCGGCGGACCGGCACTGGCTGCGGCTCGCCTGCGAACTGGCCGCCGAGTGCCCGCCGTCGAGGACCGCGTTCAGCGTCGGCGCCGTGGTCGTCGCGGACGACGGCACGGAACTGGCGCGCGGCTACTCGCGCGAGGGCGAGGACCCGGTGGTGCACGCCGAGGAGGCCGCGCTCGGCAAGCTCGCCGCCGACGACCCTCGGCTGGCCGCGGCCACCGTCTACAGCAGCCTGGAGCCGTGCGCCCACCGCGCCTCCCGACCCAAGCCCTGCGCCCGGCTCATCGTGGAGGCGGGGGTGCGCCGCGTGGTGACGGCGTGGCGGGAGCCGGACACCTTCGTGCCGGGCGCCGACGGAATCGGGCTGCTCGCCTCAGCGGGCGTCACCGTGGTGGAGGTCCCCGACCTGGCCGACGCGGCGGTGCTCCCCAACCGCCACCTTGTCACGGCCGCTTCGTAGCGGGTACGCGCGCGTGCCGAGCCGCACGACCACGACGGCCGCGAGGCCGAGGACGAGCCCGATGGCCGTGCGTATCCCAAAGGGCTCGCCGAACATCAGCGCACCCCACACGGCGGTGACGGGGGCCATCAGGAACATCAACGTATTGACCTGGGTGAGGCCGCGGCGCCGCAGCACGAGCCAGTAGAGGCCGTAGCCGCCGAACGTCGACAGGCCGACGAGCCAGGCGACCGCCAGCCAGAAGGACGGCTCCGCGGGCGGCGCCGCCTCGCCCAGCGCAAGCGCGAGGCCGGTGAAGACGACGGCGCTGGTGGCGCAGTGCACGGTCAGCGCGACCATGGGTTCGACCCGGGTGCGCGAGCGGCTCTCCACGAAGGTGGCCGCGACCAGCGACAGCATCCCGAGGAACGGGACGCCGTAGGCCCACCACGGCACGCCGGTGACGGCGCCCGCGTCGGCCGTGGTGACGACCACGACCCCGGCCAGCCCCAGGCACAGGCCGAGCCACTGGCGCGCGGTGACGTACTGCCGCAGCAGCGGCCCGGCGAGGGCGCCCGCGACCAGGGGTTGGGTGCCGTCGATGAGGGCGGTGGTGCCGCTGGAGACGCCGAGCTCGATGGCGTAGTAGACGGTCAGCAGGTAGCCGCTCTGCGAGAGGGCGCCGATGACGACCTGCCGTCCGACGGCGCGTGCCCCGAGGCCGCGCCATCGGTCCCTGCCGACCGCCACCGCGACGGCGCCCAGGACCAGCGCGAGCGGCAGGAACCGCCACATGAGCGTGGTCACGGCGCTCGCGTCGCCGGCCCCGAGTTTGGCCCCGATGAAGCCGGAGCTCCAGGTCAGGACGAATCCGATGGACAGAAGGACGTTCATGGCACGGCCACCGCCTCGCGTGGTCGGGTTCAGGTCGAGGGCCGTACGGCCCAGGTATACCGATCGGTTTACCTGGCTCCACTATACAGATCGGTATAGGCTGGGTGCATGCCTACTTCGACGAACCCCGCCCCGCCGGCCGTCGATCCGGACCGGCCCGACCTCACTCCTGCCGCGCGCCGGGTCCTGGAGACCGCCTCACGGCTGTTCTACGAGCGCGGCATCCACGCGGTCGGCGTGGATCTGATCGCGGCGGAGGCGGGCGTCACGAAGAAGACGCTGTACGACCGGTTCGGGTCCAAGGAGCAGATCGTCGTCGACTATCTGGCGACCCGTGACGCCCGCTGGCGCGCCTATCTCGCCCGCCATCTCGAAGACGCCGAACTCTCCCCCGCCGACCGGGTACTGGCCGTCTTCGACGCCTCCCGGGAGTGGATGCGCGACAACAGCGGCAAGGGCTGCAGCATGGTCAACGCGCACGCGGAGATCAGCGACCCTGCGCACCCGGCGTACGCGGTGATCACCGGTCAGAAGCAGTGGATGCTGGAGCTGTTCACCCGGCTCGCGGGGGACGTGGCGCCGGACGCCGCAAGGGAGTTGGGGCGTTCCCTGATGCTGCTGCACGAGGGGGCGCTGGTCTCGGACGGCCTGGACGTGTTCCCGGACGCGTTCGGGCGGGCGCGCCGGATGGCCGCGTTCCTGCTGTCGGCGGCGAAGGACGCGCGGTGACGGCGGTGACGTGGGAGGCCGGCGCTCCGGGTGTGCTGCGGCTGCCGTCGGGGCGGCTCGTGCGTGGCAGAGGGCTGCGCGATCCGCTGCCCGTCGGGCCCCTGCCGACGTACGGGGTGTATCTGCTGGGGGCCGAACCCCCGCCCGTGGACTGGGAGTCGACGTGGCTGCGCTGGCCCGACTTCCGGCTCCCCGCCGACCGGGCACGCGCGCGTACGGTACTCACCGACGCGTGGCGGCGCTGCGCGCACGAGCGGCTGGAACTGGCCTGTGCGGGCGGACGCGGGCGTACGGGGACAGCGCTCGCGTGTCTAGCGGTACTGGACGGAGTACCGGCGGACGTGGCCGTCGCCTACGTACGCGAGCACTACAGGCGTGAGGCGGTTGAGACGCCGTGGCAGAAGCGGTACGTACGACGGTTCGCGGCTTCCTGAAAAGGGCGTGATCAGCGCCTCCTGTGGCATTTCGTAGTCATGGGAAGGAGGCCTCCCCATGACGACGAGGTCCGTACTGCCCCGGTGGGCGAGGGCGGCGCGACTGCCCCTGTGGGCGAAGGCGGCGGCCGTGCTCTTCGTGGTGCTCGCGGTCGTGCTCACCGGCCTTGGCATGGCGCACCGCCTGGGCGACGTGTTCGGCTCCGAGACGCACGACCGCTCGGGGCCCGCGCTGCTCAAGTCCGTGCGGGACCTGAGCCGTTACGACGCCGCGGCCGGGAACTACCAGGTGGTGGTCGACCTGGACAAGGACTCCAAGTACCTGCCGGATGCCATCCAGGGCACGCGCACGCTCTACGTCGGCGCGGGCAGCGTCAACGCGTACGTGGACCTGGGCCGGATCGGCCCGGGCGACGTCCGCGTCAACGACGACCGCACGTCCGCGACACTGCGCCTGCCGCACGCCCGGCTCGCCGCGCCCGTGCTCGACACGGACCGCTCGTACGCCCTCGCGAAGCAGCGCGGGCTGCTGGACCGGCTCGGCGACCTCTTCTCCGACAACCCGGGCGACGAGAAGGCGGTGCGCCAACTCGCCGCCCGGCACATCGGCGAGGCCGCGCGGGACAGCCACCTCACGGGCCGCGCCGAGCGCAACACGACCGAGATGCTGCGTGGCCTGCTGCGTTCCTTGGGGTTCCGCGAGGTGAACGTGTCCTACGGGACGTGACCAGGGTCGTTCGAACTCCTGCCGGCAACGCTGCCTGGGCTAGCTCAGATGCCTGACGAAGAAGGCGCCCGCGTGCTCCCCCGCGGACTGCGGGACGCCCGTGTGTCCGCCCATGCTGGCGAGCAGCGTCTTCTCCTTGGAGCCGAAGGCGTCGAACAGGTCGAGGGCCGCCTGCCGGTCGTTGCCCTCGTCGTCCCACTGCAGTAGGACGTGCAGCGGAATGGTGACGCGGCGGGCCTCGTCGAACATGGCGCGGGGCACGAAGCTCCCGGCGAAGAGGCCGGCGGCCACGATCCGCGGCTCGACGACCGCGAGGCGGACGCCGATGGAGATCACGCCGCCCGAGTAGCCGACCGGGCCGCCGATCTCCGGCTGCGCGAGCAGGGCGTCCAGGGCGGTCTGCCACTCCGGGACCGACTTCTCGACGAGCGGGAGGATGAGGGCGTCGATGATCTCGTCGCCGACCGGCTCGCCGGCCTGCAGGGCCCGGCGCAGGTCGGCACGGGCCTGTTCGGCGGCGGGCCAACGCGGCCGGTCACCGCAGCCGGGGAGCTCGATGGTCGCGGTGGCGAAGCCCGCCGCGGCGCAGCCCTGCGCCCTGGCCAGGAGCCGCGGGTACATCCTGTTCAGGCCGAGTGCGGGGTGGCCGAGCAGGATCAGCGGAACGGGCGCGGACGCCGACGCGGAGGCGGGCGTCCACAGGATGCCGGGGATGTCGCCGAGGGTGAACGCGCGCTCGACGACACCGTCGTCGAGGCGCTGTTCAGAGGTGAAACGCATGGTCGTGCCTTTCGGGAGAGCTGAGATACGGCGCTCCCGGGCGACGACCTATCGCCCGACCGTGACCCCGGAGGAGAGCACCCATGTCGATTCGTTCACGGGTACCACCTCCTCGTTCTCTCGCACGGCCTCCGAAAGGCTAGCACTGGACGCGGACCGCGGCGCCCGTCACCCGCACCCGCCTCTCCCCCGCGCGCAGCTCGACCTCCAGCAGGGACGGGCGGCCCATGTCGTGGCCCTGGTGCAGCGTCAGGCGGGCCTGTGCGGGCACAAGGCCAAGTTCGCGGGTGTACGCGCCGAAGGCGGCTGCCGCGGCGCCCGTGGCGGCGTCCTCCACCACGCCGCCGACCGGGAACGGGTCGCGCACGTGGAAGGTGGTCGGGTTCTCGCGCCACACCAGTTGCACGGTCGTCAGGTCGAGCCTGCGCATGAGGGCCAGCAGGGCGTCGAAGTCGTAGTCCAGCTCGGCCAGCCGCTCGCGGGTGGCGGCGGCGAGGACGAGGTGCCGCACGCCCGCGTAGGCGATCCTCGGCGGGAGCGCCGAGTCCAGCTCGTCGGCCTGCCAGCCGAGCGCGGCGAGCGCCTCCCGCACGTCGTCCTGGGCCACCTCGTGCACACGCGGTTCCACGCTGGTGAGGGTGGCCTTGAGGACGCCGTCCTCGCTGCCGACGGCGACCGGCACGCGTCCCGCCGCGGTGTGGAATTCAAGGTCCCCCGTGCCGAACTGCTCGCCGAGCGCCACCGCCGCGGCGACGGTGGCGTGGCCGCAGAAGTCGACCTCGGCCTTGGGGCTGAAGTACCGCAGCGTGAAGGACCGCTTGTCGTCCGGGTCGGGGCCCGGTGTGAGGAACGCGGACTCGGAGTAGCCGAGTTCGGCGGCGATCTCCACCATCTCGCGGTCACCGAGACCGGTCGCGTCGAGTACGACACCGGCGCCGTTTCCGCCGTCCGGGCTCGTCGAGAACGCGGTGTAGTGCAGCACTTCGGGGGCCGGGGTCGGCGCGGTGTTCGTCATGGAGGCAGAGCCTTTCACGCGGGCGTGCTGTCCTGGGTGCGGTCCTCCGGACCAACACCCGTCGCCCCGCGCCGGATTCCCCGGTCAGTGCCGCGTCATCAGGCGCACGTGAAGCTCCTGTTCCTGGTCACCGGAGGCGGCATTCGCCTCGCTGAGGGTGAAGGCGTTCGCCAGCGCCGCGCGCACATGATCCAGTGCCTCGGGGCCGCCCTGGATGTCCGCGGTGACTGCCTCTGCCAGGGGTTTCGCCTCGGAGGGCTCCGGCGGGGAGGCGGCGTCCAGTGTGGTGAGCCAGACCGTCGCGTCGTCGTCGGGACGCTCCGTGGGTGTGCGGTCCGAGGGGAAGGCGGTGCACAGCACGCGCAGGACCGTGGCGGCGTCCTGTGGTGTGCAGTCGCTGAGGGCCACGCCCACCTCCGTGGGGGCGAAGCCGCTGACGGGAGGCGTGTCGGTCATGGTGCTGCTCCCTCTTCGTCGCCGGTACCCGGACCTGGGTCCGTGGTTCTTGCGGGTACCGGCGACGCGCCGGGTCAAACCCCCACGTCAGGAGACGCGCGTACCGATGACGATCGTGGCGTACAGGTCTTCGTTCGCGACCACGCGTGCGTGCAGGCCCGCCGAGCGGACGGCCGCCTGTGCAGCGGCGGCCTGGCGTTCGCTCGTCTCCACGAAGAGGTGTCCGCCGGGCGCGAGCCAGTCCGGGGCCTCGCCCGCCACCCTGCGCAGCACGTCGAGGCCGTCGTGCCCGCCGTCGAGGGCGATGCGCCGCTCGTGCTCGCGGGCCTCGGGCGGCAGCAGGGCGACGTCGCCGGTGGGGACGTAGGGCCCGTTCGCCACCAGGGTGTCCACGCGGCCCCTGAGGTCGGCGGGCAGCGGCGCGTACAGGTCGCCCTCGTGGACCTCGCCGCCGAGCGGGGCGAGGTTGCGGCGGGCGCAGCGCGCGGCCGCGGGGTCGAGGTCGGCCGCGTGCAGCCGGGACGGGCGGCGGGCGGCCAGGACGGCGGCCACTGCGCCCGTGCCGCAGCACAGGTCGACGACGACGGCGCCGGGCGGTGTGTGCGTGAGGGCCTGGCGGGCCAGGAACTCGGTGCGGCGGCGCGGCACGAAGACGGTGGGGTCGACGGCGACCCGCAGCCCGCAGAACTCGGCCCAGCCGACGACGTGCTCCAGGGGCAGTCCGCTCGCGCGGCGCTCGACCATGGCGGCCAGTTCGGCGGCGTCGCGGGCGCTGGACCGCAGGACGCGCGCCTCGTCCTCGGCGAATACGCAGCCGGCGGCGCGCAGGGACTCGGCCACGGGGACGGAACCGGCCGGAAGGGCTGAGCCGGTCGAAGGGGAAAGCGGCATAAGGGGGTTGCCTCTCGGGATGCCGAGGGGGCTCCCGGTCACCGCGGGGCCGAGGCCACGCTCAGCGCGAGCGGGCGGGGCGTACGGCGGGAGAAGGGAGCTCCCGATCTGACACAACGCTGATCGGACTCACCTCCTCGTTCCTTCGCGGTGCTGCACGGAGCGGCCACATTACCCCACCGAACACCGCGTCCGATTGCCGCCAGCACACCGTGCCGGGGCCGACGAGGCTGGTGGCCTGGCCGCTACCGCCCACCTACGGAGACGTACAGCGATGACTGGCACCACCACTGCCCCGCAGGCCCGGGTGGAGGCCCTCGACTGGGCCGCCCTCGGCGCGGAACTCGACGCGTTCGGGCATGCGCTCACCCCTGTTCCCGTGCTCACCGCCGACGAGTGCCGGTCCGTTGCCGCGCTCTACGACGACGTGCACCGGTTCCGGTCGACGATCGACATGGAGCGCTACCGGTTCGGCCGCGGACAGTACCGCTACTTCGACCACCCGCTGCCCGGGCTCGTACAGGAGTTGCGTGCGGCGTTCTATCCGCGGCTGCTGCCGGTCGCGCGGGAGTGGGCGCGGCGCCTGAACAGGGCGGCGCCGTGGCCGGACACCCTCGACGGCTGGCTGGAGCGGTGCCATGCGGCGGGCCAGACGCGGCCGACGCCGATCCTGCTGCGCTACGGGCCGGGCGACTGGAACGCGCTGCACCGCGACATCTACGGCGAATTGGTGTTTCCGCTGCAGGTCGTGATCGGCCTGGACGAGCCGGGCGTCGACTTCACCGGCGGCGAGTTCCTGATGACCGAGCAGCGGGCGCGCGCCCAGTCGCGCGGCTACTCGACGACGCTGCTCCAGGGGCACGCCCTGGTGTTCACGACGCGTGACCGGCCGGTGCGCTCGGTGCGCGGCTGGTCGAACGGTCCGATGCGGCACGGTGTGAGCACGGTCCGCTCGGGCCGGCGCCACACTCTGGGGCTCGTGCTCCACGACGCGGAATGAGCCCCGCCCCCCTGCCTACTCCCCTCTACTCCCCTTCCGCCCCTCGACTGGACCGGCACACCAGGCATATCGTTGATTAAGCGGTGGATTCGGACACCTGGGGGTGTCGCCATGGTCCAGGAACTGGCGGTCGCGGGCGTGGCGCTGCTCTGCGTCCTTCTGGTGTACGCGGCGGCCGCGGCCCGCGTGGTGAAGCAGTACGAGCGTGGCGTCGTCTTCCGCCTCGGGCGGCTGGCGGGTAGCGCGCGTGAGCCGGGGTTCACGATGGTCGTCCCCGTGCTCGACCGGCTGCGCAAGGTCAACATGCAGATCGTGACGATGCCGGTGCCCGCGCAGGACGGCATCACGCGGGACAACGTCACGGTGCGGGTGGACGCCGTCATCTACTTCAAGGTCGTCGACCCGGCGAATGCGCTGATCCAGGTCGAGGACTACCGGTTCGCGGTCTCGCAGATGGCGCAGACGTCGCTGCGCTCCATCATCGGCAAGAGCGACCTCGACGATCTGCTGTCGAACCGGGAGAAGCTCAACCAGGGCCTGGAGCTGATGATCGACAGCCCGGCCGTGGGCTGGGGCGTGCAGATCGACCGCGTCGAGATCAAGGACGTGTCGCTGCCGGAGACCATGAAACGCTCGATGGCCCGGCAGGCCGAGGCCGACCGTGAGCGCCGCGCCCGTGTCATCAACGCCGACGCCGAACTGCAGGCCTCGAAGAAGCTCGCCGCGGCGGCGAAGGAGATGTCCGCGCAGCCCGCCGCCCTTCAACTCCGCCTCCTTCAGACCGTGGTGGCGGTCGCCGCCGAGAAGAACTCGACGCTGGTGCTGCCGTTCCCGGTGGAGCTGCTGCGCTTCCTGGAGCGCGCGCAACAGCAGCCACAGCCACAGCCACACCCGCAGCCACCGCCGGCGTCCTGAACGGGCACCGGCTCAACTCCTGCGCAGCGCCCGGTCCGTCACCGTCAGGACCACCAAGAGCACACCGAGGACGACGGAGACACCGGCCATCAGGTGCAGGCCGCTGTCGCTGGCGCGCTGCCCGTAGGCGAGAGCGATCAGGCTCGACGCGGTGATGGCCCCGATGTACTGGGCGGTGCGCTGGAGCCCCGCGGCGGAGCCGATGTCGGCGGCGGGGGCGTGCTCCTGCACGGCGGCCTGGTTGCAGGTGCCGACGAACCCCTGCGGGATGCCGAAGCACGCGCCCGCGAGCAGCAGCAGCGCCAGAGGTGTGTCGCCGTCGAGGAACACGAGCAGCCCCGCGCCCGCGGTCAGCAGTAGGCACGCGGTGATGAGCGGGGCGCGGATGCCCTTGGTGCGGGCGCCGAGCAGCGAGCACACCAGGGCGGTGAGCGACATGGGGAGCATCAGCAGCCCGGTGTGCCCGGAGGAGAAGCCGCGGGCCTCCTCCAGCCACTGGGTGAAGCCATACATCACGCAGTAGATGAGCAGATAGCTCAGGCCGTGGCGCAGGTAGGTGCGGGCCAACGGGCCGTTGCCCGCGAGCATGCGGACGTCGATGAACGGCGTCCTGCTGCGCAGCTGCCACCACACCAGCACGCCGGTGAGTGCCACGAACGGCGCGAGCAGCCACCACATGGGGTCGGACAGGTCGAGGAGGAAGAAGACCAGGACGGTGAGGGCGGTGGTGAACAGGCCGATGCCGAGGGGGTCGAGGGCGGGACGCGGTGCCGGTTCCCCGTCCGTGGAGCGCGGGGGATCGCGCGGGATCCACAGCAGGGCGGCGGCGAACGCGATCGCCGCCACCGGCACGTTGACCGCGAAGATGCCGCGCCAGCCGACGACCATGACGAGCAGTCCGCCGAGCGTCGGGCCGACCGCGGCGCTGCCGAGCGCGGCGAAGGAGAGGCGGGCCATGACGGGGCGGGGCGGGCGGCGGCCCACCCGGCGGCCCTCGTCGCGCAGTACGGCCATGGCGGCCGGGTAGGCGGCGGAGGTGCCGATGCCGAGGAGCAGGCGGGAGACGATGAGCCAGCCGAAGGCGGGGGCCAGCGCGCCGACGACCCCGGAGACGCATACGACGACGAGCCCGGCCAGGAAGACACGGCGCGGGCCGAGCGTGTCGGCGAGCTTGCCGAGGACGGGCTGGGCGACGGCGCTCGCCAGGTAGAGGACGGAGATCAGCCAGGCCGTGTCGGCGGCGCCGATCCCGAAGTCGTGCCCGATGGCCACCAGGGCGGTGGAGATCATTGTGGTGTTGAGCGGATTGAGCACGGAGCCGAGGAGCAGGGGCGCGGTGAGCCGGGCCCTGAACCCCTGTCGCAGCGCGGAAGCCTCGCCGTCGCCTGCGACGACGGCGGGGTCTCCCACGCCCTGTGTCACTTGCGCACCAGCCGTTCGAGGAGCGCGGTGGCCTCGGCGAGGGTGTGCCGCTCGGCGGCGTCGAGTTCGTCGGTGAGCGCCCGGGTGAGCCAGCCGTGCTTGGCGGCCCGGACGGCGTCGAGGGTGGCGCGGCCGCTGTCGGTGATCGACACGACGGACTGCCGCCCGTCGGTCGGGTCCGCCGCGCGCGACACGAAGCCCTGTTCCTCCAGGGCGCCGAGGGTGAGCCGCATGGACTGCGGCCGTACGTACTCGCCGCGGGCGAGCGCGGCGGTCGTGCCGGGCCCCTCGGACTCCAGGCGCGCGAGGACGGTGCGCTGGGTGGGCGTGAGCAGGCTGTCCGGCGACGCGCTGCGCAGCCGGCGCGAGAGCCGGCCGACGACGGTGGCGAGATCGGCGGCGATCTGCTCGGTGGGCGGCTCGTCCCCTGCGGCTGACTGCGTTGCTGACATGTCGACACCGTACGAAGTTGACAGGAAGCCTTGCAAGTTACCCTTATGAAACCTTACGAACCCTCCGGGGGCGCCTCCACGCCCCCGCACCGCCGGTCAGATCCCGATCGCCCCCACCAGCGCCCGCGCGCACAGCTCCCGCACCTGCTCCCGCGTGAGCTCCGACGCGTCCAGCCAGTCGAGGCAGACGGCGACGAGGAACGCGAGCCAGCCGCGCACGGCGAGGCGCAGCACGTCCGGCTCGGGGAGGCTGTCGGCGATGTGCGGGTCCGCCGCGAGGGCGGCCATGATCTGCTCCTCGTGCGCGGCGAGCCCCTGCTGGTACGCCGCGCGCACGGCCGGGTCGCCCGCCGCCTCGGCGCGGTGGAAGGCGCGGAAGCCGTGCGCGTGCGTGGCGACGTATTCGAGGAAGGTGTCGAGCCCCGTGCCGAGCTGATCGCGTACCGGAATGCCGGGCACGGCAGCCGTCAAACGCAGCATCCGCTGACTCTCGCGCTCCACGACGGCGGCGAAGAAGTCCCGCTTGTTCGGGAAGTAGTGGTACAGGAGCCCGCGCGAGACGCCGGCGATCTCCGCGACCTCCTCGATCCATACGTCGCCGTAGGGGGCCTGCGCGAACAACTTGGCGCCCACGGCGAGCAGTTGCTCGCGGCGCTCCTGCGTGCTGAGCCTGCGCCGGGTGCGCTCCCCCGTCGCCGACACTCCCGCTCGCTCCCTGGTCATGAGGCGCACCCTACTGGACCTGCCACCCCTTACTTGACGTGAGTTCAATAACAGGCACAGACTGTGGCCCGTTATTGAATCCACGTCTAACAGTGTGGTCCGGGTGCTCCAACAGGGCATCGGTGCAAGGGAGATGGACACGATGACGACGCCGCAGGTGACGCAGGCCGCGGGCACCCCGCTGCCGCGAGGTTTTCGCAGTGCCGAGCAGGGGTGGCCGCGCCTGGACCGCATCCCGCACCCGTCCCGCCGGGTCCCGTTCATCGGTGACGTGGTGGGGGCGAACGTCCGCTCCCCGTTGCAGGATTCGATGAAGCTGGCGTCCGAACTCGGGCCGATCTTCCGGCGCAAGGGGTTCGGCAAGGAGATCGTGTTCGTGTCGGGCGCGGAGCTGGCGGCGGAGCTGGCCGACGAGTCGCGGTTCGCCAAGCACGTCGGCCTCGGCGTCGCGAATCTGCGCCCCGTCGCGGGCGACGGCCTGTTCACGGCGTACAACCACGAGCCCAACTGGCAGCTCGCGCACGACATCCTGGCGCCGGGCTTCAGCCGCGACGCGATGGCCGGCTACCACCCGCTGATGCTAGACGTGGCGGGGCAGCTGATGGCGTCCTGGGACACGAGCGAGGCCGCGGGCCGCACGGTCGACGTGCCCGCCGACATGACCAAGCTGACCCTGGAGACGATCGCGCGGACCGGGTTCGGGCACGACTTCGGGTCGTTCGAGCGCGAGCGGCCGCACCCGTTCGTCACGGCGATGGTCGGCGCCCTGACGTTCGCGCAGCGCCGCAACGTCGTGCCGCCGCTGCTGTCCGTGCTGCTGCGCGGCGCGGAGAAGCGCAACGCGGCGGACCGGGCGTATCTGAACCGCACGGTCGACGAGGTGGTCGCCGCGCGCCGCGCCTCCGACGGCGGGCCCGGCGATCTGCTCGACCGGATGCTGGAGGTGACGCATCCGGAGACCGGCGAGCGGCTCTCGCCGGAGAACATCCGCCGCCAGGTCATCACGTTCCTGGTGGCCGGGCACGAGACGACGTCCGGCGCGCTGTCCTTCGCCCTGCACTACCTCGCGCAGAACCCTGACGTACTCGCGAAGGCCCGCGACGAGGTCGACCGCGTCTGGGGCGACGCCGATGTGCCCGCGTACGAACAGGTCGCCAAGCTGCGCTACCTGCGGCGGGTGCTGGACGAGTCGCTGCGCCTGTGGCCGACCGCACCGGCGTTCGCGCGCGAGGCCCTCGCGGACACGACGCTCGGCGGCACGCACCCGATGCGGCGCGGCGCGTGGGCGCTGGTCCTGACGACGATGCTGCACCGTGATCCGGACGCGTGGGGCGAGAACCCAGAGGCCTTCGACCCGGAGCGGTTCACCCCACAGGCGGTCCGCGCCCGCCCCGCCCACGTCTTCAAGCCGTTCGGCACGGGCGCCCGCGCCTGCATCGGCCGCCAGTTCGCCCTCCACGAGGCGACGCTGGTACTGGGCCTCCTCCTTCGCCGCTACGACCTGAGCCCCGAGCCCGACTACCGGCTCGCGATCACGGAGCGGTTGACGCTGATGCCGCGGGGGTTGCGGTTGCGGCTGACGCGGAGGTGATCCGCCGGGCCCGCACGGGGGAACCGGGGCCTGCCTCTTCGCTCCCCCACCGGGCTACTCGTCCGGCGCCGCCGCCAGCGACGCCACGTCCAGCACCCCGTCCAACTCCGCCAGCACGGCCACCAGGTGCGGGACGTCGGCCGTCCCCTCGATCTCCATGCGGACGGCCATCGTGCCGGCCCTCTCCCGGCCGGGCTCCCAGTCGGCGCTGCCGCCCCGCAGTTCGACGACCCGGAAGCCGCGGCTCGTGCACTCCTCCAGGACGCGGGTGAGGACGCTGGAGCCGACCCGGTAGGCGAGGTGCAGGCCCGAGCGCCGCTCCGTGGCGAAGGTCGGGACGCGGCGCGTCAGCCACGGGTAGCCGCGGACGACCAGGAAGTGGCAAGCCGTCGCGGCGATGGCGAGCAAGGGGAGGCCGCCGCCGCACGCCATCCCTATGGCGCACGTGAGCCAGACGGTCGCCGCGGTGGTCAGGCCGCGGACCGCGTCGCGCCGCACGAAGATGAGACCGCCGCCGATGAAGCCGATGCCGGAGACGATCTGCGCGGCGACGCGTGACGGGTCGAACGACACGCCGTCCATGCCGAGCACGGAGTTGAACCCGTGCTGCGACACCTCCATGAACAGTGCGCTGCCCACGCCGACGAGGGTGTGCGTGCGCAGCCCCGCGCTCTTCTGCCGCACGGCGCGCTCCGCCCCGATCAGCGTGGAGAGCACCAGGGCGAGACCCAACTCGGCGAGCTGACGCGGGCCTTGTCCGGCGGCCGGGTCGAACAGCGAGAACGCGAGCGGCGACGACAACAGCGGCCCCTCCTCTCCCTCGAGTGGATCTTCCCGAGGGTAGTCCCGCGTCGTCGCGGCCGGATTGTCAGACCCATGCGCAAGAGTGGAGGCATGAACGGGACCAGGAACCACGGACAGCTGACCATGAACCCCGAGTTGGCGGCGGCGCAGGCCTGCCTGCGCCTCATGCACACGGCCCGCGCGGCGCTCTCGACATCCGAGTCACCGGCCACGGCCGCGGTGCTCACGGTGCCGATCACCGAGGCGGACGAGGCGTTGAGCAGGGCGGGCCTCGCGGGCAACGAGGCGTGGCTGCTGGAGCGGATCTACGGTCTGGGCCTGGAGTCCGAGTCGCCCTAGGGCCTGTCGTCAAACTCCCGTCGTCGCCCGAAGGGCGGCGTCGCGGCGTCTGGTGCGTGCGATCGCAAGGCGCCGGGAAGTCCTCGTAGCGGAGCTACTCGGGCTTTTCGGCAACGCCGCGAGCGTGCGTGCCAGACGCCGCGACGCAGACGGGAGTTTGAAGACAGGCCCTAGCATCGGCTGCGATCCGCATTCGGTGTGTCGGTCGCGTTCCGGTGCATCGCCATTCCCGGCCTGCAAGGAGCTCGACATGACCGCTGTCTCCTCGGACCAGCCGCACCGCATCGACCCGTCCGGCGGCTGCCCGCACGCGCGCAATGCCCTGCTGCGCACACACGGCGCGGTGGCCCCCGTGGTGCTGCCCGATGACGTGCAGGGCATGCTCGTGCTGGGACACGACGCCCTGAAGGAGTTCCTCGGGCACAGCGATGTGGCCAAGGACGCCCGGCACTTCACGGCGCTGGCAGAGGGCCGCATACCGGCAGGGTGGCCGCTGCGGACGTTCGCGACGGTGCGCGGGATGACGACGGCCGACGGCGAGGACCACCGGCGGCTGCGGTCCCTGGTGAGCCGGGCGTTCACGGCGCGGCGGATCGAGGCGCTGCGGCCACGGGTGGAGGCGCTCACGGACGAACTGCTGGACGGCCTGGCCTCGGCGGCGCGGGACGGGGACGGCGTGGCCGATCTGCGCACCCACTTCGCGCTGCCCCTGCCCATGGGCGTGATCTGCGAACTCTTCGGCGTGGACGCGGAGTTCAGGGACACACTGCACCGGCTGTCCAGCGAGGTCGTGGCCACGAACATCTCACCGGCAAGAGCCGTCGCCGCCAACCAGGAGATGGTGTCGGTACTGGCCCAGGTGGTGGCCGCCCGCGTCCGGGAGCCGGGCGACGATCTGACGAGCGCGCTGCTGGCGGCGCACGAGGCGGACGGCGACCGGCTCAGCCGCGAAGAGCTGATCGGAACGCTCATTCTGTTCGTCGTCGCCGGGCACGAGACGACGCTGAACCTGATCACGAACGCGGTGCGCGCGCTGTGCGCCCACCCCGAGCAGCTGGCCCTGGTGCGCGAAGGGGCGGCGGGCTGGCCGGATGTCGTGGAGGAGACGCTTCGCTGGGACAGCCCCGTCAGCTACTTCCCGTTCCGCTACCCGACGCGGGACCTCACCGTCGACGGCACGCAGATCCCGAAGGGCACACCCGTACTCGCCGGATACTCGGCAGCGGGCCGTGACCCGGCGGCACACGGCCCGGACGCCGACCGCTTCGACGTCACGCGCGCCCTCCCGGGCCGGCATCTCTCGCTCGGGCACGGGGCGCACTACTGCCTGGGGGCCCCGCTGGCCCGGCTCGAGGCGACGGTGGCCCTGGAGCGTCTCTTCACCCGGTTCCCCGCGCTCGACCTGGCAGTTCGTGAGGAGGAGCTGCCGGTGAACGCCAGTTTCGTGGGCAACAGCGTGCGCGAACTCCCGGTGCGTCCGGGCCCGGACACCCACCAGGGCTGACACCCGCCACCGGACGCCGGGCCGCCCGCCGTACCCTGCGACACTGGCGTCATGGATCACCGCCGCACCGACGCCTACCTCCGCCGCATCGGCGCCGAGCGCCCCTCGGCGCCGACCGCGGACGCGTTGCGCGCGCTGCATCTGGCGCATCTGCTCGCCGTACCGTTCGAGAACCTCTCCGTGCACCTGGGCGAGGAGATCGTCCTCGACGCGGACGCGCTCGTCGAGAAACTTGTGGACCGCGGCCGCGGCGGCTTCTGTTACGAGCTCAACGGCGCGTTCGGCGCCCTGCTCTCGGCCCTCGGGTTCGAGGTGACGCCGCTTCAGGCGCGGGTCGCGGGCAAGGACGGCCGGCTCGGCATCCCGTACGACCACATGGCGTTGCGCGTACGCACCTCGGACGGCACGACGTGGCTCGCCGACGTCGGGTTCGGCACGCACACGCACTATCCGCTGGCCTTCGACGACCGGGGCGAGCAGCCCGATCCGGGCGGGGTGTTCCGGATCGGGGACGCCGACGCGGATGCGGTCGAGGGCGCGGCGGCAGGCGACCTCCTCGTCCTGAGGGACGGCGACGTGCAGTATCTGCTCGAGCAACGGCCGCGCGCGCTGAGGGACTTCGAGGCGGGCGCCTGGTACCACCGGACCTCCCCCGCCTCCCACTTCACACGGTCCCTCGTCTGTTCGCTGCTGACCGCGGACGGCCGGATCACCCTCAGCGGTCATACGCTCACGGCCACCGTCGACGGCGAGCGCACCGTCACCGAGCTCCCCACCGACGCCTCCGTCCTCAAGGCCTACGACCAGCACTTCGGCATCGTCCTCGATCACGTTCCGCCGGAGCCGAATCCCACGGAGGGCTGACGCCCGACGCCGCCCGCTGGTTATGCTCGGCCGAAGCGTTCAGCGAAACGCTCAAACGAACAGCGGGACTAGGGTCCTTCTGACGGATCAGGCTGGGCTCGGGAGACCGCTTCGTTCGGCTCCGGTGAGCGGGGTCTGGTGCGTGCAGCTGCAAGGCGGAGGAGGGCGTCAACGCGGAGCGTTGGCAACCGACGACAACGCCGCAGATGTGCGTGCCAGGGCCCGCGACTCCAGCAAGATCCGTCAGAAGGGCCCTAGCGGGACACGAGGGGGCCACCAGCATGCGCGAACCGGTCGATCTCAGGCGGCAGCGGATTCTCGCCGCCGTGCAGGCGCGCGGCGCGACGCGGGTCAGCGATCTGGCCACGGAGCTCGCGGTGTCGGTGGTGACGCTCCGCCGCGACGTCGAGGAACTCGCGCGCGCCGGCAAACTGCGCCGCGGGCACGGAGTGGCCCGCCCGATCCTCCCCGAGCAGGACGAGGGCCACGACCGGCGGCAGGAGCGGAGCACTCCCCCGGCGTCGGCCGAGGACCCCGGCCCGGACGGCGGCCCCGTCGCCGTCGTCGTCCCCGAGCGGCACGCGTATCTGTACGAGATGCTGCACGGCGCCCGCACCGCGTTCGAGGAGGCCGGAGTCCGGATCGCCCTGCACATCGCCCCCGCGGCGCCGGGCGCCGAACAGCCCCTCGTGGAGCGGGCGCTGGCGGACGGCGCCCGCGGGCTGCTGATCGCCCCGCGCTGGCGCAGCCTCGCCACCGAGGAGGCCGACTACGCCTGGCTCGCGCGCGTCGACGTGCCGACGGTGGTGATGGAACGCAGGCCGCGCAGGGGCAGCGCGCTGCACGCCGTGGACACCGTCTGCACCGACCACTGGTACGGCGTGCACCTCGCCGTCGAGCACCTCACGGGCCTCGGCCACCGCCGCATCGTGCTCGCGGCGCGCGACGACAGCCCGACGGCGCGCGCGGTGCGGGCGGCGTTCGCCGAGATCGCGGCGGATCATCCCCAGGTCGACAAGTGGGCCGTCGCCCTCAGCTCGCCCGGCGCCGTGCCCGAACCGGAGGCGGAGCACGCCGAGAGGCCGCTCGAACTGCCGCCCCTGCTGGAGGAGTTGGGCGCCACGGGCGTCCTGCTGCACGGCGACGTCGACGCGCTGATGCTCGTCCAGTCCCTGCGCGACGCCGGGGTCCGCGTCCCGGAGGACTGCTCCGCGATCGCGTACGACGACGTGGTCGCCGGGCTCGGCAGCACCCCGCTGACGGCCGTGTCGCCGCCGAAGGCGGAGGTCGGCCGGGCGGCGGCCGAGCTGCTGCTGCACCGCCTGGGCCGGGGCGGAGCGGCCGGTCCCGCGCACCGGGTCGAGCTGCTGCCGACACTCAAGGTGCGCGGTTCGACCCGTTCCGCCCCGTATCGCGACCCGCTCCCCTCAACTCCCGCCGCACAGTGAGCGTTTGACCGTTTCATTTTCTTCTGATCGGTCTATTGACCGTATCTCGTGAACCGATCAGGATTCCCGTGACTCGAACACGCAGGAGCCGCGGGAGGCGCCCATGCCTGGTCGACAGAGCCGTCGATCGGTGCTCGCCGCGATTACCGCGCTGCCGCTGACGGGCGCCCTGAGCGCCTGCAGCGGGAACGACAGCGCGTCGTCGGCAAGCTCTAGCTCACGCAGGACAGGCAAGACGACCATCACCTTCTGGTCCGCCCTTCGCGGCAGCCAGGAAGTGGTGGACGAGTTCAACAAGACGCACGACCACATCCAGGTCGCTTTCGAACAGATACCGTCGGGCACGGCCGGCGGGTACGCCAAGCTCAGCAACGCGGCCCGGGCGGGCAACGCCCCGGACGTCGCGACGCTCGAATACCCGCAGCTGCCGGGTTTCGCGATCGACGGTGTGGCCCGTGACATCACGGGCCTGGTCAGCGACAAGCTGAAGGCGAAGCTGCTGCCCCAGGCGCTGGGCCTCACCACGTTCGAGAACCGCATCTACAGCGTGCCGCTCGACGTCGAACCGATGGTGCTGCACTACCGCCAGGACCTGTTCGACAAGTTCAACCTCGACGTCCCGACCACCTGGGACGAGTACCTGGAACTGGCCCGCGCCGTGCGCCGCACCGGCGGCCATCGCAAGGTGACCTACTTCGCGGTGGACATGGGCGTGTTCTCGGGCCTGGCCTGGGCGGCCGGTGCCCGCTGGTTCGACACGTCGAAGGGCGCGTGGAACGTGTCGCTGGCCGATGCCCCCACCCGGCGCGTCGCCAGGTACTGGCAGCGGCTCATCGACGAGGACCTCGTCTACGTCAACTCGCCCGGCAGCCGCGCGATCGACGCCCAGAACTCGGGCGGCCTGATCCTGACCCGGCACAGCGGCGCATGGGAGGCGGGCGCTCAGATGAACGCCCACCCCGAGGCCAAGGGGAAGTGGCGCATCGCCCCGCAGCCCCAGTGGGATCCCTCGAAGCCCGGGCTCGGCACCAACGGCGGTTCGACGTTCGCCGTCACCAAGGACAGCCGGCACCCCGAGGCCGCCATGGAGTTCATCGAGTGGCAGGTCTCGCACCCCGACGCCCTCAAGGCGCGGCTGTCCAGCGGCGCGAGCAGTCAGTACCCGGCCGTCAGCGACCTGATCGAGGTGGGACGCGCCGCCTTCGACCGCAAGTACTACGGAGGGCAGGACATCTACACCCTGTTCGAGAAGGAGGCGCACAAGATCCGCGACGATTGGACGTGGGGCCCCCGGATGACGGCGACCGGTCAGGTCATGCAGGACGCGTTCGCCCGCGCGGCGGCCGGCTCCGGAACGCTCGAGTCGTCGATGCGCGCGGCGCAGGACGGCTCGATGCCGGACCTCAAGGCCCTGGGCCTGAAGACCACCGAGCACTCCACGTGAACGCCCGTCCCCGAAAGGCAGGTGACTCCTCATGACCGCGACAGCCCATGCCCCCGTCACGACATCCACGCCGCCCCGTGCCTCGGACGACCCGCAGCGCAGGGCCCGGCGTGCTGCCAGGCGCCGCCGAGGCGGTGCCGCGGGCGTTCTGATGGCCCCGTTCTTCGTCCTCCTCACGCTGGTGTTCCTGATTCCGGTCGGCACGGCCGTGTGGCTGAGCTTCTTCAGCGACGACCAGCCCGGCCTCGGTTTCGGCGCGGAGCGCACGGTCTTCGTCGGCCTGCGCTCGTACGCCTCCGTCATCACGGACCCGTCGTTCCTGTCCGGGCTCGGCACGGTCGCGCTGTACTGCGTGATCTACATCCCGCTGATGACCGTCGGTTCGCTCGCGCTGGCCCTGCTCCTCGACTCGGGTGTCGTACGGCTGCGGTCCTGGGCGCAGTTGGGGCTGTTCCTGCCGCACGCGGTGCCCGGGATCATCGCCGCCCTGATCTGGCTCTACCTGTACACGCCCGGCATCAGCCCGATCATCGAGGTGCTCGGCAAGGCGGACATCACGATCGACTTCCTCGGCCTGCACACGGCACTGCCCTCCATCGTGAACATCGCGCTGTGGAGCAACCTCGGCTACAACATGGTCATCTTCTACGCGGCCCTGCAGGCCGTTCCCCGTGAGGTCCTGGAGGCCTCCGTGGTCGACGGCGCGGGGCCGGTGCGTACCGCGCTCCAGGTCAAGGCACCCCTGGTGCGTTCCTCCGTCGTGATGGTCTCGATGTTCACGCTGATCTGGGCGCTGCAACTGTTCACGGAGCCGATGCTGCTGCACCAGGGCTCCCAGATGGTCGGCGCGCGCTTCTCCCCCAGCATGTACATCTACGACGCCGCCTTCAGCCGCAACAACTACTCGCTCGCGGCCGCCGCCTCGGTGATCCTGCTGATCATCACCATCGCCGTCTCGTACGGGGTCACCCGCTGGACCAACCGTGTCAACTCGGCCGAGGAGGACGCCCGATGAGCGCCACCGACTCCACCCTCCTTCGCCCCCGGATGCTGGGGCGCGCGACGGTCAACGTCGTCGTCGCGATCTCCGTGCTCTATACCCTGCTGCCGGTCCTGTGGCTGGTCCTGGCCTCGGCCAAGTCGCGCGACGCGCTGTTCAGCAGCAGCATCCTGTCCTTCAGCGACTTCTCGTTCGTGCAGAACCTCAAGGACCTGTTCGCGATGGACGGCGGCCTCTACAGCCGCTGGTACGGCAACAGCCTGCTGTACGCGGTGCTCGGCGCGGCCATCGGTGCGCTGATCAGCGTCGCCTGTGGCTACGCCTTCGACAAGTACCACTTCCGGCACAAGGAGAAGCTGTTCGGCCTGGTGCTCGCGGCGGTGATGGTGCCGCAGACGGTGCTCGCGCTGCCGCTGTACCTGATCGCTTCGGCGGCCGGCGTGGTGAACACCTTCTGGTCGGTGTTCATCCCGGTCCTGTTCAATCCGTTCGGCGTGTATCTGGGCCGCATCTTCGCGCAGGGCTACGTACCGAACGAGGTCCTGGAGGCCGCGCGCGTCGACGGTGCGAGCGAACTGGCGACGTACTTCAAGGTCGCGCTGCGGATGCTGGGCCCCGGCCTGGTGACCGTCTTCCTCTTCCAGCTCACCACGATCTGGAACAACTTCTTCCTGCCGATGGTGATGCTGTCGAACCAGGATCTGTATCCCGTCAGCCTCGGCCTGTTCCAATGGAACAGCCAGGCGACCGTCTCTCCCGAGTACTACCCGGTGGTGATCATGGGCTCGCTCCTCGCGGTCCTTCCTCTCGTCCTCGCGTTCGTCTTCCTCCAGCGGTTCTGGAAGTCCGGTCTGACGGCGGGGTCGGTCAAATGAGCAGGCCCCGCGTGGCGCTGGCCATGTCCCCCCAGGCCGCGGCGGCCGTCTTCACGCCGCGGTCCATGGCCGCGCTCACGAAGGTCTGCGACCTCGCGCCCCTGCCCGTGCTCGACGATCTGACGACGGCGCGGGCCAAGGAGGTACTGGCCGACGTCGAGGTGCTCGTCACCGGCTGGGGCTGTCCGCCGCTCGACGCCGAGGTGCTGGCGGCGGCGCCCGGACTCAAGGCCGTGGTGCACTCGGCCGGTTCGGTGCGCGGGCACGTCACCGACGCCTGCTGGGAGCGCGGCATCGCGGTGTCGTCGGCGGCCGCGGCCAACGCGCTGCCGGTCGCCGAGTACACCCTCGCGATGATCCTGCTGCACGGCAAGCACGTCCTGGAGCGGGCCCGCGACTTCCGCCGTCTGCGCGAGCGCGGCGACTGGCTGCTCACCTCGCAGGAGGTGGGCAACTACCGGCGGACGGTGGGCATCCTGTCCGCCTCGCTCATCGGCCGCCGGGTGATCGAACTGCTGCGCCCCTTCGACTTCGAGGTGCTGCTGCACGACCCGTACGTCTCCGAAGAGGACGCGGCGGAGCTCGGGGTGGAGCGGGTGGGCCTGCCCGAACTCTTCCTGCGCAGCGACCTGTTGAGCGTCCACACGCCGCTGCTGCCCACCACGACGGGGCTGGTCAGCAGGGAGCTGCTGAGTTCGATGCGGCCGGGCGCCACGCTCGTCAACACCGCGCGGGGCGCCGTCGTCGACCAGGACGCGCTGACCGACGTGGTCCGCGCGGGCCGGATCCGCGCGGTCCTCGACGTGACGGACCCGGAGGTGCTGCCCGCGGACCACCCGCTGTGGGACTGCCCGAACGCGCTGATCACCCCCCATCTGGCGGGCTCCCAGGGCAGCGAGTGGGAGCGCCTCGCCGACACCGCGGTCGGCGAGGTGACGCGCTGGGCCGCGGGCGACGGATTCGCCCATCCCGTACGACGCGAAAGGCTGGCGTTCCTCGCATGAGCATGAACACCACCCCGTTCGACCTCCCCGCCGAAGACCGCGAATCGAGCCCGTACACCGGTTTCACGCGCGCGCACTGGGAGGCCGTCGCCGACGGGCTGCTCGGGGCCGCTTGGCGGTGGGCGACGCCCGAGGGCGCGCTGCTCGACCTGCCGGGCCGCCCCTCGGGGTCCGGTGTCCGCTCGGACGGGCTCGAGGGCTATGCCCGTACGTTCCTGGCGGCCGGTTTCCGGGTCGCGGGCGCGCAGGGCAAGGACCCGCACGGCCTGCTCGACCGGTACGCGGGCGGCCTCGCCGCGGGCACCCGTACGCCGGGGCGCGACGACGCCGAGTCCTGGCCGCTGATCCTCGACCACCACGTACAGGGCCAGCCGATGGTGGAGTCCGCCTCGGTGGCGCTCGGCCTGTCCCTGACCCGGCCGTGGCTGTGGGACCGGCTCGACGGCGATGTGCAGGACCGGGCGGAGAAGTGGCTGCGCGGCGCGATCACGCACACGCCGGCGCCGAACAACTGGTACCTGTTCCCGTTCATGGTGGCCTCGTTCCTGGAGTCCGTCGGCCGGTCCGACGCGGCGACGACGCGCGCCATTCAGCGGGCACTTGAGCTGATGGAGACCTGGTACGAGGGCGACGGCTGGTACCGAGACGGCGACGGGCGGGCCTTTGACCACTACAACGGGTGGGCGCTGCACCTGTATCCGATGCTCCACGCGCACCTGCAGGGCGACTCCGCGCTGGCGGAGCGGATGGGGCCGCGGCTCCGCGAGCACCTGGAGGGCTTCTCGCTGCTGTTCGGCGGCGACGGGGCGCCGATCCACTTCGGGCGTTCGCTGACCTACCGGTTCGCGGCGTCGGCGGCCGTCGGCATCGGCGCGGTCACCGGGCACACACCACTGTCCCCGGGCGCGTCGCGCCGTCTGATCAGCGGGAATCTGCGCTACTTCCTGGACCGTGGCGGCGTCACGGGCGAGGGTCTGCTCAGCCTCGGCTGGCACGGCCCGCACGACGCGACGCTGCAGAACTACTCGGGCCCGGCGTCCCCGTACTGGGCGTCGAAGGGCTTCGTCGCGCTCCTTGCGGGCGAGGACGATCCGCTGTGGACGGCGACCGAGGAGGCGGCGCCGAGCGAGGGCCCCGACCGGGTGCTCGCGCTGCCCGCGCCCGGGCTGCTGGTGCAGTCGACGCAGGCGGACGGGATCGTGCGGCTGCACAACCACGGCAGCGACCACGTCCGTCCGTTCGAGGGCGAGGACGCGGCAGCCGTCGACGTGCTCTACAGCCGCCAGGCCTATTCCACCCACACCGGGCCCACGTCCCCGGCCAACGCGGCGGACAACCAGCTTTCCGTGGAGTGCGGCGGCATCGGCAGTGTGCGGCGCCGCATCCATCCGCTCGGCGCCGGTCAGGGCGAGGGCTGGGGCTGGGCCGCGTCCTGGCACCGGCCGGTGTTCACGTCGGGCCCGCCGATGGTGCCGGGGCTCCGCGTGGAGAGCGTGACCGTGGCGCGCGGCGCGTACGAGCTGCGGGTGCACCGGGTCGTCGGCGCCCCGCACGGGGCGCGCGTGACACTCACTGGGTGGGCCACGGACGCCCTGCACTCGGAGCTGGTCGGCCTGCGCGGCTGGGAGCGGCGGGACGCGGTGCGCGCGCCGCAGGGCACGGCGTACGAGCCGTGGGTGCGGGTGCCGCGCCTCGCGGCGGACGTGGAGGGGACGGCGGTGTTCGCGGCGCTGGCCTCGCTCGGCGCGCGACAGCCGGGAGCGCCGCTCGCGGACGCCGTGTCCGACGTCGACGTCCTCGACGGGGAGTTGACGGTGCGCTGGGCCGACGGCGCGCGCACCACCGTCGTGTTCGAGCCACTGCGCGTTCAGCAGGACTGACCGGTCTGCGCCGGTCGGGCCTCCACCGCGGGGACCGCTGCCCCGCTCGGCCGGGTCCTCTGTGCATGTGGCACCCGACCGGCAGATACTGCCGCTCATGACCTCTTCCACTCCGCCCACCGCCTCCGGCCCCGCCCGTTTCGGGCTCGTCGGCACCGGCCCCTGGGCCCAGCGGACGTACGCCCCCACGCTCGGGTCGCACAAGGCCGTCGACCTCGTCGGGGTCTGGGGGCGCAGGCCGCAGGCGGCGGCCGAGCTCGCGGACGCGCACGGCACTACGGCGTACGACGATGTGGACGCCCTGTTCGCGGCGAGCGACGTCGTGGCGTTCGCGGTGCCGCCGGACGTCCAGGCCCCGCTCGCCGCGCGGGCCGCCGCGGCGGGCTGCCATCTGCTTCTCGACAAGCCGCTGGCGACCCGTCCCGACGCGGCCCGCGCGGTCGTCGAGGCGGCCGACGCGGCGGGTGTCGCGTCGACCGTCTTCTGCACGCTGCGGCACGCGCCGATCACCGCGGCCTGGATCGCCGAACAGGCCGGGGCGGACGGCTGGTTCACGGGCCGCGCCGACTGGTACGGCGCGCTCTACACCCCCGGCGACGACGCGGAGGTGCGGGCCACGACGCCCTGGCGGGCCGAGAAGGGCGCCCTGTGGGACGTGGGTCCGCACGCCTTGTCCGTGCTGCTGCCGATCCTGGGCGAGGTACGGACGGTGGCGGCGCACGGCGGCCCCGGCGACACGGTGCATCTGGTGCTCCGGCACACGGGCGGCGCCTCCAGCACGGCGACGCTCAGCCTGACCACGCCCCCGGCGGCGGGCGGCGTCGCGGTCGAACTGCGGGGCGCGGAAGGGGTGTCGCCGATGCCGACGGTCAGCGGCGCCGCCCCAGAGGCGCTCGCCGCCGCCGTCGACTCGCTGCTGGAGGCGGCACGCGGCGGACCCGCGCACCCGTGCGACGCCCGCTTCGGCCTCCGCCTCACGGAGACCCTCGCGACGGCCGAACGCTCCCTGGCGTCGGGCCGGGCGGAACCGGTCCCCGAACACTAGGGCCCTTCTGACGGATCAGGCTGGACTCGGCAGGCCGCGCCATTCGGCTCCCCGAGTGGGGCATGGTGCGTGCAGCTGCAAGGCGGAGGAGGGCGACAACGCGGAGCGTTGGCAACCGACGACAACGCCGCAGATGCGCGTGCCAGGGCCCACGACTCCAGCAAGATCCGTCAGAAGGGCCCTAGTAGTGCTTCGTTAGGTTCTGGTTCTGGTGAGTGGTTGGCCGCAGGTGGTGCAGGTGCCGGTCCAGCACCGGAGCATGTCCTGCAGGGTGTC